>JAURQC010000030.1 GCA_030836325.1 Candidatus Nanopelagicales bacterium
CGCAAACCGCAATTCCCCGCCCCGCAGTAGTTGGACCCTTCGTAGACCACCTGCAGTCGGATGGTTACTAGCGGCCCTGCCAGTTGGGTGCACGCTTCTCGGTGAACGCGCGGGCTCCTTCTTTCGCATCTTCGGATTCTCGAACCGGCAGGCTGATCTCTCGCTGTTTGTCGAAGGACTCTGCCAGGGCCCAGTCGGTGGACTGAACGATGATCTGCTTGGTCGCTCGAACGGCGAGTGGGCCGTTCGCAGCAATGCGCCGAGCTACATCCATCGCAGTGTCCATCGCCGAACCTGGCTCAGTGAGGTGGGTGACCAGCGAGGCGCGATAGGCCTCCTCAGCTTCGATCATGTCGCCGGTGAGCGCCCACTCCATGGCCAAGTGATACGGCACCCGCTGCGGAAGCCGCATCAACCCGCCACCTGCAGCAACCAGACCGCGCTTGACCTCGGGAAGTCCGAACTTGGTGTTATTCGCAGCCACGATGATGTCGCACGCTAGGGCGATCTCGAAGCCGCCCGCGAGGGCGTACCCCTCGACGGCGGCAATCAATGGCTTGTCACTGGGCTTCTCGACTATTCCGGCGAAGCCGCGCACGGGTATAGATGGTTTCTCTCCGGCGAGGAAAGCCTTGAGGTCCATACCGGCGCAGAACGTGCCGCCTGCGCCCGTGATGACGCCAGCCGTAAGGTCCGCGCGAGCATCGAGTTCGTCCATCGCGGCCCCAATGGCCTCGGCGGTTACCGTGTTGATCGAATTGCGAGCTTCGGGTCTGTTGATTGTGATGACCTGAACACCCTCGATTTGCTCGACGAGGACCGGCGGCTGGTCGCTCATTTCGCACTCATCCGAATTGCTCCATCGAGTCGGATCGTCTCGCCGTTGAGCATCGGGTTGTCCACGATCTGCATGGCAAGTGATGCGTACTCCTCAGGCCGGCCGAGGCGTGAAGGATGCGGGACCTGCGCCCCCAGACCCTCGCGGATCTCGTCGGAGAATCGGGCGAGAATTGGTGTGTCGAATACGCCCGGCGCGATTGTGCACACACGAATGAGTCGTTTGGCGAGGTCGCGGGCAGCAACGATCGTCATACCTACGACACCGGCTTTGGCCGATGCGTAGGGAATCTGGCCAATCTGCCCTTCCCATGCAGCAACGGATGCGGTCAGGATGCACACCCCCCGTTCCTCACCCATCGGGTCTTGCGCAGACATGCGCGCAGCTGCGAGACGAAGGACGTTGAACGTGCCAACCAGGTTCAGCTCGATGAGCGATTGGTACATCTCCAGCGAACCCGGGTTGCCTTCTTTGTCCAAGATCCGCAGCGTGCCGCCTTTGCCAGCGCAGTGGACCAGAACACGAAGCGGACCCTTGGCCGTGGCCAGGTCGAGTGCTGCATCAACGGTCTCGGAATTAGTAACGTCGCCCGGTGAGAAGTGCACGAGTTCACCGAGTTCCTCGGCCACTGCTGCACCGTCGGAACTCGGAAGGTCCAAGATGACGACATTGACTCCCCGGTCAGCGAGATCACGGACGGTTGCCAGCCCGAGACCGGACGCGCCTCCTGTGACGAGTGCCGATGCGCCGGTCAGTTCCATGCATTCCTCCTGTTGATTCGCTCTAGTCCAGTCGCTCGATGTTCATTGTGAGCTCCCTAGTCCAGTCGCTCGATGTTCATTGTGAGCTCCCTAGTCCAGTCGCTCGATAATCATCGCGTTGGCCATACCCCCGGCTTCACACATCGTTTGAAGTCCGTAGCGACCACCCGTGCGTTCGAGGTGGTGCAGCAATGTCGTTGCGATGCGAGCTCCGGAGGCGCCGAGCGGGTGCCCGAGGGCGACGGCGCCACCCACCGGATTAACGATGGCTGGATCGACGTCGAACTCTGCTTGCCAGGCGAGGGGCACGGACGCAAACGCCTCGTTGATCTCGATGGCATCCATCTGATCGATCGTCATTCCAGCGCGCTCGAGGACACGTTGAGTCGCGGGGATTGGCCCTGTCAACATCAGCACTGGGTCATCACCGACCACGGTTGAGGCGACGATTCGTGCCCGAGGCTTCAATCCGGCCTCTTTGGCCGCATCCTCTGACATCAACAGCAGTGCTGCTGCACCATCGGTGATTTGCGAGGAGTTCCCAGCGGTGACCTTCCATTTGATTGCGGGCCAGTGGGCCATGTTGTCCTCGGTCGCGAAGGCCGGCTTGAGGGCGGCGAGCTTCTCGACGCTCGTTCCGCGACGGATCGACTCATCGGCGGACACCGTGCCGTCGGGTGTGGTGATGGCTGCGATCTCGGCGTCGAAGCCGCCGGTATCCGCCGTGGCTCCGGCCCTGCGGTGGGACTCCGCTGCATATTCGTCTAGTTGCTCGCGGGTCAGACCCCACTTGTCGGCGACCCGTTCGGCGGCAACTCCCTGTGACGTGAGGTCGGGGAATCGCTCGCGCACCAACGGTCCTTGCGGATCCATCCCCATCCGGTTGCTGCCCATGGGAACACGACTCATGGATTCGATGCCGCCAGCGATCGCGATGCGGTAGGCGCCAGCAGCGATGCCTTGGGCGGCAAAGTCGATGGCTTGCTGGCCGCTTCCGCACTTGCGTTCGATGGTGGTACTCGGCACGTGCTCAGGGAAGCCTGCCGCGAGCCAGGCCTGGCGTCCAGGGGTTCCGGACTGCTCGCCGGCCTGAGAAACGCAGCCGATGAGAACGTCGTCCACTGAACCTGGGTCGATGCCGGTCGAGGTGACTAGTTGGTCGATGACCTGGGAGAGCAGGTCCACCGCGTGCAGGCCCGACAGCGCTCCGCCTTCTTTGCCTTTGCCCATGGGAGAGCGCAACGCGGCGACGATCACGGGTCTATCCGACATGTCACTGCTCCTAAACGGGGGCAATTGAAAAAAACTCTGGCATAAATCTATACCTACCAATATCATCAATTCAAGAAAACGTATTCAGGAGGCGTGCATGGGCCGGTTGGGCATTGACGACGTTGACGATCTGTCCGGGGTGAAGTTGCTCCCCGAGGATCGCGATCACCTGCTAGCGACCCAGAGCGAATGCACTTTTATTTTCAATCGCGAGGGCGGCTGGCCCTCGGGTGTGGTGATGAGCTTCGTCTACGAGGACGACTGCTTTTGGATCGCTTCGGTGATCACTAGGCCGCAGGTCGCGCAATTGAACGACGATCCCCGGGTCACGGTGGTGGTCAGCAATGCGGGAACTGAGACCCCCGGACGGCAGATGGTCGCGGTACGTGGAACGGCGATTCTGCACAAGCCCGGTAGCGAGACGTTCGACAAGATGCTCTACGCGATCGGCGCTCGGCTCCAGCCTGCTGACCCGATGGCATTCGTCCGACTCCTGGATACACCCAAGCGCCGGGTCATCCAGGTCGTTCCGGTGAGTGTTACCACTAGCCACGATTCGCGCCGGATGCCCGGCGATGGCCGTGGTGGGCCGGCCAAGGATGAGGGATCGTCACCGGAATCCAGTTGATGGACCGGCTGCGCGATCGAGTTGCGCTCGTCCTCGGTGGTGGGTCGGGCATGGGTGCAGCAGTTTGTCGCCGGTTTGCCGCCGAGGGTGCGGTGGTCTACGTCGCGGACATCGACGCAGATGCCGGGCGCTTGGTTGTAGAAGGAATCGAAGCTTCTGGCGGACGCGCACACGCAGTGATCGTGGATGCGACGTCGCCAGAGGACCTCGATGCCGTCCTGTCGCACATCTCCAACGATCACGGGGTTCTCCATGTTCTTCATTCCCAGGTAGGCATGCCGGGTGCCGCAGGCGTGACTGTCAGCGATGAGGAATTCGAGCGAGCAGTTGAGGTAAATGTCAAAAGTGCTTTCTTCCCAGCACAAAAGGCGTTGCCGTTGCTGATCAAGGCACGTGGAAAGGGCGCGATCACTTTGGTTGCGTCGACGGCCGCATTAGTCGGCTCCCCCTTCAGCCCGCTGTATTCATTGACGAAGGGGGCCGTCGTTTCCTACGCGCGATCCCTCGCGTTGGCTGTCGCCGCTGACGGCGTGCGTGTGAACGTCATCTGTCCCGGGCCCATCGACACCCCCATGCTTCCGCGTTTCTTTGGGCGCGATCCGGGGGCGAATATCGACGATCTGAAAGACGCGTTCGTCGCAGCGATTCCCATGCAGCGCCCGGGAACTCCTGAGGAGATCGCTGGTGCAGCTGCTTTTTTAGCCAGTGACGATGCTGGATTTGTGACCGGTGTTGCGCTACCGGTCGACGGCGGTCAGAT
The DNA here is from genome assembly GCA_030836325.1 of Candidatus Nanopelagicales bacterium. Next base: position 4,260 of record JAURQC010000030.1, read on the forward strand.
CGCCAAGTAGTGACCGATTCCGCCTAGGCAATAGAACAGGAGAGCACTCATGACTGATGGACCACATATCGATCCGGCTGAACTTGCCAACTTGGACACCGAACTGGCAAGTCGCGCGGCGCAGGTGTACGCGCTGTACGCCTTCGCCATCGACTATGGCGACTTCGATCTCCTCGACTCGCTGCTCGCTGAAGACATCGCGATTACCCGAGGTGAGACCTTGCATAGTGGCCGCGAGGCGTTCATGCAGGTCTACCGCAACAACTGGGACGCCGACTGGAGTGCGGGTAAGCACCACATCGGCAACGTGCTGGCGAGCCGACAAGACGGTGGACTGGTGCGATCACGCGCATACTTCCAGGCGGTATTCATCCGTTCGGATCGCACCTCCGTGATCACGGGGCGCTACGACGACCTGCTGGAGGACACCGACGGCCGCTTGCTTATCAAGCGCAAGCGCATCAATGTCGAGGGAGTCGTCGATCTCCCCGAATCGGCGCGCGAGTGGGGCGGATATCGACTCTGGAGTAGGTGAATTCGACTCTGGAGTAGGTGAGAGATCAAGCACCCAAGGTGGGCGTTTGTCGGACAAGACAGGCACCTACTCCTATTCTAGGATCATCATTGTAAGGATTTATCCCATTGGCCCGGAGGATTGATGACTTCCACGGCAACGCCCGTGCGCCGTTCGGTCATCGTGACCGGTGCCGGACAGGGGATAGGTGCTGCTGTCGCGCGATCATTGGCGACCGATGGTTGGCACGTCGTGGGCGTTGATGTCGAAAGGGAATCCCTCGGGGAGGTAATGGATTGCCTTCCCGGTGACCATCTCGCGGTTGTCGGTGACGTTCGAGATGAGCAGGTGATCTCTGAGGCCGGGGAGCGGGCAGCTCAGGTCGGTCCGGTGACCGGTTTCGTGGCGAATGCCGGAATCGTCTCTCCAGGCGCTTCTGTCGAATACCCGGTTTCGGAGTGGGAGCGATTGACGAGTGTGATGCTTACCGCTGCGTTCACCGGCGCGCGAACCGCGGCTGGGTGGATGCACGACACCGGCACGGGGGGCAGCATCGTGATGATGGGCTCCATTGCTGGTGAACTCGGGTTCGGCGGACGGGCGGCCTACTGCGCGGCCAAAGCCGGTGTCCATGGACTCGTCCGATCACTCGCTGTGGAGTGGGCGCGGGACGGCATCCGGGTCAATGCTGTCGCGCCCGGCGCGATCGACACCGCGCTGCAGGCTGCAATGAAGGATTCGGGGAACGCGAGTTCTTCGGCTTATGTCTCCCACATCCCGATGGCGCGTACGGGCGTAGTCGACGAAGTGGCAGAAGTCGTGACGTTCTTGATGTCACGCAAAGCAAGTTACGTCACGGGTGCGGTGATTCCCGTCGACGGTGGTTGGAGTGCGTACGGCATGCATATGGGTGAGAACTAGGGAAGGAACGAACACATGGTTGCAATGGGTCTGCTCTTGAGTGACGTGCCCGCTTCGGTACCGCCGCAGCAGCAGTTCAAGGATGTCGTGCGCATCGCTCATGCCGCGCAGGACGCAGGATTTACCTACATCGTCATTGGTCAGCACTTCTTGTACGGAGACCTGCGCTGGCTGCAACCGGTCCCGCTGCTGGCGCGGCTTGCCGCGGAGGTTAACCCGGATGTGAAGCTCGCAACTCAGATCATGATCGCTCCGTTATACCACCCGGTCATGCTTGCCGAGGAACTCGCGACCCTGGACGTCGTGACGGAAGGTCGTCTGATCGCAGGGCTTGGACTGGGCTATCGAGCCGAGGAGTTCGACTATCTCGGGATCCCGTTCAAGGAGCGCGCTGGTCGCATGAACGAGACCCTCGAGTTGCTGCGCATGCTGTGGACCCAAGACGAAGTCACCTTCCACGGGAAGTACTTCACGCTGGAGAACGTGAAGCCCCACTTGAAGCCGGTGCAAGATCCGCTACCAATCTGGGTAGGCGCACACTCGCTTCCGGGCGCCATCCGAGCCGGCAAGTTCGGTGACGGCTACGCCTGCCCGCCCGAGACCCCGGTGGACGAAGTCCGCGAGCGCTACCGCGTGGTGGCCGAGGGATTCGCCGAGCGAGGCAAGACCTTTACCCCGCAGCCGTTGCGCCGCAACATCATGGTGGCGGACACCAAGGACGAGGCGCTGCTCGAGTTCGCGCGCGTTGCCCAGGGCCGTTACCTCACCTACCTGGAGAAGGGCCTGGACGTCATGGCCAATGCCGACCTCAAGAACGAGTTCGCCAAGGCCGTCGAGGATCACGCAGTTGTGGGCACGCCAGATGAGGTCGCCGAGAAGCTCGTGCAACTGGTGACCGAACTGCCCGTTGACCCGCTGCTTATCCGTCCGCAATGGCCGACCATGAATGCTGACGAGACCATTGCTGCGATTCAACGCATCGGTCGCGAGGTGTTGCCGGCGGTGACGGCTGTGAAACCACGCACGGTAATCTAATTAATGCATATAATTATCCTGGATTTCGATCAAGGAGAACGCCCCCGGTGACACGCACGTACAACGACCTCACGCCCACGTTTGCCGACCGGTCGGATTGGACGCTGAGCACGGTCCTCAATCACCGATCGAGCGAGCAACCCGATGCGATATTCCTCATTGCCCCCGAAGAAGACCGGCGTTGGAGCTACGGCGAGATACGTCGTGAGTCGCGTTGCGTCGCAGATGCAATGTTCGCTCGCGGCGCGAGCGTCGGAGATCGAGTGTTGATCATGGCGATCAACTCCTCGCAGTTCGTGCGGACCTGGCTGGCTACCGGGTTGTCCGGGTTGGTCGAGGTCCCGATCAATACGGCGTACGAGGGTGAGTTCCTGCGTCATCAGGGGAACGTGACGAGTCCGAGGTGGGCGGTGATCGACGACGTATTCGCCGAGCGGTTTGTGCGATTGCGCCAGCAACTCGACTCGATCGATCACTTCTGGATCATCGACCGCGGTGCCGGCGCCGAGGCGATCTCGATGCTCACCGAGGCTGGGTGGACCGCGTCCTTGTGGGATGAACTCCTAGACGGCGAGGATCGTGAATTCCCAACACCTGCGCATTCGTCTCTCGCGTCGATCTTCTTCACTTCGGGAACCACCGGTCCGTCCAAGGGCGTGGCGATGCCGCAAGCGCAGATGTACTTCTTCGCTGACGAGGTTGTCTCGCTTACTCGGCTTACCTCGAGTGATCGGTACATGACGGTCACACCGCTCTTCCACGGCAACGCGCAGTTCATGGCTGCCTACCCCGCGCTGGTGGCCGGGGCGAGCCTGGTGATCCGCTCGAAGTTCAGCGCCAGCCGATGGGTCGATCAAGTACGCGACGAGGGAGTGACTGTCACGAACTTCATCGGCGTGATGATGGACTTCATATGGAAGCAAGAGCGGCGAGACGACGATGCCAATAACCCCGTGCGGTGCGTCTTCTCGGCGCCAACCGCCAGCAGCATTCTCGAAGAGTTCAAGGCCCGCTTCGATATCGAGGCGTTCGTGGAAGTCTTCGGACTGACCGAAACGTCCGCACCCATCCTGTCTCCGTACGGTGAAACTCGACCGGCAGGCGCTGCCGGCCTCGTGGTGAGTGATTTCTTCGAGATCCGACTCGTCGATCCCGAAACCGACGAAGAGGTCCCCGTGGGTGAGGTTGGCGAACTCGTCGTTCGTCCGCGCTATCCCTGGACCTGCAGCATGGGCTACTACGGAATGCCGGAGAAGACCTCCGAGGCCTGGCGCAACCTTTGGTTCCACACCGGAGACGCTCTTCGGAAAGACGACGACGGCTGGTTTTACTTTGTTGATCGCTACAAGGACGCATTGCGGCGACGCGGCGAGAACATCAGCTCGTACGAAGTGGAACAAGCTGTGCTGGCGCATCCCGCGGTGGTCGAGTGCGCGGTGGTTGCGGTCGCCGCGGACGTCGAGGCCGGCGAGGACGAAGTCATGGCCGTGATCGTCTGCTCAAGCGAAGCCCGGCCTTCGGAGATCTGGGATTACTGCAAGGGGCGCATTCCGGAGTTTGCTATTCCTCGGTTCATCCGGATGGTCGACGCCTTGCCGCGGACTCCGTCGGAGAAGATTCAAAAGAGTGTCCTTCGCGAAGAGGGCATCACGAGTGATACCCAGGACCGAACGAAGCAACTGAGCGCGACCTAATCGCTGGCCTGACGAAGGAGTAGAGGGAGTAAGGCATGGACTACACCGAAGATCCGGTAATCGAAGAAATCCGACAGGCAGTGCGTCAGTTGTGCTCGAAGTTCGACGACGTCTACTGGCAGGAGCACGACGAGAGTAAGGAATTCCCCTGGGAGTTCTACAACGCTGTCGCAGAAGCCGGCTGGATGGGCCTGACGATTCCCGAGGAGTACGGCGGCGGCGGCCTCGGCGTGCAAGAAGTGTGCGTGGTCGAGCAAGAGATCGCTGCGTCCGGAGCTGGAATGAACGGCTGCAGCGCGGTTCACATCGGGATGTTCGGCTTCGAGTCGATGACCCGCTACGGATCCGAAGCCATGAAGCAGAAGTACCTGCCGCGCGTGGTGACCGGTGAGTTGCACGTGTCCTTCGCCGTGACTGAGCCGGACGCAGGCACCGACACCACTAACCTCTCGACGTTCGCCAAGAAGGTCGACGGTGGCTACCTCATCAGTGGCAAGAAGGTCTGGATCACCAAGGCGCAAGAGGCCGAGCGCATGTTCATTCTTGCGCGCACCACGCCGCGAGATCAGGTCGCCAAAAAGACCGACGGTCTGACGATGTTCTTCGCACCGATGGACCGCGATCACATCGAGATCCGTCCAATCAAGAAGATGGGGCGCAACGCGATCGACACCAACGAGTTGTTCATCGACGAGCTGTTCGTCTCTGAGGACGACATCATTGGTGAGGTCGACAAGGGTTTCCGGGCGATCATGGTCGGGTTGAACGCCGAGCGCGTCATCGCAGCAAATGCTGCCCTAGGTATCGGCAAGGCGGCCATTCAGCTCGCCACCGACTACGCCAACAACCGCGTCGTCTTCGGTCGACCCATCGGGCAAAACCAGGCGATCTCTCATCAGATCGCCCTCGCTCAGGTCCGCATCGATGCGGCCGAAGCCATCTGCCAGAAGACAGCATGGATGGTCGACAACGATCTGCCGTGCGGCAAGGAAGCCAACGAGTCCAAGTACCTGGCCTCGGAAGCGGGATTCAACGCTGCGGATATGGCGATCAACGTCCTGGGTGGATACGGATACGCCAAGGAATACAACGCCGAGCGCTACTTCCGTGAGTCCCGTTTGAACCGGATCGCTCCGATCAGCCAAGAAATGGTCCTGAACTACATCGCCGAGCACTCCCTCGGCCTGCCCCGCAGTTACTAGGTCGAGAACCGAGACAAGGAGAAGCGATGACAGACGAGACACCGGGTCGCAATTGGATTCCGGCCTACCAAGATCTCACTATCGGTGGCCGTCCGGTTCCTGGCGAGGGCGAGGCGATCGAGGTCGTTAACCCGGCCACTGAGGAAGTGCTGACGACGGTACGTGGTGCAACCATCGATCAGGTCGACGCTGCCGTGCTCGCCGCGCAGCAGGCATTCGACGGGTGGTCACGAGCCTCCGGCGAGGAGCGCTCGCAGGTTATCCATCGGTTCTGCGATGCACTCGAAGCGCGTATTCCCGAACTGCTCGCCGTGATCGTCAACGAGGTCGGCACGCCCGTGTCGCTGGCGGAGATCATGCAGGTCAAGCTGGGGCTATCGCACCTGAGGTGGCAGGCCGATGCGGCGCTGAAGGATCGGACTATCGATCTCGGGCCGTGGGGCGATCCGGTTCCCACGCACAGCCAGGTCAACTACCTGCCGGTGGGCGTCGTGGCTTGCATCACCGGTTACAACTACCCGCTCAATCTCGCGATCTTCAAGTTCGGTGCAGCGATGGCGGCCGGTTGCACAACGGTGCTCCTTCCCTCACCGCGGACCCCGCTCACCACGCTCTTTCTCGGGCAGATCGCAATGGAAGCGGGAGTCCCTGACGGGGTTTTCAACGTCGTGATCGGTGGACCCGAAGTGGGTCAACGCCTGTCCACTCATCCGGCTGTTGCGAAGGTGTCTTTCACCGGATCCGATGCCGTCGGCGAGAAGATCATGGCTCAGGCCGCCAGCGGTCTGAAGGATGTGACGTTGGAACTGGGCGGCAAGTCGCCGAGCATTGTTCTCGAGGGCTGCGATGTTGAGTCCTTCGCCGTCGAGATGCATCTGCGGTGGTCGCGCAACGGCGGACAGGGCTGCGCCGCGCTTGCGCGGATCATGGTGCACGAAAGTCTGATGAATCGTTTTATCGAGGCCGGCGCGAAGGCTTTCGATCAGATGAAGGTGGGGGATCCGTGGGATCCGGCAACCAACATCGGTCCGATGATCCGTCCGGATCACCGGGCGCGCGTTCGCTCGTTCATCGACGGTGCACCGGCCGAAGGCGGCCGTGCGCTGCTCTCGGTGGATACCCCACTGCCGGAGAAGGGTTACTTCGTGAACCCGGTGTTGCTGGGTGATCTGCCGTACACGGCAACGGCCTGTCAGTTGGAGATCTTCGGACCGGTCGCGGTGCTTCTGCCTTTCTCCGACGAGGAAGAGGCCATTCAGATCGCGAACTCGACCAACTACGGCCTGGCCGCCAATATTTACAGCCCGGACGTCGATCACGCCCGCGAGATGGCCACGCGTATTCAGTCCGGCACGGTCTGGATCAACGGCGGTGGTCAGATGCGTCCGGATGCACCATTCGGTGGTTTCAAGCGTTCGGGAATCGGTCGGGAGATCGGTGAGTGGGGAATCATGGAGTACATGGAGCCCCAGCACGTTCAGTGGCGGACGTGATGGCGAGTGCCTCGGGTGCGTCCGGGCCGCTTGCCGGAGTGACCGTCCTAGAACTCAGCTCCATGTACGCGGCTCCAACCTGTGGTCGGATGCTCCGTGATTTCGGTGCGACGGTGATCAAAGTCGAGGATCCGGTGTCGGGTGACTTCGCGCGGCAGTGGACTCCGTTCAAGGATGGCCTCTCGCTCGGCTTCTCTCGACTCAACTCCGGTAAACGTTCGGTCGGTATCGATCTTCGACAAGAAGCCGGTCGCGATCTGGTTCGTCGCATGGCGGCGGATGTCGACGTCGTCCTGGAGTCTTTCCGGCCAGGTCGCATGGAGGAGTGGGGTCTGGATTATCCGGCGCTGAGTGCCCACAATCCGGGTCTGGTCATGGCTCGGGTGTCGGGCTTCGGTCAGACGGGTCCATACAGCCACCGACCCGGATTCGGCACCGTCGCTGAGACTTCGAGTGGCTACGCCTACATCAACGGTTGGCCCGAGACACCACCGACGTCACCGCCGTTTGGTTTCGCCGACTCCATCGCTGGAATCTCCGCTGCGTACGGCACCGCGATGGCACTGTTCAACAGAGAGCGTACGGGTGTCGGTGACGTCGTCGATGTCGCGTTGTACGAGCCGTTGATGTTCATCCTCGGCGACATCGTCTTGAACTGGACGGCCAACGGTGTTATTCAGGAGCGGGTGGGTAACGGCACTGGATCGGCTTCACCGAGAGGCATCTTTCAAGCCCAAGATGGGAAATGGTTGTCGATCGCGGCTTCCTCGCAGACCATCGCCGTTCGATTGTTCGAAGCGATGGGTCGTCCGGACATCATTGAGGATCCTCGCTACGCGACCAACGCGGCGCGGATGGAGCACAACGACGACATGCAGGCCATCGTCTCGGAGTGGGTGGGTAGCAAGCCTCGGCAAGAGATCTTGGAGATCCTAGAAGCCAAGGACGTGGTCGCAGCGGCGGTCAACGATGCCCGTGACATAAGTGAGGATCCGCATTTCCTGGAGCGCACGCTTGTTGAGATCACCGGCAACGAGAAACTCGGCAAGGTGATGATGCCTGGACCGATCTTGCACGTGTCGTCCTACGCCGGCCCCGACTACGTCGGTGTACCTCGAGTAGGAGAGCACACCGGCGAGATCTTGAGTTCAATGCTCGGACTCGACGCGACCGCGCTCGCGGACCTAGCCGAGCGCGGCATCGTCACCGGCTAGCGCAACGACTACGGGACGTCACAAGTGTTAGGGCTGCCCGCCATCCACCGTGATGATCGAGCCGGTCGTGTAGGTGGATGCGTCACTTGCCAGGTACAGCGCTGTGCCGAGAATCTCGGACGGCTCACCACCACGTTGCAGAGCGAACTTCGAGGATCGAACTGCGAAGGCTTCCTTGTCCCATGCGGCACTGACGTCGGTCAAGAAAGTCCCGGCCATGATCGCGTTCACCCGGACGCTCGGGCCGTACGCGTGCGCAAGTCCCACGGTGATCGCATTCAGTCCGGCCTTGGCTGCCGAGTAGGGAAGGATTCCCGGGCGCGGATGCACGGCCCCGGCGCTGGAGATGTTGATGATGCTGCCCCCCGAGCCTTGCGCCATGCGAGTTCCGATCAACGCCGCGAGCCGAAATGGCCCCTTGAGGTTGACGTCGATGACCTTGTCGAACAGAGCCTCGGTGACGTCCACCTCGGAGTCGTAGACCGGAGACATGCCGGCGTTGTTCACCAAGATGTCGATCCCCGAGAAGGCCGAGTAGCACTCCTCGACCACTGCATCGAGGCTGTCCCACTGCCCCACGTGGCAGCCGATACCCAAGGTCCGGCGGCCGGTTTGCTCGTGGATGTCCGCCGCCACCTGCTCACAGGCCTCGGCTTTTCGGCTGGCCACGATGACATCGGCCCCGGCTTGAGCGAACCCGTGGGCCATGACCAGGCCCAGGCCGCGGGTGCCGCCGGTGACCAGGGCGACCTTTCCGGAGAGGTCGAAGAGGGCTTGGGGGCTGCCGGGGTTTCCGGCTTGTTGGGTGTCCACGAGGGAATTCTGGCCTTTCTTGGCAGGATTGGGGTATTCATTGCTATGGTAATCATAGATTCATAGAGGAGGATCGAGTGAGCGACGCTTTCACCCTTACCCCTGAGCAGGAAGCCCTGCGCTCGGTGGCCCGGGAGGTTGCGCAAGAGGTCTACGCCCCCAAGGCGGCCGAATGGGACCTGAACCGGACCCTGCTGCCCGCTGAGGAGTCCGCTCGCCTCGCCGAACTCGGTTTCCTCGGGATCTGCCTGCCCGAGGAATTTGGTGGTTCTGGGGCGCCGCTCATGGACGCGCTCATCGTCATCGAGGAACTAGCCAAGGAATGCCGACCGGCTGCATTCGAGGTCTTCGAAGCCAACGTTGGTCCCGTGCGGGTGCTGGAGTTCTTCGGAACGGACGAGCAGCGCAAGTCGGTTATCCCGGGCGTGGTTGACGGGACGACGAGCGTGGCTATCGGCATTTCAGAGCCGGACGCGGGCTCGGCTGCGACGGATATGCGCACGTCGGCGCGTCTAGAGGGTGACGAGTACGTCATCAACGGCACCAAGCGATGGATCTCCGGCGGTGGCCACGCGGGCTACTACCTTCTCTATTGCCGCTTGGACGACAAGCCGGGCGCCAAGGGCATAGGTGCGATCCTGGTTCCTTCGGATGCACCGGGGTTGAGTTTCGGAGCCCAAGAGAAATTGATGGGCTTTCGGGGTATCGCATCGGCGGACCTGATTTTCGAGGACGTTCGGGTGCCGGCGACCAACCTCGTTATTCCGGCCGGCGGATTTAACAAGCTTTTCGGTGTCTTCTCCATCGAGCGAATGGGCAACGCCACGATGAGCCTGGCTCTTGGACAAGCGGCTCTCGATCGGACTGTGGCCTACACCAAGGAGCGCGTGCAGTTCGGCCGCCCGATCAATGAGTTCCAGAACGTCCAGCAGACGGTTGCGGACATGGCTATTCAGGTCGAGGCCGCTCGGATGCTGATCATGCGCGCCGCGCTCAAAGCGGGGAAGGGACTCCCGGACACCTACGAGGTCTCCGTGGCCAAGTGCTACGCAAACGAGATGGCCAAGCGCGTGACAGACCTCGGTATGCAAATGCACGGAGGCAATGGCTACACCGAGGAGTACGGCCTCGAGCGCATGCACCGAGATGCCCACGGCTGGGCAATCGCAGGTGGGACACCAGCGATGCAGCGCATCCGCATTGCATCGTCGATCTACGGTCAAGCTTTCAACCAGCGCCCGAACTAGGCTTTCCACACCTACAAGGCGGATTCGAGGTTCCTTTGAGCGACGAATTGTTCGAACTTCCTCAGAAGTATCGGGACCTAGCCGAACAGGCTCGTGCTGTTGCCGAGGCGGCGATCCCCTACGCCGATCGTGCAGACGAGGCCGATCATTTCGATCCCGATGTGCGACGCCTCCTCGCCGACAGTGGCCTCGCGGAGTACACCGTTCCGCAGCGATTCGGTGGCCGGTGGGACGAGGTCGATTCCCTCGCCGTGACCGTCGTTCGCGAGCAACTCGCGTTTGAATCTGCCCACCTTGATTCCATGTTCTGCATGCAGGGCATTGGTTCCTACGCACTCGTGCAGGCAGGTGCTGCCGAACTCCAAGAGCAGTGGTTGCCGCAGGTCGCAAAGCTGCAGGCGATTGCCGCGCTTGGTCTCACCGAACCCGACGTTGGATCGGACTTGAGATCCATTAGCACCACGATCGTCGTTGAGGATGGTCCCGAAGGTGATCAACTGCGGGTCAACGGCCACAAGTCGTTCATAACGAACGCAGGTGATGCCGACTTCTACACGATGCTCGGTACCGAAATCATCGATGGTGAGAAGGTCTACTCCCTGGTCCTCGTGCCCGCTGATGCGCCGGGAGTCAGAGTCGAGCATCCGCACCAGATCATCGCGCCGCACGTTCTCGGCGACGTCATCATGGAAGACGTTGTCGTCCCCGCCAACCATCGGATCGGGGAGCCAGGCAAGGGATTCGGACTCGTCCTCGCAACGCTGTCCACATTCCGGGTGTCGGTCGCTGGAGCGGCTGTCGGTGTTGCGCAGGCTGCCTTGGAGGAGGCCACCAAGCACGCCGCGAACCGCGAGCAGTTTGGCGTTCCCCTCGCCAAGCTCGGTGGAATCCCCGCGCAGTTGGCGCAGTCCTGGGCAGACATCGAGATGGCTCGCGCGCTTACCTACCGAGCCGCAGCAGCATCGGCGCGCGATGCCCGTGGCAACCTGCACTTGTCGAGTTTGGCCAAAGCTGGAGCCACCGAGGCTGCCGGTCGGGTCGTAGATCGCTGTGTGCAGATCATGGGTCGCTACGGCATCACCCGGGGCACCAAGATCGAGCGCCTCTATCGCGAGGCACGACCCCTACGGATCTACGAAGGCGCAACGGAGGTCATCTACGACTCGCTCGCCAAGCAACTTGTGCAGCGGGTTGTCGGATGATCGTCGATAGCCACTGCCATGTGTGGCCGGACCACATTGCTGCGCAAGTGCTGTCCGTCAAGATCGCCGGACTCGACGCGATGGGGGATGGGACATTAGCCGGTCTTACGGCGAAACTCGACGAAGCCGGCATCGACTATGGATGTTGCCTCGGTGTAGCTACGGTGCCGAAGAACCTCGAGAAGACCAACGAGTTCATCGGCGCAGTGGACCGCTCTCGATTCGTGCCATTTGGAACAATCCATCCCGATCGCACGATCGACGACAACATGCGATCGATCCGCGACAACGGAATCGTCGGCGTCAAGCTTCACCCGAATTTCCAAGGCATCGACCTCGGCGACCCCCGAGTGATCGAGATCTGCCGAGCACTCGCCGACGACGGCATCGTGGTCATCACTCACGCGGGTGAGGGCAGTGACGCTGCCGCCACCGAGCGTGGCAGCCCGCAGAAGGTCGTGGCCCTTGCGGACGCGATCCCCAATCTGACGCTCATGGCCTGTCACTACGGCGCTTACCACCAATTGGATCTCGCCGAGGATGTTGTTGTTGGCTCGCGGGTCATCTTGGAAACGTCGTGGCCACCCACGATGGCGATCTTGGAGCCCGAGCGGATTCGCGGGATTATCGAACACCATGGCGCGGATCGCGTGATCTACGGATCCGATTGGCCGATGGCCGACCCGGTTGCGGAGATTGCTGGCATCAAGGCACTCGGCTTGGATCCGGAGGACGAAGCCAAAGTGCTAGGCGGCAACATGCAGCGCATTCTGGGCTTGGCATAAGGCACGTGAATCTGCGCGCGCCGGCCTATGTCGTCTCCGCGGTGCGCACACCCGTCGGACGGCGCGGCGGTGGTCTTGCCCAGGCGCATCCGGCTGACCTCGGCGCGCACGTGCTGTCTGCGGTCGTCGAGCGCGTAGGTGTAGACCCCGGTGCAATTGATGACGTCATCATGGGCTGCGTCGATCAAGTAGGTGCTCAGGCATCGAACATAGCCAGAACCGCGGTCCTTTCAGCCGGCTTCCCCGAGCATGTTCCGGCGACCACGATCGATCGGCAGTGCGGGTCTTCACAGCAGGCGGCGCACTTCGCTGCCCAGGCGGTCGCTTCAGGAACCCAGGATCTGGTGATCGCGGCAGGCGTCGAGGTGATGAGCCTGGTCCCGTTGGGCACCGCCACAACGGCTGGACGAGATGCCGGACTCGGCGAACCGCGCAGCGGTGAAGGGTGGCGAGCTCGCTTCGGCGACGAGGTGTTCTCGCAGTTCACCGGAGCCGAACTCATTGCCGAACACTGGAGCATCAACCGCGATCAGATGGAGCGCTTTGCGCTGGAAAGTCACCAGCGCGCGATTCGTGCTGCAGACGAGGGGTTATTCGACGCCGAGATAGTGCCCTGGGAGGGAATCACCCGTGATGAGGGCCCGCGCCCGGACTCGAACATAGAAAGAATGCAGTCTTTGCAACCGTTGATTCCCGGAGGTCAGCTGACCGCTGCGGTCTCGAGCCAAATCTCCGACGGTGCGGCCGCATTGCTGATCGCCTCTCAAAGAGCGGTTAATGAGCATGGACTCACGCCATTGGCGCGTATCTCAGCCATCGACGTCGTTGGATCAGACCCGCGGTTCATGTTGTCCGGTCCGATCCCTGCGACATCGCGCATCCTCGACAAGGCGGGCTTGACGATGTCGGACATCGGCCACTTCGAGGTCAACGAGGCGTTCGCGCCGGTGATCCTCGCGTGGGCGAAGGAACTCAATGCGGATCTGTCGGTCACTAACCCGCTCGGCGGTGCTATCGCGCTTGGTCATCCGTTGGGCGCGACCGGTGCTCGACTAATGACCACTCTCGTACATTCAATGAGCAGAACGGGCATTCAGCGAGGACTGCAAGTGATGTGTGAGGGCGGTGGCATGGCCAACGCGACACTTCTGGAGTTGGTGGACTAGCGAGAGCCCAGGCTTCAGCGAGCCTGGGCGAGCCCGGCGTCTACATGGATGGTCGTGCCCGTCACGTACGCGGATCGGTCGGAGGCCAACCACAGGCATGCGTCGGCGATGTCTTGAGGCGAGCCCAACCTGCCGAGCAAGCTAGCTGACTGCGTGTACTGATCAATGTCGTCCCCGCGACTTTCGAGTGCTGCGCGCAGCATCGGAGTCTCGATCGCGCCGGGAGCTACGGCGTTGATCCGGATCCCGGACTCTCCGTATTCCATGGCCGCGACCTTCGTCACTCCGTTCACGCCGTGCTTCGCAGCTGCATAGGCGATCTTGCCCACGGCTGGTCGAAAGCCCCGAATGGAGGACAGGTTCACGATGGATCCGCCATTGCCGGCTGCGAGCATCGCGCGGATCTCGTACTTCATGCACAGCGCGGCGCCTGTTAGATCAACGGCGATCAGTCGATCCCAGTAGTCCTCATCGAACTCCGCCGTGGGTTTGTCATCCGGAGCGATGGCCGCGTTATTCACCGCAATGTCAAGACGTCCACACCGGTCCATGACATCGTCGATCGCAGTGCGGACCTGCGCACTGTCAGACACGTCCACTCGACCGAAGTGCGCCGCGCAGCCGGCTGCAGTGATTGCTTCGACGACGCTCTCACCCGCCTCGGTATTGACGTCGAACGCGGCCACGTGCGCTCCGGCCGCGGCGAGGGTGTGCGCAATGGCTTCGCCCATACCCATGCCGGCACCAGTAACGACAGCAACGCGGCCGGATAGTTCCCCGTCACATTCGGGCATTGACGCCTCCATCAATCGCCAGCACTGTGCCGGTCACCCAGCGGGACTCGTCACTGGCCAAGTAGGTCGCGTAGTTCGCGATGTCTGAAGGGTCACCCAGCCGTCCCATCGGATAGTCCTGGGCGCGGCGCTCGATAGCCGCGGCTGCACCCTCCTCGCCAAAGCGCTGCCGGTAAGCCTCGCGCACGAGGGGAGTGTCGATGGTTCCCGGGCAGATGGCATTGCAGCGAATGCCGTATGAGGCGTACTCCACGGCCACCTGACGAGTCAGGCCGATGACACCGCCCTTTGCTGCGGAATAGGACGCGAGGTTAGCCATCCCCTTGAGGCCGGCGAGCGAGGACTGCAAGATCAGTGATCCGGATTTCTGCTCCATCATCGCGGGCAGGACCGAGCGAACCGAGTAGAAGACACCGTTGAGATTGATGTCGATGACGCGTAGCCACGAGTCCAAGCCGACGTCGTGGGCAGCGCCTTCTCCGGGAATCCCGGCGTTGGCGAAGAGACCGTCGATACGCCCGAAGGCGTCGAGACTTGCAGCGGCCATAGCGTCCATTGATCCGGGGTCAGTGACGTCTGCTTCGACGCCGATGGCTGAACCGGGCAGTTCGTTGGCTAGCGCTGAGGCGGCAGCGGCATCGAGGTCGGCCACCACCACGCGGGCTCCTTGGGACGCGAACTGCTCGCACGACGCCCGACCTAGACCGGATGCTCCTCCGGTGACGATGACGACCTTTCCTTCCAGCCGCGTGCCTGTCATGTTGGATCCTCTCCCTGCGTTGCCACGCTGCGTTGCGTGATCAGTCGGTTGATGGTCGCCTCGTCGAACCCGTGCTCGGCGAGGATGGATCGAGTGTTCGCACCCGGTGTGGGTGCGGGCTTAGGCTCTCCTGACGGAGTCCCGGAGAACCGGGGAGCAGGCCGCGGTTGTCGGTGGTCTGCGTCGAATCCGTCGATCGGTAGATAGTTCTGCCGAGCCTGCGCGTGGGGATAGTCGACTGCTTCCGCGATATCCAGCACCGGCGCGAGGCAAGCGTTGCGACCGGTGGCGTCATCAACCCATTCGTCGCGGGTGCGCTCGGCGAATCGTGTGCGCAGGATTTCGGTGGTGCTCGACCACACCTCGCGATTTCCGTGCGCGTCAATTAACGAGGGATCGAGCTCCATAACGTCGAGAAGTTCGGCGAAGAAGCGTCGTTCGATACACCCCACGGCAACAAAGCGATCGTCGCTGCACCGGTAGGTGCGGTAGTAAGGAGCTGCCCCATCGAGCAGGTTCGTCTCACGATCGTCCCGCCACTTGTCCATCGCGCGTAGCCCGTGCACCAAGGCCATCAGCGAGTTAGTGCCATCCACCACGTTGGCGTCGACCACTTGCCCGACCCCTGATCGCTCAGCGGCAAGCAGCGCGCAGGCAATGCCAAACGCGCCATGCAGAGCCGCCCCACCGAAGTCTCCAACGAGATTCAGCGGGGCGACGGGTGGGCGATCTGCTTCTCCGAAACTGTGCAACGCGCCGGTGATCGCGGTGTAGGTGATGTCATGACCTACCTCGCCGGCCAGTGGACCTGTCTGGCCCCATCCGGTAATTCGGGCGTACACCAAGCGCGTGTTCACCGACAGCAATTCCGCTGGTCCGAGTCCAAGTCGCTCCATGACTCCTGGGCGGAAGCCTTCGACTACTACATCCGCGCGCGCGACGATGGCGGCAGCCGCTGCCTTGCCGTCGTCGTCCTTCAGATTCACCGCGATCGACTCGCGGCTGCGCTCGAGCACGGGGTTCGGCGTGTAGTCCGCACTCGGACCACCCACTCGATCGATGCGAATGACTCGGGCACCCATGTCTGCGAGAAGCATCGCGACGAAAGGCGCGGGTCCGATTCCCGCGAACTCGACAACAGTCACGCCATCCAAGGGGCCGGAGGTCACGATTCCTCCCGCGCAAGTTCGTGCAGTGATTCGCGCAGACGCGCTTTGGCCACCTTGTTCAGAGTTGCCCGCGGGAATTCCGGGACGAACCGGTACTCGCGGGGACGCTTGAAGTCTGCGAGCGAGATTTCAGCGGCGTGCTGCAGTTGTTCCTTGAGATGAGGTGAATCGTCCGCGATCACGAAAGCGACGGGCACCTGACCGAGCATCTCGTCCGGCTTTGCCACAACGGCAACCTCGTGGACGCCAGGAACCTGCACGAGAGCCCGTTCTATCTCTGCAGCTCCGACGTTCTCGCCACCGACCTTCAGGACATCGCCAAGTCGCTCGACGAAGAAGTAATGGCCGTTTTCGACTCGCACTCGATCACCGGTTTGGAACCAGCCGTCGGCACCCAGCACCTGATCGGTGGCGGCAGGGTCGTTGAGGTAGCCGTCAAACAATGAGATGCCGCGGACTCCGCGCACCAGTAGTTCTCCGGTGTCATCGGTTATGTCTTCCACTCGCACCTCGTACTCCGGAGCCACGGTGCCCATGCTCGACTTCGGTGCTGATTCGACGCACGCCGGATCGGTGTAGATCGGATGTGAGACGGTTTCGGTCATGCCGAACCAACCTGTAATCGGCACGCGGCCGGGTGCTTCCTCGGCATGCACAACACCGCTTCCTGCCCATCCGCGGTAGAAGTGTTGCGAAGGAGTGCTCCGGTCTCGCAAGGCATTGACGATGAAGTAGACGACGCCCGTCCATGTGCACTGATGATCGATCGAAACCTGCCAGAAGCGAGACGCACTGAAGCGTGGTTGCAGCACTACGTGCGCACCAACTTCCAATGCTGCCAGCAGTTGGTAGGCGAGCGCATTCGTGTGAAATAGGGGCAGTGTGATGAGGCAAACGTCGTCCGATGTGAGGCGTTGATGCCGTGCATTCACCTCGGCAGCCCACAGGCAGTTGGCGTGGGTCCACCGAACGCCCTTTGGTCGTGACGTGGTGCCGGATGTGTATTGGATGCTTGCGAGGGCTTGGGGGTCAGAGTCGGGGCGAAGCCATCGACCGAAAGACGATGTCAACGGCTGACCCTCGACGTCGATCACTGCGGTCGATGTCGCTTCGGATGTCGCTTCCGATGTCATCGCGAAATGCGCTGAGTCCGTCAAGAAGAGATCGGCCCCACTGTGGTCAGCGATCCAGGCGATCTCTTCTGCACTTGACCGGGAATTGACAAACAATGACGACGCCCCAGCCGCGATAACGGCCAACCAATGGAGCACCGTGTGCGGGCCGTTGTCCATGACGAGACCCACGATTGATCCGCGCTCGACACCTCTTTCCTGCAGAGCACCAGCACAGTCAATGACTGCATCGACCAGCTGACTGTATGACCAGGACTGTTCGGGGTCGTCGAAGGGAACCCAGGTCAGCGCAGTAGCTGACGGCCAGGTCTCCGCGCGCTCGACGAGCCACGTGATGAGGTCTCTATCGGTGTAGTTGGACCACTCGGGGTGCGCGGTCATGCTGAACCCACGTCGATATCCATATCCAAGATGAGGGACTGGAACGACTTCCCGTGAGGATCTGAGCGCAGCGTCAATGACACTCCACCACCGAGTGCTTTCGTCAAGACGAAATTCAATCCGGCATTGGCCGGAATTTCGTAGCGGGTGACCTCGCCCCTAACCAGGTTCCCGAAGAGTGTGGCTACACGGTCTTCGGTGACTTCCCGAACCAGGAGTGGGTAGTCCGAATCGTCGTAGGGAAAGACGCAGATGTTGCTTGTGTCGGACTTGTCGCCCGAACGCGCGTAGGCGATCTCGCGGAGTTTCATGTGGTGACCACTTCTACTCGCGTGGTTATTCGATCGCGTGGAACGTACGCCGGAGTCACCGCGATGTGCGGGGTGACGCTGGTGACAACACCTCCGCCACCTGCCGGGCCGAAATACAGGTACTCGACTTCGTAAACAGCCGCGGCGGCAGCCTCGCGAGTTCGTGCCTGTATCGCCAAGCGCAGGCGGACTTCGGCCACGTCGTCCACCGGGCGGTAGGCATCACCGAAGACCGAGTTCCAGCCTTGGAGGTCGATCCGGAAGTCGGTGATGTCATCACCGATCGTGGCGAGGCGGTGGCGAAGGATCTCGTCGGCACGCCGGGCTCGATCTAGACACCCGGGTCCGCCATAGGTGATCTCGCCTACGCCCTTGAATCCTCGATTGACACCGACCAGGACCTTCAAGTTTGACGGTCGGGCTGAGCCACGCGCGCCACTGACATTGATCATGTCGCGACCGGTCTCTTCGATGCGCACCGATGAGAAATCTGCAGTGACGTCCGGTGTTAAGTAGTGCTGTGGGTCGTGGATCTCGTAGTAGATCTGCGTTCGTGCTGTGCGTGAATCGACAGCACCGCCGGTTCCCGGCAGTTTGCTCACCACGACGCGGTCGGCTGTGACATCGGCCAGTGGAAACCCGAGGTTCCACGGATCGGGCACCACGCGATGCGGGGGGTCCTCAAAGTTTCCACCGGTGGAGTGCACGCCGCATTCGAGTAGGTGTCCGACGAGAGTCGCTTCGCCGACGCGATTCCAATCGTCGAGGCTCCAGCCCAACTCATGGCAGATGGGTCCGACGAACAGCGACGGGTCGGCGAGTCGGCCACCGACCACGAGTTGAGCACCTCGCTCCAGGGCTTCGACGATCGGCTCGGCTCCGATGTACGCGTGTGCGGAGACGATCTGATCGCGGATCGCCTGTGTGCTGGTGTCGAGTTCGGGCAGTTCGAGGTCTTCGTGCACGGCGATATCGAAGACGTCGTCGCCCTCAATGATGGCGACTTTGACACCGGTGCGTCCGGCTCGGCGGAGCCCGTCGACGAATTCGCCCACCGCAGCAGCAGGATTAGCTGCTCCGAAGTTGCCGACGATTCGGCCGCCTGAGTCGGTGAATTCCGCAACGAGAGGAACGAGATCTGCAATGCGCTCGTCTTGGCCCTTCGACGGGTCAGCAAGTTTGCGCATCTGGGCGAGGGCGAGTGTGCGCTCAGCAAGACAGTCGAACCCCATGTACTGAACCCGACCGCTGCGTGCGAGGTCGAAGGCGGGTTGTAGGCGATCGTTCGCGTAGGCGCTTCCGCACCCGATGCTCAAAGACGGCGAGACCATCGTCGTTAGTCGGTCACGGGTGCGTAGCGGGAAGCCATCCACTCCTCGGCTGTTGCAGCGTCGGAGTAGCCGATGATGCACACGACCGGCGCACAGATCGACGCATTTAAGGCCAGCGACACATCATCGAGTCCGCTCGCGACGGTTGCAGCGATGAAGAGTTGGTCGTTTTCGCCGTTTGTTCCTGCGGTCACGGTTGCCCCGGATGACTCGAGGTTGTTGAGATACGCACTGATGGCCTCGGTGCCACCCGGAATCGGACCGATCGAGGTCGACTCGTGCCACGGGTCACCGACCTCGAGCGAGTCGACAACGTCGGACATCGCGACCGCGTACTCGTCGAGCTCGTTCGTCGGAACGAGCAAGTGCGCTGACCCCGGGCGCCAGCCGGGAGTGCATTGGTAGGCCAGCAGCGCCGTGCGGAGGGCATCGGTCACATCGGAGCCGGGCATCTGCATGAGCGGTGTCGATCCCGCGCTCGGGCCGCCGGGGCTCGAGTCGCGCAGCGTGTCAGTGGCTACCTCTGCGGCGCCACTACGAATCACCGTTAGGACATCTGGCGTTCCGAGAACAGCCGACACCACGCCCTTGGGTAGGTCGGCTTCGAGAAGACAATTCATCAAGGCGATGGTGCTCAACGGTGCGATGGCGGTGGGTACCACGACGCTCGCTCGACCACGACCGAGCGAATCTGCCACCGTCTGCATCGCGGCGTACATCGGTTGATGAGAACCGATCACCGCAATGTCGAGGCCGGGGTCAGTGGTGCTCGCGGTCACGCGACGCAATACGTCTAATGGTGCGTGGACGTGGATACCGGAGCTACACGAAACTGGCGTGCCGCTTTCCAGGGTTCCGATCTCGGCCAGCGCCTCGGCCCTGCTCTCCATAACTCCGACTAGGCGGTCGATCAGCGATTGGCGCTCATCGGGAGACATCTGCGACCAGCGTCCGTCCTCGGCTTGAGCCCGGGCGCGCTTAATGGTCGCGAGCGCGTCGGCCTCGTTGGACTCGGCGATTTCACCAATCGGATCGCCGGTAGCGGGATCTTCGAGCTCTATCTCGTCGATCGACGAACTCAGCAAGATGCCCTCCGACACCGGCGCGGTGGGATCGACGAGGTCGAGGGCATCCATCGACAGGTTCGGGTGGTCAATCACGCGCTTGGCGTCCTATTCGTCTATTCGTCCCAGACGGTGATGGCGCGCTCGGGGCACGATGCGGCGCCGAGCTTGGCGGCTTCCTCCATGCCCGCGGGTACTTCCTCGGACTCCACGTATGCCTGTCCGTCTTCCTCACGCAGGTGGAAAACCTCCGGGGCGCTCATGCGGCAAACGCCGTGCCCTTGGCAGACATCCGGATCGACTCGAACTCGCATAACCCCTCCTCGGGCAACAATTTCGAATTTAGTATAACGATTATCAGTAAGACTTGGTATGGTTTTGAAATCCTCATCGTTACCCCATCAGGGAACACCGTAAGGAAGGTCCGACATGTCTGAGCAGGGTTCCGAGAAGCGCTGCCCCGTTGTGCACTTCGATCACAACTCCCAGGAGCACTCCGTAGACCCCGTGGCGTCCTACCGGCACCTTCGCGAGACAACGCCGGTTGCCTGGTCCGAGGAGTACGGCGGCTACTGGATCTTGTCGGATTACCAAAGTGTGTTCGATGCAGCGCGCGACGACGAGACGTTCACCAGCCAGCGCACCCCCAGTGGTGGCGAAGGGTTGTCTGTGGTCATTCCCAAGACGCCCATGCACAAGCACATCCCGATCGAGTTGGACCCGCCGGAGTTCCGCAAATACCGCAAGATCATGAACCCCATCACGGCGCCCGCTGCAACCGAAGCGATGTACGAGATGGTCCAGAAGTACGTGACCTGGTTTGTTGACGAGATTATTGAAAGTGGCCGGGGCGATGTCGCGACCACCATCGGCGTTCCGGCGCTCGTGACCGTTGATTGGTTGGGTCTTCCCGTCGACGACTGGCACAAGTTTGCGTTCGTCCATCACCAAGCGTTGACAGGCGTCCCCGGGAGCGAGGAGTACAAGCGCGCCATGGAGGAGGTCATGCCGGAGATCTCCGCGACTATGCGCGAGGTGATCGCCGATCGTCGCCGCGAACCCCAAGACGACGCCATCTCTTTCCTCGTCCAGCAGGAGGTCGACGGCCAGCCGATCGACCTCGAGGACGTGTTCTCGATGGTCGAACTCCTCCTTGCTGGAGGTACGGGCACGACATCCTCGCTCGTGAGCCAGACGCTCGTGTGGTTGTACAAGAACCAAGATGTCCGCCAGGACTTGATCGAGCACCCGGAGAAGTTGGACCGGGCGATCGAGGAGTTTCTCCGCTACTTCAGCCCCACCCAGGGACTTGCCCGGACGGTTACCACGGACCTGGAGTTCCACGGCTGCCAGATGTTCACCGAGGATCGCGTGCTGTTGGCCTGGGCCTCGGCGAACCGTGACGAGTCGGCTTTCCCGAACGCAGACGAGGTCGATATCGAGCGCTGGCCAAACCGTCACATGGCATTCGGAGTCGGTGTGCACCGGTGCGCCGGATCTCACCTGGGCCGCGCGATGGCCAGGGAGATGCTGAGTCAGGTCCTGACCCGCATGCCCGATTACGAGGTCAACCTCGAGAACGTAGTTCCCTACCCGCACCAGGGAACCAACACCGGTTATAAGTCGATTCCGATCACCTTCACCCCCGGACCCCGACTCGGCCCGGTGCTCGACATCGCCGCTGTGTCGACGCGGTAGTCGACGGTCACTGTGCAGACCACTGTGCGGATCGTCGTGGTCGGCGCTGGCCTGGCGGGGGTTCGTGCGGCGGAATCACTTCGCGAACAGGGGTTCAGCGGTGACGTTGTTGTGCTTGGTGACGAAGACCACCTGCCCTACAACCGGCCACCGCTGTCCAAGCAACTGCTGGCAGGTACCTGGGAGACCGACAAGGTGGCACTGCGCTCGCAGGACGAGTGGGCGGCGCTCGACGTCGACCTACGGCTAGGGGTGGGTGCCACCGGCCTAGACCTGGAGCAGCGCTCCTTGCGATTGTCCGACGGCTCAACCGTGGATTTCGACGGCTTGATCATCGCCACTGGCGCGCATGCGCGAATGCTGCCCAACCTCGATGGACGCCCAGGTGTACATACCCTGCGCTCGCTCAGCGATGCGCTGGATCTTCGCGATGCGCTCACAGCTGCAGAGTCGGTCGTCGTCATCGGTGGTGGTTTTATCGGCGCCGAAGTCGCCTCGACCGCTCGAGGACTCGACAAATCGGTGACACTCGTGGAACCGCAGGAGACCTTGGTTGTGCGCGGGCTCGGTCCCGAACTCGGAGCGACGATCGAGCACCTTCACCGTGACAACGGAGTAGATGTCCGCGTCGGGACCTCCATCGAATCGATCACCGATGACGGGATGCGCACCGCGCTTTCGCTCAGTGACGGAACCACGGTTGTAGCGGATGTCGTCGTTGTCGGTGTTGGTGCGGCGCCCAGTACCGAATGGCTCGCCGACTCGGGTTTGGACGTCAGCAACGGTGTGGCGTGCGATGAGTTCTGTCGAGTGCTCACGCAAGACGGCTCACCGGTCTCGGCGATCACTGCATCGGGCGATGTCGCTCGGTGGAGGTCGAACTCCGAAGGCTCTGACATCCGCATGGAGCACTGGACCCACGCGCAGGAGCAGGCGCGCGCTGCTGCCGCAACGGTGCTGGCCGATCTTGGGGAGTCCAGCGATGTTCCCCAGGCTTTCGATCCGGTGCCCTACGTCTGGTCTGATCAGTTCGGCAAGAAGATCCAGGTTGTTGGTTATGTCCGCAGCAGCGATGTAGCGCACGTGGCGATCGGCAGTATGGATTCCGGGTCGTATCTGGCTTTGATGGAGCGCGATGGCCATTACGTCGGAGCAGTCGCGATGGCGAAAGTCCCGGCGCTCGTACAAGCACGGATGCTCCTCGAGCAAGGCGTCGATCTGCCGTCCGCACTCGCAGCTTTCGAAGACAAGTAGAGACACACAGGAGGAAGTCATGGCGCAGGAGTTGACGATCGAGCAGCGAATTCAGCGGCTTGAGGATCGCGAGGCGATCAAGGAACTCGTGGTGATGTACGGCGTAATCATGGACGAGCGGGACTTCGATGGCATCGATCGCCTCTTCACCGAAGACGCGACGCTGCGGTCGTTTGATGGAGTCTTCGCGGCCAATGGACGTCAGGCGATTCGAGACACCTACCAAGGCAGGTTCGATGCGCTCGGTGCAACCAATCACTACACGCACGGGCACGTCGTCCGTTTTGATCCGGACAACCCCGATCACGCTTTTGGATTCGTCGCCGGGCACGCCGAGGTCGTCCGCACCGGAACTACCATGTGGGTGGCGCTGCGCTACAAGGACGAGTACGTCCGTACTGATAAAGGCTGGCAGTTCAAGGACCGAATCATGTCGTACATGTACTACACACCGGTGACCGATTACGCCGACGTCCTCGCTACCGACAACCGCGTGTTGGCCTACGGCGAAGCAACTCAGGGTGATTGGCCTGATGCACTCCGCGAGGGTGGAGACGTGTCGTGGATCCGCGATTGGATCGAGTACTAAGCGTGACAGATGCCGTCGTTGTCGTCGGTTCTGGAGCAGCGGGCCTGAGTGCCGCGATCGCTGCTCGTTCGACAGGTGCCGACGTCACCGTGCTGGAATCCACCGAGTTCGTCGGTGGCACCACGGCCCTGTCCGGTGGTGTCGCGTGGGTGCCGGTGAACCACGTCGAGGCAGTTGGTGAGGGGCGGGACTCCCGCGAGCAGGCGAGGGACTATCTCCAATCACTGGCGTTGGGCGATGCTGACCTGGAATTGATCGAACGATTCATCGCCCAGGCCGGAGAAGCCGCTCGGTGGATTGAGGAGAACAGTGCCCTGGAGTGGGAGTTGCTTCCCTACCCGGACTACCACTGTGAGATGCCTGGAGGGATGACTGTTGGGGGTCGATCACTCTCGGCATGTCTGGTAACTCCGCGTGAGGACGTAGCCAGCATTCTGCGGCCGGCGTTGTCGTGGCGTGCTCCGGTGACGCACCTTGAGGTGGTCTCCAATTCGATCGACCCGGAAGTAATCGCCCAACGCCGCGAGGACGGCACGGTCACGATGGGTCAGGCGATGATCGCTGCTCTCGCCACGACGTGCATTGATGAAGGGATTGACGTCCGCACTCAGACGCGGGCGATCTCGCTTGTGGAAGCCGATGGTGCTGTCACCGGATTGGTGGCCGAGGGGCCAGAAGGCCGTGAAACGTTCGAAGGTCGAGTAGTGCTCGCCTCGGGTGGATTCGAGAGGGATCCGCAGTTCGCACGAGCGTTCTTGCGCATCCCCGAACCTGCACAGACGGGAGCGCCTGGTGCGCGCGGAGATGGCCTGCGTATGGCGATGTCGGCGGGAGCCGCGCTGGGAAACATGTCCGAGGCTTGGTGGGCACCCACTATCTCAATTCCCGGGGATGAGATCTCCGGACAGCCGCTTTACCGTCTGATTCTCAATGAACGCAGCCGGCCGGGTTCGCTGATGGTGGATGCCGTCGGTAGGCGGTTCGTCAACGAATCGCAGAACTACAACGACGTCGGCCGCACCATGCACTCCTTCGATGCTCGCTCGTACTCCTTCGATCGCCTGGAGTCGTGGTTGGTCTTCGACCAGACGTACCGGTCCTCTTATCTCGTGGGCCCGGTCATGCCTAGCGATCCGGATCCAGAGTTCTTCTGCAAGGCCAACTCCATTTCCGAACTCGCCGAGCAAATGGGCGTTGACCCGTCGGTGCTCGAGGACACGGTGGAGGAGTTCAACGCTGGTGCTCGTCAGGGACGCGACCGACGATTCCAGCGTGGAGAGACCGCCTACGACCAAGCACTGGGTGATCCTGAAGCCGGGCACCCCAACCTGCGGGAGTTGGTGGATGGTCCTTTCTTTGCCGTTCGAGTACACGCGGGGACGTTGGGCACCAAGGGTGGGCCGCGGATCGACGGTGACGGTCGAGTGCAGCACGTACAGGGCGGGGCTATTCCTGGTCTCTATGCGGCCGGCAACGTATCTGCGAGTTTCTTAGGACTCGCCTATCCCGGAGCAGGTGGGACGTTGGGTCCGGCTATCACCGTCGGTGTGCTGGCTGGACGCGCGGCCGCCACCGATTCGCCTCTTCCGCGAGAATGAATCCACTCCTTGTCGGCGCGATTCTCACCGCATATGTAGGAGGGCTGTCCCTCCTTGTCGGAGCAGTCCCATCGACTCGCCTGCGCGCGGTGATCTACAGCGTGCCGATTCCCATGTCGATTCTTTCCCTTATCGGGCCTGAACTTGTCGAGCCGAACGTGATCCTCGGCCTGATCGTGAACGCGTCGTTTTTCTGGATCGTTGCTGCCGGAGATCGGCTACGCCTTCCTCGGTGGCTCGCCACGCTCATTGCGACTGTGGGATACGTCGGATCGTCGTGGCTGCTCGCGCATTACTTTTCTCCGTCGCTCCTCGTCGCTATCGGTTTAGCCCTGGTGATCTGGATTTGTTTGCAACCGGTGATCAAGCGAGTCCCGACGTATCGCGTCTCCGAGGTTGCGCCCATCGGACCGCGTCGATTGATCATCGTCTTTCTCACGGCCACCGGAGCGGTATCGATCGCAAGCATTCTCGGGCCATTTGTCGTGACGTTCCCCTACACGGGCATCACCATGGCGTTGACCTACCCGGGCTCGACGGTGCCCTTCGCTCGAAGCTTCTGGCTCAACGGAATGCCGGCACTGCTGGCGTACGGCATTGGCCTAGTGGCAGCCGCTACCGCCGGACTTGCGATGTGGGCTGCGGTGCTGTGCGGCCTGGGGTGTTGGTGCCTTGCCACTGGAGCGACTGCGTTGGTGCAGCGCCCACGAGGCACTGCACCAACGCCCGAATCGATCTAGGACGGAGTCCTACTTGGCCGTCAATCCGCCGTCGACGGGGATGGTCACACCGGTGACGTAACTAGCCATGTCGCTGGCGAGGAAGAGCACCACGTTGGCGATCTCGCTGGCTTGGGACACACGTCCCAAGGGGATCTGGGCTTGGTACGCCGTCTTGCGGGCCTCGATCTCGGCTTCGTCGTCGGTTCGGAAGAAGGCTTTCAAGCCGGGTGTCTCGACTGAGCCGGGGGCCACCGCATTGACTCGAACGTTGTCGGCCGCGAGGGCGAGAGCCATGGAACGCACGAGGGCGATCACACCACCCTTGGTGAACGAGTACAGCGGTGAGAATGGTGAGCCTACGAGTCCAGATGCCGAACTGGTGAAAATGACCGACGCACCACCGGCAGCCTTCAGTGCGGGTGTCAGGTAGCCGCTGAGGAAGAAGCTCGCACGCGCATTGATCTCTATCGACATGTCCCACTCTTCTGCGGTGAGGTCCATGCCAGCGGCACCTGGAATGCCGACGTTGTTGTAGAGAACGTGCAAAGCACCGTGCTCTGCCGTCACGCGATCGGCCAACGCCTTGAGAGCGTCGAGATCTCGAACGTCGATAACTTCCGCGCTTGCGCTGCCACCGTTAGCTGTGATCGCGCTAACGGTCTCTGTGGCGTTCGCCTCACTCACGTCGACGATGATCACGTGGGCACCGTTCTCGG
The DNA here is from genome assembly GCA_030836325.1 of Candidatus Nanopelagicales bacterium. The sequence continues at coordinate 31,066 of JAURQC010000030.1, forward strand.
CGAAGAGTTCGGCCGCAGCTCGCCCCATTCCTGAAGCGCCAGCCGTTACTAGTGCGACCTTGTCCTTGAGCAGCATGTCAATTTCCTTCCTTAGTTGTGAACCATGGTCTCGGCGAGGGCGTCGGCCTGCCGAGTGGCGAACACCAGGCGCCGAGGCGCGTAGACGTCACCGAGAATGTGGATGTCGGGCATTTCGTATTTGAGTTCGTCTGTAGCAATGAGTCCGAGACCCCTCCGCACGCGAGAACGACGGTGTCCAACGGCCCAACGGTGCGGTCTATTTTGCGCATAGTCGCAGCGGGCGACCACGGAGTCGTCGTTGATCGTCACGATTTGTTCTATCGTCCGAATCTCGACCCCGCGCTCGGCGACGTGCCCGAGAATCCCGCCCACGATGTACCGGCCGAGCAACTGTGCTGGCGTGTTTGCCACGTCGTGATCGGTGGTGGGTAACGACATGCGTACCTCGTGAATCCCTGTGAGACAACAGAATTATGCGCATGATAACTATGATTTGGAATCGATGGGGAGGATTACCTGATCTATGGCTCCTGTCCGAGCATTAGGGTCACCCCATGTCCTTGGCCCTCTACCGCACGTACCGGCCTGCTCGTCTGGCCGATGTGGTGGGGCAGGAGCACATCACGACCCCGCTGGGTCGTGCTCTGGAGAACGATCGCGTCCATCACGCCTATTTGTTCTCCGGTCCCCGTGGGTGTGGGAAGACTTCTACCGCCCGGATCATGGCCCGATCACTCAACTGCGAGAAGGGTCCTACTCCCGAGC
>JAURQC010000001.1 GCA_030836325.1 Candidatus Nanopelagicales bacterium
ATCGACCTCAGTACTGCGTCAACTGCATCGTGGGTTGCGCTTGGGTACCTCGTCATCGCTTCGTTAGTCGCCTACACCGCATACGTCTGGCTTCTTGGAAACGCGCCGATGTCACTGGTTGCGACCTACGCATACGTAAACCCGGTGGTTGCAGTGTTCCTGGGCTGGCTCGTGGTCGGTGAACCAATCACGCTCGATGTTCTGATCGGCGTCACCATCGTCGTTGGCGGTGTGGTTCTCGTCGTCACAGGTGAGCGAAGACCGACACTCATCGAAGAGCCGAGTTGATCTAGCGGGAGAACCGTTCGCCCACGGCGATCACCCGATCGTTTGCCTCGCTCTCCCCGATGCTGATCCGCACACCCTCTCCAGGGAACGGCCGGATCGTGATCCCGGCTTCCTCACACGCTGACGCGAAGGCTTCGGTGTCGTCACCAAGACGCAGCCAAATGAAGTTGGCATGGCTTGGGCAGATCTCCCAACCTTGCTGCGCAAGGGCCTGCCACACGCGCTCCCGCTCGGCCGATAGGTGCGCCACGCGCTCGAACAATTCGTCTTCGCATTCCAGCGCCGCCAGTGCAGCTTCTTCGGCCACGTTCGAGACGCCGAAAGGCAGCGCCGTCTTGCGGATCGCTTCAGCTATCCGCGGTGTAGCGATGGCGAACCCAACGCGCAGGCCGGCAAGGCCGTAGGCCTTAGACAAGGTGCGGATGACAACGACGTTCTCCCGTCCACGAGCAATGGCAAGACCATCTGGGACATCGGGGTCGACGATGAACTCGCGATAGGCCTCATCCAGCACGACGATCACATCCGACGGCACTCGGTCCAAGAAAGCCAGGAGTTCGTCTTCGCGGACGGCTTCTCCGGTCGGGTTGTTCGGATTGCATACGAAGACAACACGGGTTGTGTCATCAATCACGGCTGCCATCGCATCGAGATCGTGGCGCTCGTTCGACAGCAGTGGCACCTGGACGCTTCGCGCACCGGTCATCTGCACCCAGATGGGGTAGGCCTCGAAACTGCGCCACGGGTAGACCACGGAATCCCCCGGCCCCGCAGCCGCCCAGAGCAACTGGCCTACGACAGCCACACTTCCGGTGCCGAGCGCAATCTGATCCGGGGCAACGTCGAAGCGGTTCGCCAAAGCAGCAACCAGGCGCCTACTGAAGGGATCCGGGTACCGATGCACCTGCTGGGCAGCGCGCTCAATCGCTTCACGAACCCGATCCGGCGGCTCGAAGGGAGACTCATTACTCGAGATCTTGAAGGTGGTGATGTCGGTTCGCTCGACAGGTACCTGACCAGCCTTGTATGCCGGAAGGGATTCGATCTCCGGACGCAGCCGCGGGCCACCCATGCCGCTCAGACTACGGATGCAGCACCGATCGGCCACAATTGCCGTCCATCGCGGCACCGACCTGGCAGCCTGAACGTGTGAATCTGCGTGGTCAGTCCTTGCGACGCCGCCTTCTGACGGGTTTCGTTGCGATTGCCGCCGTGCTAACCCTTATCGGCCTTGTGGTCGGCCTGCAGTACCTCATCACCTACAACGGAGCATTACGACTCCAGGAACGGCTCACCCCCGCCGCCGAACTGGCTGACAACCTGCTGCTCGCCCAAGCCTCCGCCTCGGGCGACTTAAGTGACTACGTGCTGACCGATCGAGCACGCGCCCGCAACGCCCATCTCGACTCGGTGGCCGAAGCCGACTCCCTGATCCGTGTACTCGAGGCGACACTGCAAGACGATCCCGCTCTTGTGGGTCAGCTCGCGGGCGTACGTGCAGCCCAGCAGGTGTGGTTGAACGACGACGCCACCCCGACTTTGCAGTCCATGGAAGCCGGCGACTCACGGGAAGCGGCGAGAGAAACGAATCGACCAAGGGCCTGGCAGTCCTACGACGCCATGATCGCCGCCACTGTAGATTTCCGTGAAGCGATCGGCGTTGAGCGTCAAGCCGCGCGCGACAGGGTGGACTCCTTCGCCCGTCAGCTTGGCCTGTGGTTGGTGCTCCTCGCCGCTGTGTTGCTGGGCATAGTCGCTGCGTCCTTCAGCGCATTGGACTCATGGGTATTGAAGCCTCTTCGGTCGATTCGCCGGGATCTACGACGGGCCACCGACGAATCACACACCCACCCCATTCAACCGATCGGTCCGCCGGAACTCGAGCGCGTGGCGGAGGACGCCGAAAGTCTGCGACGCTCTCTCGTGGCGCAGATCGATGAAGCCCGCGCGGCTCGCACCGGACTTGCGCAAGATGCACCACTGGTGGCTCAGATGCGTGCCGCATTCGAACAACGTGAACCTCCGCACATTCCAGGAATGGCCTTCTCCGGTACGAGCGCGTCGGCCGAGGGTGTCCTCGCCGGTGATTGGTGGGATGCGCTCTATGTGGGTGACGGACGATTGGCCATCGTGGTGGCCGATACCTCCGGCCATGGCACGAAGGCGACCATCACAGCCTTGCGCACCAAGGACCTGATTCGCGGCGTCTTGGTCACTGGAATCTCCCCAGCCCAGGCAGCCACCCTCGCTGCGGTCGCTTGCCGCGATGACGAGAACTTCGTCACGGCGTTCATCGGTGTGGTCGACACCGAGACCGGAACACTCACCTACACAAACGCCGGCCATCAACCCGCGGTTCTCGTGACCAAGGACAAGGAGACGGTTGTGTGTGAAGGCACCGGGCCGCTGCTGTCGAGCCTGGGCGGTGAATGGCACGAAACCATCGTCGACTTCCAGCCCGGGGATTGCCTGGTTGCCTTCACCGACGGGCTAGTCGAAGGCCACGCACCCGATGGCAGCGACCTCGACGCGACCGACATCAGCCGGATCATCCGATCCCTGGACGCCCCCGTCCGCCAAGACGCCGAGGAGGTCCTGGCGCGACTGGTCGCCCAGATCCGCGAACGCTCCCCGGGCTGGCAACACGACGATGTGACCGCTGTAGCCCTGTCACGACTGGTCATGGCACTATGACCGAATGCGACTGACACTTCCCCACGCGTCCCGTTATTTCGTTGCTCTGCTGACTATGGCCCTCGTGGCTGGGCTCTCCTTGTCCTTGGCCGGGCCAGCCGCAGCAAAGAAGCGCTCACTAGTGGACTTCGACAACCTGCGCGGTCAAATCATCCAGCCCGAGATGTTCGGTCTGCACGTGAAAAACGAGCAGTACGGCGTGTGGCCAGATATCCCGTTCGGATCGCTCCGCCTGTGGGACAACGACGTCGCCTGGTCCAA
>JAURQC010000031.1 GCA_030836325.1 Candidatus Nanopelagicales bacterium
CGGGTTCCGGTGGCGCAGTTACTTCTCGATCAGGCGGTGGTGTCGGGAATCGGCAACGTCTATCGAGCCGAGTTCTGTTTCATCCTCGGGCTCGACCCGTTCACGCCGGCGAACGAGGTCTCGACCGACACCGTCGGTGACATCTGGCGTCTGGCGATCGATCAGATGAAAGTCGGGGAGCGGATCGGCCGGATCGTCACGGTGGAGCCGGCGAAAGCAGGCGTAGAGCGACACCGTGACGTGCCGGCGAGGGAACGGCTCTACGTCTACAAGCGCGATGGTTATCGATGCCGTCGGTGCCGATCGACGATTCGGGTCGGGGAACTCGCGGGTCGGAAGGTGTGGTGGTGTTCGACGTGTCAGCGTTGAGCACTTAGAGGGGTCGCGCGAAACTTAGGTCGTGGCCGCTTGGATCGGTGATGGCGAACATCCGCTCTCCCCAGTCGGCATCGCGGGGTGGGTGACGCGGGCTCAGTCCAGCAGCGACTGCTCGCGCGTGTAAGGCGTCGACATCGTCGACGTGGAAGATGACCCGCCCCCACGGCCCTGGAGTGCCGGTGAGCGTCAGGTTCACGTGGCAGACGCCGGCGCTCATCGTGGTGAACGACGCTCCGTGTCCGCCGAAGGAGACCTCGAAGCCGATGGCCTCGTAGAAGTTGATCGAGGTCGACATGTCGACCGTGGCGAGGGTGACGGCGTCGATGCGCATCGGCGGGGGAGTGCGACGCCGGTCAGACATCGATCACCCCGGGAGGACCAGCCTCTCCGCGGGCAGCGTCGCGACGCCGTCGCGCTCGACGACCGAGTAGGCGCAGGATCACGTTGAGTCCGACGACCGCGACGACGGCCTGCACCCACCAGGGTGAGGTGCCCGGGAAAACGGCATCGAGGACGAGACCGACCACCCAGACGAATCCGAACAGCGTGAGCAATGGGATGAGCGCTACGAGGCAACCCGCTGACGCGCATCCGCGGTTGACCATCACGACGGGAGCCTGCACACCTCCACCCTAGGGTCGCGTTCCGGTGCTCACGGGCGCGCCGGTAGCCTGCCGTCTCCCGGGCGCATAGCTCAGTTGGCTAGAGCGCTTCCCTTACAAGGAAGATGTCGGGGGTTCGAGTCCCTCTGCGCCCACTGTTTGAGACGAGTTTCGTCTGTTGCGTGAACGGTTTCCGTTGTGTTGCAACGGAAACCTGCTTGTTCTGGTTGCTCGTTTGCTATGTCGTTGTCAACCACGGCGACCTCACCCCAACCGAGTTCGCCCTACAGTGGACCACGACCCACCAACCCCAAGCCGCATAGCGACTGGACCACTCATGGGGTCCCCCTCACATCCCCCGAGCCGTGGTACGAAGGTGACCTCGTCGATGCCAGCCCTGTGATGCCAAGCGAAGACATCCGCCTCGAAGACATCTTCTCCCAGACCTCGTGAACGTCGTTGTGAAGTGCCAAGCCGCCCCAGCAGCCGACTTAGAGAGTTGTTGATGGTCGTTTTGCACGCAACGTCCCAAATCGAAGTAGCACGATGAACGCCGAGGCCGAACTCACCCAGGTGCTCGTCCAGAACGCCTGCGTTAACGACGGCTCAAACAACCCTGGCGAAGAGCGCAACGTCGACGAGTTACTCGCTGTTCTCGAGCCGTCAGCATCAGACATCGAAATAGTTGACTCAGCACCAGGGCGCCGATCAATGGTCGCCAAATGGCCAGGTTTCGACCCCGCCGCTCCGGCGCTGATGCTTCTCTGTCACACCGATGTCGTCCCGGCCGAGCCAGCCCGCTGGGACCGGGATCCTTTCGGAGCAGAGATACATGACGGGTTCATCTGGGGCCGAGGAACGATGGACATGCTCGGACATGTCGCAACCATGACGTTGGCCTTTCGAGATCTTGTTGCCAGCGGGCGGCGTCTCCCTGGCGATGTCATTCTTGCCGCCGTTGCCGATGAAGAGGCGCTTGGCGGCATGGGAATGGGTCACCTCGTCCAAAAGCATGGCGATCTTGTCAACGCCGACTGGGTTCTTACCGAATCGGGCGGAGTCAGATCAGGGCCTGCAGAAAGTCCACAGTTGGGTGTACTCATCGCAGAAAAAGGCACGTGGCGTGTCGCTCTTAACATCTCCGGGGAGCCTGGCCACAGTTCCCTCCCGTACGGAGTCGAGACTGTTCTCTCGATCGCTGCTGAGATCGTTCAACGTCTCAGCCAAGACAGCGGGCTCATTCACATCAGCGACGAGTGGCGCGAAGTGGTACGGCACGGCTGGAATCCACAGGCAGCCGAGGTAATTACCGACCCGGCTCGCGTTGATGCGGTCATAGCTCGCATGCCGCGCTCGGTCGCTCGGGCCGTACATGCGCTCACTCGAATGACCATTGTCCCCACTCGCGTGGTCACAGATGGATCCTGGAACTCCATGAGCGCACAGGCCACGGTGGAGTTGGATGTCCGGACAGTGTCCGGGCAAGGGTGGGACGACATTGTCGAACACATCAGCTTCGTTCTTGGCGATGACTTATTTCAGCGGGTCGATATCGAACTCATCCGCTACGCGAATGCCACGCGCTCACCTATCGACACCCAATTGTGGGGGCTGCTGCAGGAGTGCACCCGCCAGATTGTTCCTGACGCTTCTCTAGTGCCAACGTTCGCCTCAGGATGTACCGACGCGAGGTTCATGCGTGAACGAGGAGCTACTGCCTACGGGTTTGGGCTCTACAGCACACAGCTAAACGCCCAAGAAGTCCCGATGATGCTGCATGGTGACAACGAACGCGTCGACTTGGAAAGCCTTTCGCTCATGCGGAGGCTGTGGTCAGAGGTTTTCGATGGGCTGGCACACCGCCCACCTCACTCCAGGTAGCCGAAGCGGCGCATCATTTCGGCGTGCTCAACCTCGATCCTGTCGATGAGTTCACGCTCAAGTTCAGAAGCCCAAGCAGCGACTTCGCCTCGCCGAAAAAACACGCGGTCAGGTGCGGCTGCTTCTACGAAGCCGTGAACGATTTCAGCGACCGCAAGTCGCTCAAAAGAACAGGCTTCAACTGCTGCACTCACTGCCGTTTCGTCAGCCGCAACTCCTAGCCAACGGGCTAGGCCAGTCACCGTGGTAATCGGATCTGCAGCCAGGTCCTCGTACCGGAGTACAAGCGTTGGAAGGTCGTCTTGCTCAGTCCAGGACTGCACATGGGACGACCAATTGCCAGGATGAAAGCGATGGTCGTCATCAAGCCGAACCGGAACATCAACCCCCCCGGTCGCCATGATGTCCACTGCGTCCTGGGGGCTGTGACCGATGTGATGCGCCCAGCTCACAGCTACCGCTCTAGGGTCACGAATGATGTAGATGGCCTTCGCATCGGGCGGTTGCCAGTTCACCGGATACCCGTCAGCGACTGGAAGCCAAGCCGCGTGAGTTTTTCGCAGAACACCTTGATCGGCCTCTGCGCGGTCAGCCAGGGCCCAACCGAGACGCTGGAAGCCGTGGGCCGCCACATCATCAATATCCGACACCGACAAACCCAGGCCTCGCATCAGATCATCACTTGCGTGGCCTTCCGACCCAAGCCGATTGATATCGGGTGGATGCCCGGTGCGAAGCGCCTGGGCCAGACTACGAACCCAAGTGTTCCCAGACTTCGGATACGACGCACACCAAACAGTCCGGCTACGAGGCGTCGCCCCATCCCCTTGCTCATCGTGCGTTGACTTCATCACATCAGCTCCGAGAAAGCGGTCTCGATCATGCCTGCAAGTACCGGTGGTGAGCTCCGCCGCACTACGGCTTCGTCACTGCTAATCGGTCGAAGCACTCGAACCCCCGGCACAGCGGGAACACACGCTGGCGGCTGGTCTGAACCATTTACAAGAGGGGGAACGGGGCTCGTAGCTAAGCGCTCGGCGAGAAGGTCAACACCCTCAGACCCCTGAATGACTGCCTCACGCAAAGCCAGTCTCCGCGACAAGACCACAACGCCACCAAGGCGACCCGTTCGGGTGGGCGAGCACTGGATCTCGACGCGGTCCCGGCCGGAGATAGCTGCGCTCAGCCGGCTGCTCTCCACCCCAAGAGCAACTGATCGGTCAACAGTGACCACGTCACCAAAACGGACAGGGACGCCATCGTCACCCCACCCAACGACGCCATCTGAAGTAAGGGCCCATCCTCGCTTCATCATTGCTAAGGCGAGAACGGAGCATCCGGTTCGGGGTGCACCCGTCAAGATGACCGTACGTCCGCCTCGCTCAACGCAGGACCCGTTCATTGCCGTGAGTCCGTTCGCTCGAAGCCACTGGCCTGTAGCCCACGTTCCCAGTTGGCCAAGGACCTGGTCGCGGCTCTTCTGGTCTGGGCCGGACACGATGACAGCCTCGGCAGAGACCTCCGTTGAGCCGAGTTCAGGAAGGTCAAGTTTGACTGATCGAGACAGCCGGCGAAAACCAGGCATCGGACCGCGCACTGGGGCTGACCCGTCGCGAAACTCGACAGGCAGAACGATTGACGAAGTGGGATCAGCGACCACGAGACATCAGCGGTTCGCCGTCGTCAAAGAACCGAACCCCTTCGCCTACATCAGGTAGCAGACCTGTTCCGAACAACGCCTGGAACGCTCTCACCGAAGTCTGGATCGTGGCGACCAACTCAGCGACGGATCCGAGCTCGTTTCGTTCGACGTATTCGATGAAGTCTTCAGGGATTTCCCAATCTGATAGCGACACATGAGTGGCGATCGCCTGCTGTGGGGTGATTTCACCCTCCACGACGACAGAACTCGCAAGCGATTCCTGAAGCGCGGCAGCATGCTTGACCTCGTCGTACCGACCAGACCGTCGAAGTTCGTCGAGAAACAACCTCGTGATTACCCCGTGTTGGGTTTGACCGAGGTGACTGTATTCAATGCGCCTCACTAGCGCTTCGCGAACAATCATCTCGCGCAGATGATTGGCGTCAAGATCAAGTTCTTGTGCTCGTATGTTCAGTTCATCATCTGTGACTTCTAGGCGTTCGCAAAGAGCTGCGCGGGCGGCCTCCAATTCGGACTCTGTTGGAGCCCCTCCGAACCAGTGACCCATCCATGCAAGCGCGTTCCGTTGTCGGGCGACGCTCATCACTTCTTCGTAATCAGCTTCGTTGATCGCTGCGTAACGGCGAATCCGATCGAAGGTGACCGGTAGCCCGTCGCTGGATTCCACAATCACATCCCGAGACAAAACCGCTTGGAACACCCCCGACATGACAGTGCCAGGTCGACGCTCAGCGGGCGGGGCATCGGCGGGAAGGTTGCGCATTTTTTTGAGCAGCGCAATTGCGTCACGTCGTTTCGGGTCGAGCTCTTGGGCACGCGTCTTAAAGAATTCGCGCAAAAATCCAACCTCTTGAGCGCCGACACCTAGCTCGACAGCATCAACAAGTGAGTCGGCCAGCCTCCGCTCTGGGAACCACCGTTGCTCCTGTCGGCGGATCAGTTCGTTGGACAGGTCGTTTCCGATGAGACCCTCAGCCGCAGCTGCGGTGAGCACAGCTCGGATCGTCACCATCGCATCTGAAAGCGGACGGAATCCTGAAGATTCATCGGAGTGAGTAAGAGCTACGTCAGCATCGTTCTCCAATTTTCCACTCGCGAAGCCCTCGAAAATCTCGCCAACCCCCAGCATTCCGTACGGGGCACACTCTGCGGCCCGCAGCGCTCCCATGCTGCTCGAACCGAGGACCCATGCCCCGCCGTCCATGGCGTAGAGCAGCTCCTTGTGGAACACGGACATGTTCTGCAAGAACGTCCCGTCGACCAGGCCGATGGCGTGCGGGCGATACCTGCGCGTTGCGCCAAGCACATCACCCATTGCCGCCGGAGGAAGAAAGATTGCTTCTGGCAACAGGGCAACGGCTTCTTCGCGCGACAACGACGGGCCGAGGAAGACCACTTGCGCCCGGTCGTTCACGCCGTCTCCAACCGATAGTCGTCGACCCAAGCCTGACCCCGTTCACCCACCGCCGCGTACGAAAACATGTACCCCTCGAGGCCCGGAACGATCACTCGGACAACCTGCACAGGGTCATCGGGAGATGTGTGCCGGATCACCAAGATCTGAGAAAAGCCAGCCGAGCGAAGCATCGTGGCAGCTCGCTCAAGGTCGCCTTCGACGCTTCCGGTGCCGAGGTTGACATCGTTGTCGAAGACTCCCTCAACGGACGTCGGTGTGCTTACCGTCGACGACGTTGCCGCTGCTCGCTGACTCTCGAACATGTCATCACGCGCCCCAGACACGATGAGGCAACGCCCCTGCGCTGCTTCAGTGACCGCTCGCACCAACGCAGCGGATGCGGATAACGACGCGCCTGCTCCTTTGAACGATCCAGTTCGACCGCCGGGAACGTCATGTAGATAGGCGACCACAATCGGAATACCGATTTCGGTTGTGGCATCCACAACTTCAAGTCGCAACCCGGCTGCCTCGATGCGATCAGCAACCGAGGGCTCAACAGCTCGGAGACGCGCCATGCCGTCAAGATGCGGGCGATCACCCACATAAGTGGTCAGTGTCATCCCGTCTCGCTCAACGACCTCCATAAGACCACTCAAAATGGCCTCCAGGACGTGTGCCCCGCTTGCCAAACCGTTCGAACCAGTGATGAAGGGCCGGTATGACCCGTCACCAATCAGCGACACTGCGACAAGGCCATCAGGAACCCAGACCTCAGTCCCGGCGATGATGTCCCAGGAAGGCGTCCATCGGATCGGCACATCAGGCGTCCACAGCGACCCCTTCGCCTGCGGGCACAAAGATCCGTCCACAGTGACGACGCCACGCCGGCGGAGTTCATTCTGACTAGCGAGGACTGAGGCGATTTCCAAGTGTTCCCAAACCGCCTGTTCGCAGCACTCCATGACCGCGCTCACCCAACTGGCGTCCGGACTAACCCCTTTGCCGCTGCCGCTCGCAAGGGTTCGTCCCTGCGGCTTAATCGCCATGTGGACCGGAAGCCCAATGCGGTCAAAGCCCGTCAGGTGGGCGACTCGCGTAATCCCGTATGCGCCGAGATGTTGAGACAGCTCCCCCCGCAGATCGGAGGCTTCTCTCGAACGGAGACCCGAAGAGGTCACCAAGGTTCGTAGAGGCTGCTCGTTGACAGCCAGCAGATGATCAAGATTCAACGTCATGGAGACTCTTTCTTAGACAGAGTCACCTCTGCAAATCCACGTCGGGTCAGCAGGCTCGTAAGCCGGCGTCACCATGGAGTTGGTTCGTTTTGGCTGCTCGTCAAAAACAGCCGACGCAGCTACGGCTAATCAGGCTGCAACAGCTGCTGCGGCTGCGGGGACCGCGGCCGGCACTGCCGAAGTCGCAGCAGTCGTGGTCGTGCCAGCACCGCTAACGCCTTCAAGGTTTGAGGTGTGGGCGTTCACATCGGCGTGCGACGGCACGTCAACTCCGTGGTCACGCAGCACGGCAGCGCGCTCTTCGGCGCTCCCAGCTTCGGTCACCTTCGCGTGGAGATCAGGGTTGTCGTTAATGGCTTTTGCGGCGGCTACGTATGAATTCATGGCGTCTCACTTTCATGACGTTTGGGATGCCGATACTAAAACGCATTGCCGGCGTCGTCAAGGAAATCTCTCCAAAGATCAGGTGAGGTGAGCCCTCCGTGGTGGTCCAGTCGTTCTGCGTCTCTTGATGCCCGGTTTCCGGGCAGGAAGAATCAGCAACGGCATGACTTCGAACAAGCGACGGCGGCACACGCGATATCAGATCATCCGCAAGCTCGCCTAGGGCAACAAGCTCCTCGCGTCGGGCCGAGAGCTCGACGAGGTGTGCCGACATCTCGAGATCGCCGAGTCGACGTGGAACCGGTGGCTGGCCCAGTACGGCGGCATGAAAGCCTCCGACGCGAAACGGCTCAAGGAGCTCGAGGGCGAGAACGCCCGACTGAAGCGTCTGCTGGCTGACGCCGAGTTGGACAAGGACATGCTGCGGGAGATCGCGTCGGGAAACTTCTGACCCCGAACCGCAAGCGCAGTGCCGTCGCAGTGCCGTCAAGGTGCTGCGCGACCGGTTCGGGGTCTCGGAACGACGAGCCTGCACCGTGGTCGGCATTCACCGCTCCACGCAGCGACTGACGCCGCCGCCGGTCACCGCCGAGGAAGCCGAGCTGCGCGCCTGGCTGCGCAAGTTCTCCATCGACCGGCCCCGGTGGGGATGGCGACGCGCCGCGAAGATGGCCCGCAAAGCCGGTTGGAAGGTCAACAACAAGCGCATCCGCCGGCTGTGGCGCGACGAAGGGCTGCGTGTGCCTCAGCGGCGCCGCAAGAAGCGCCTCACCGGCATTGGCGTCCAGGTCGGCGCGATGTCACCGATCCGACCGAACGTGATCTGGGCGATGGACTTCCAGTTCGACACCACCGCCGACGGCCGCACCCTGAAGATGTTCAACATGATCGACGAGTTCACCCGCGAGTGCTTCACGATCGAGATCGATCGCTCCATCGATGCCGACGCCGTCGTTGCGGTCTTGGACCGCCTCGCCATGCAACGCGGTGCGCCGGTCTACGTGCGCTTCGACAATGGTCCCGAGTTCGTCGCGCACGCCGTCAACGACTGGTGCCGCTTCAACGGCACCGGGGCGATGTTCATCGACCCCGGCTCGCCATGGCAGAACGCCTGGATCGAGACCTTCAACGGACGACTCCGCGACGAGCTGCTCAACTCGTGGCGCTTCGACAGCCTCCTCGAAGCCCGCGTGATCATCGAGGACTGGCGGCTCGACTACAACGCCAACCGACCCCACTCCGCCCACGGCGACCTCACCCCAACCGAGTTCGCCCTACAGTGGACCACGACCCACCAACCCCAAGCCGCATAGCGACTGGACCACTCATGGGGTCCCCCTCACAGGCACAGGTGCGGCTTCAGAGATCGTTTTCGATCTTGACCGGCAGCACCGATCTGAGTACGGTTCGCCAGTCAAAGGAACGAAAGACATGCGCAACGGGTTTCGTAAAAGAGCAAGAATGCGCCGTTCAAAGATTCTTCGGCCGACCTGATTTTGGCGTCTTGAGCTTATGAAACATCCCACCGGCCTCGAGGTTCACGACAACGTGTTCGCTGGCGCAGACGCCGTCATCGATGCAATCCGGGATCACCCTGAGTGGCGACGCTCGCCTGTAGGAACCTCTCCTACAGAGAGTGATATTCGTACCAGCGAGTCACTGTTCCTTCCCTTCATCTCGTACTCGCACCCGGAGTCAATTCACCAGTTCGCGAAGTCCGTTGCAAACTTGCTGACCGACTATGCGCAACGGTATGCAGTTCAAGTCAGAAACTTTGAGCCGATTTCGTTTAACCGGTATTCACCTGGCCAGGATTTCAGAGCGCATACGGATTATTTCGAAGGGTCAAACCGAGTGATCTCGGCGATCGCGTACCTCAACACGATCAATGACGGCGGAATGACAAACTTCATCTACCACGGCAAAGAAGTTGACGCAGTTGCTGGCCGGGTCGCTGTCTTCCCGTCGAACTACCTGTTTGCGCACGCTGCACTTCCACCAACCACCGATACGAAGTACTCGGCTGCGTTCTGGGTCCGCGGATGAGACCAAACTGGAAACCACACCAAGTCGAAGGAGCGTCAACGTGACACTGGAACCAGGACAGCAGCGACCCCAACCCTCGAAGCCGGCCGGTCAAAGCGGGCCCGAGAGTCTCGACGAAATCCTCAGCACCACAAAGCCACGCGGATGGATAGCACTTGCCGCAGTGCTGATCGCCGTTGTTTTGGTTGGAGTCTGGTCAGTCATCGCAACCCTCCCGCAGCAGCTCACGGTTAACGCAGCAGTCTCAGTGACCAATTTCAGGACTTCAATAGTTGCCCCCGAGGCAGGGACCATTTCGGTGCAAGCCAATGTGGGAGACACAGTCAAGAAGGGCGACAAAATTGCGCTCATCACCACTTACGCAGACGCCAAAACAATCTCAGTAGCTGCCCCGTCAAGTGGATTAGTTGACAGCATCTTGGTGAACCAGGGCCAAGGAGTCGAACCGGGAACTCAAATCGGATCAGTGCTTGACGCCGAAGGGCGCGCTTCCGAAATACGGTTCGTTACGTTCCTTCCTGCAAACGAAGCGATCCTCTTCGACGTCGGGGACGAGGTCGATGTGATCGTCACCAATGTCGAAACGTCGAAACGGGCAGCGGTGAAAGCCCGGGTCGTGCTGGTCGGTGCCAGCCCAGCTGACCTTGAAGTTGCAACTGTCACGACTGGGAGTCCATCTTTCGCACGCGAACTCAGCGACCGAGGAGGGGGCGTCGTCTACGAGGTCCGAATGTCGGTCCAGGGGGGGGCAAAGACCGTCAAAGCCTCCGAGATTCTTCCTGGCGAGATCGTTGAAGTCGTCAACACCTACGACGAACCCCATCCGATCGATCTGCTCTTCGGCGGGCGGTGACAGATCCGATGAACACAGCTCCCGAGCAAAGTCGCAGCTCACCGCAGATCTCAACGTCGCACCGCGTCAAGGTTCCCTCAATGCTGCAACAGGCAGCGGTCGAGTGCGGCGCCGCAAGCCTTGGCATGATCCTGGCCCACCTCGGACGTTGGGAGACCCTCGATCACCTCCGCACAGCGTGCGGTGTCTCGCGGGATGGGTCCACTGCGATCAACATCGTCCAGGCTGCTGAGTCGTACGGGCTCGAGGGTGAAGGCCACCGAGGCGAAGTAGCGGACCTGGCCGGTCTGACGATGCCAGCAATTATCTGGTGGAGGCGTTGCCACTTCATGGTGTTAGAAGGTGCCACGAAAGGCACTTTCTACGTCAACGACCCTGCCCGCGGCGGCTATGCGTTGTCGACCGAGGACTTCGCCGAGGGCTACTCCGGGGCCGCGATCACCTTTACTCAGTCGTCTAAATTCACACCGGCTGGACACAAGTACCGCACTTCTTCCGCTCTCTGGAGCCGACTGAAGCACTCGCGCGCAGGCGTCAACTTCATGATTCTTGCCGGGGTGCTCGCAATGCTGCTCGGCCTTGTCACTGCCCCACTGAGCCAAATCTTCATCAATGACGTTCTTTCATTGGAACGCAACGACATCATTCCGGGCCTTGTGACGGTCCTGATCATAGTTGGCCTCTTCCGTTCAGGGCTCACATTGCTCGAGTACGGCGTCATCGCAAGGCTCCAGATGAAAGTGACGGTTGTTGGGTCATCTGACTTCCTTACCAGGCTGATTCGTTTGCCTCTGATGTTTTACCTTGAGCGGTCGGCAGGTGACCTCTCCCAGCGGGTCGGGTACAACGGCCAAGTAGCGCAGTTGCTGGGCAACCAGATGGCGAGCGCAGGAATCGCCGTCCTTGCGGCACTCGGCTACGCGTTGCTGCTCCTGTACTACAACGTGACGATCGGGCTTGTCGTGCTCGCGTTGTCTCTGATCAATGTCATCGTGCTGAAACTCGTGATGGCGAAGCGAACCATGGCCCAGAGTCGGCTGATTCGTAAACAGAACCAACTCCGAGGGACGACCACGAGTTCCATCCAGGGCATCGAGACCATCAAGTCGACCGGGATGGAAGACGACGTATTTACGACACTCGCTGGTCAGCAAAGCGACTACATCTCCACCCAGGCGACTCTGGCACCGACCACCGCTTTGCTGAGCGCTACGCCCGTACTTCTCTTCGCGTTGACAAGCGCTTCAATTCTGGTCCTTGGCGGATACTTCACGATCACCGGTTCGTTCACCGTTGGTGGTCTTCTTGCAATGCAGGTGCTCTCGGCAAATCTTAACTCGCCTGTCCAGACCTTGATGAGTACCGGTAGTCAACTCCAAGTGATCACTTCCAGTCTTCAAGCCCTCGACGACGTCACAGCCAACGAGCCGGACATCCGCTTCGCGCGACCGTCAATCACAGCGCCCTCCGATATTCCAGATCTCGCAGGGCGAGTCACCTTTGACAATGTCACTTTCGGGTATAGCCGTCTTGCAGAACCTCTCATCGAGAACTTCGAACTCGATATCAAACCCGGGTGTCGGGTTGCTCTAGTCGGGGGATCAGGCTCTGGGAAAACCACGATCGCCAACCTTGCCGCTGGCCTTTTCACGCCATGGAGCGGCCAGGTTCTTCACGACGGCAAACCGCTATCGGAGTATCCAAGCGGTGTCATTGAGAATCACCTGACCAAAGTCGATCAATCCATCGTGCTCTTCGAAGGAACGGTTCGCGACAACGTCACACTTTGGAACCCAATGATTCCTGACAACGAGGTGCAACTCGCTCTCGCAGACGCGCAAATACTCAAGGATGTGCTCGCCCGAGAGGGTGGCCTCGACGCTGTAGTCGAAGAGAACGGAAGGAATTTCAGCGGAGGCCAATGCCAACGGTTGGAAATTGCGCGAGCCCTTGCGACCACACCACAGGTGATCGTCCTCGACGAAGCAACTAGCGCACTTGACGACATCACAGAGCAGCTTGTTGACCAAGCTCTGCGACGGAGGGGACTCACCTGCCTCATCGTCGCTCATCGCTTGTCGACGATTCGTGATGCCGATGAGATCATCGTCCTTGGGCGAGGCGGCGTCGTTCTTGAAAGAGGCAGTCACAACCAACTGATGAGCAGCGGCGGCCACTATGCGCGAATGGTTAGCGACGCCGGAGAGGGCGGAAGCGTTGGCTCCTGAACTACCACGAGAAGTAGAGCTCCATCCCGGAGATGCGCCGATCGGCGTGCGCACCGGCACTGCGGACGTATTCGCAGTTCGGTCAGATGGTTTGCGCCAACCACTCGCAACTCTCGGTGAAGCGCGCTGCGCCTTTCCTGCCAGTGATACGCCTCTGTTGGTCGTCGCCCGGCTGAACTCTTCACTGGAGACAGTCGAGCTCTCTGACGAAGCCGACCGAGCTGCTGTGCTTGCCGGCTTCGTCGCAGCCCTGCTGCCAATCGCTCCCGAAGTCGAGGGAGCCGACCTTGAGGCATTTCCATCTCAACTCGAGCAAGCGGTTCGTCGCCTACAGGACAATGAACGGGCACACCGACAACAGTCCATTCAGGCTGCATTGACCCGTTCTGAGGACCAACTCACTGCAGTCACGGCTCGAATCACCTTTTCGGCATCCACACTTACCGATCCCCACATGGCACTCGGGCTTCCGCCTTTGATCGAAGTCCTTCACCACATCGGTGACGCCGACGGCTTTCAAGTAACGCCGCCGACAAGCAGCGAGTTGCGGTCCTCCGACGACCCGTTGCGGTTGACTGCCCATAAGTCTGGTGTCCGGTACAGGAAGGTGACCCTCAGCAAAGGCTGGCAGCGCGTGGCGTCACAGAACCTTCTCGGCGGGATCGTGGAAGACGGAAAACCGACACCTGTGGCGCTTCTCAAACATGGCCGCCGGTACCTCATGCAGCGACCCGGGGACATCCGGCCAACACCGATCAGCGACGCAAACCTCGCAGCCATTGCGCCGGTGGCATACGAGTTCTATGCGCCACTGCCGGCTGACCGTCCGATCACCATCGGTGACGTCCTGCGACGGGGGATGCACAACAGTCGCAGGAACTGGCTCCTAGCGGCAACGATGGGACTGGCCGTAGCGGTCCTCGGGTTGATTACCCCACTGCTCACAAACGCAACCGTTGGGTCAGTCATACCTCAAGGTCGCGAGTCGATACTCGTGCAAGTTGGCATCGCCCTCCTGATCGCAGCAGGCACCTCGTTCGTGTTCACTCTCGTGCAGAGCTACGCAATCGCCGCTCTGTCCCAGAGCGCAACGCGAAATATGCAGTCGGCGATGTGGGATCGGCTCCTAGCGCTACCTGCATCATTCTTCCGAAACTTCAGCAGCGGCGATCTCACAGTCCGAGTTTTAGCCGTCGACTCCCTGCAAAGCCTCGTCAGCGTGCAAGTGGTTTCGTCAGCTCTTGCCGCTGTTTTCGGACTCGTCAATCTCGTTCTGATGTTCAAGTACTCGCCGGCACTCGGTGTTGTAGCAAGCATCTTCTTGTTGCTCACGGTCATTGTGCTCCTCCTCGGCATCCGGTACGTGGCCCGCTTCAGCACACAGTCACTCACTGCGACGAGAGAAGCCAACGGATTCCTCGTGCAGTTACTGCGAGGCGTCATGAAAGTCCGCCTCGCCGGCGCCGAAGGACGAATGGAAGCTGAGTACCTGGAGCTAACCCGTCGTCAGGCCGACGCTTCTTCGAACCAGACCTTGGTCATCGGACGAATCACTTCCTGGTTCATCTTCGCCACCGCCGCAGCGCCTGCTCTTTTCTACACAGTGATCGCTATCGACTGGACGACCGACGGGGCCAGTCTCTCCACCGGCGAGTTCCTCGCCTTTTCAAGCGCATACGGCGCCGCCTTCGCAGCAATTTCCGGGCTGTCGAACCTCGTGTCACCGATCGCCAACGCCGGGCCGACACTCCAACTTTTGCGTCCCATCATGGACGAACTTCCCGAGAGTGCCGGAAGGGCACAAGACCCGGGCATGTTGAGCGGTGCGATTGAGCTGTCGAACATTGAGTTCAGATACACCACAGACGGGCCATTGATCCTGCGTGGCCTATCTCTCAGCGTCGCTCCCGGCGAGATGGTGGCGCTCGTTGGCCCCTCCGGTGCCGGGAAATCGACAATCACCCGGCTGCTCCTGGGTTTCGATACCCCGGAGCAAGGCACGGTGAGCTACGACGGGCGAGATCTACGAGATCTAGATCCAACATTAGTTCGAAGCCAAATGGGAGTCGTAGTGCAGGAGGGCTCTATCACGCGCGGCAGCATCATGCGCAACATCCTCGGATCCACAGTCGGCGATGAACAAGCCGCTTGGCAGGCCGCCAACGCAGCTGCACTGGCAGATGACATCGCAGCGATGCCCATGAAGATGCAGACCATCGTTGATCCGGCGAACGTCTCGGGTGGACAGGCCCAACGAATTCTGCTGGCCCGGGCGCTCGTGAGATCTCCGCGGATCTTGCTGCTCGACGAGGCAACAAGTGCTCTGGACAACGCAGCCCAGGCTCAAATTACCCAGGCGATGGACAACCTGGCTGCAACACGAATTGTGATCGCCCACCGGCTTTCAACAATCCGAGCTGCCGACCGAATCGTTGTCATCAATGCGGGCACTGCCGTCGAAACCGGCACCTACGATGAGCTCATCGAAAGAGGCGGCATTTTCGCCGATCTGGTCAAGCGCCAAGTTGCCTGATCTCTCACCTTGGTAGATCGTCGACCACGTCTCCGGGTGCAACATTCACTCCGCTCGTGGGTTTACGCGGCACAACTTCGCAACGTCAGACACTGCCAGCAACGTGACCGACCGGACAATGAGCTACGCCGCCGAACGATCCCACACCGCTCACGGCGACCCCACGCCAACCGAGTTCCATCTAGCATGGTCCAAGACCCACCAACCACAAGCTGCATAGCGACTGGACCACCAAACGGGACCCTCTCAGGGCCCCCGTTCTGTCGTCCGATGACTGCTACGGCCGCTCTATGAAATCGGCCACAATCCTCCGAGTTGCAACTCTGCTCGCAGCGGCAGCGAGCCTTGCCATGAGCGTTTGGCTGTACTTTCAAAATGATGCGTCAATTGACGACCGCTTGAATGGAATTTTCGTAGGTGCCTGGGTGCCATCGATTCTCGCATTGGGCAACTTCCTGATTACTTCTGACTCGGATCGCAAGGATGAGACGGGTCTCAGGGAGCCCTCTTCGGATTCGGAGCAGTCATATTTTTCGTGGTTTTCACAGGCGCATTAGCGTTCGGATTGCAACGAATCAAGGAAATAGTAGAGCGCGATTCCTGACAAGATCATTCGCAACAATGGATCATTGACGCACACGACTGTGATCGGTGGATCAGACACGATTCCCAGTCCTCTGATGCCAGTGCTGTTCGTAAACTCTCCAATCGCGAGTTCTGCTCACATCGCAGACGTATATCTGGCAACCATCGCACCAGAAGACCAACCAGCAGCCGTCTGAACAGACACCTGGCTGATTCCGCGTTTCAACGCGTGAACAGCCCAACCCCTACGCCACGCATGAGGAGACGGCGCATGCAACCGTTTCATTAACCGTTGAATGGCGTTCGACGACATCCCCACCAAACACCCATCTGCCTGTGCTGGATGGCGTCGGATCAGACGACAGGCCTGATCCGACAACGGAGCCAAACGAGGCTTACCTGTCTTCGAAGTCCTGACAACAACGAACCTGTCAGACAGATTCACATCATCTCTAGAAAGCCGCGCAATCTCAGAAACCCTTAGCCCTGTGCTCCACAACAGTTCGACCACCAGAGCGTCTCTGACTCGCGTTCAGCGGCCTCTCACGGCCTTGTAGACGTCCTCTGTGACGGTTGGTTGTGAGGTTGGTCTCGTTGATGGCAACGGCACACGAGACCACCACACCCAACGAGGACCATCGTTCTCGATAGCCCATTTTCCGAACGCTCGGACTGCACGTGCTCTGGCACGTGCAGTCTCGCGAGATATCGATTCAGACAGCCACAGTTTCACGGTCGCAAGATCGATGTCATCACCGTGAGCGGTCCGCAACTGGCAGAGGTATCGACGGTATCTGATCACTGTGGTTGGAGCGTGTCCTGTGAGTTGCCAGTCGGCAACGAACTCGTCCAAATAGTCGTCGAGTTCCATTGTTACTCCCTTGTTGGGGAGCAACCAGAGAAGCGGTCAACACGAGGCTTGTGGACGCTCGGTTCTGCTCCCGACACCGCTGAAAGCGTTGTCGGAAGCGGGTTTGCGTCAGTAAACCTGCCTAGTTGGCTAGCGCGCTTCCCTTACAAGGAAGATGTCGGGGGTTCGAGTCCCTCTGCGCCCACTCACAGTGTCGGGGCGAGCCATCGCAAGGAATTCGCAACCCTGCTGTGATGACCTCCCGGCGGACCATCATCGATGTCGGTCGTCTGGGAGGGTTGCAAGCGTGTTTGACATTAACTCGATCGTTCGTGGCAGAGCAGCGCGTCGTGCCCTCGCGCTCCTCATCGTGGGAATGCTGGGAGTCTCCTGCTCGAGCGCGTCGATCTCCGATGAAACGGATTCCGCAACTGATTCACGTGCTGATGAGGCCCGAGAGACCGACAGCGGCGAGCCGTCATCGCCGGAGAATCCAGTTGATGACGCCGACCCGGCGGAACAGGACCCGTCTGGAGACGGCGACATCGATGGCGAGGCGAGTGGTGAAGGGCAGAACTCGGATAGTGGGTTCTCGTTGGACGGTGAGCCGATCGTTGTCGTCTCGGACAACGTCGACTGCGTCATCAGCCCGCGGGTGATCGTCGAACCTGCGAACCCCCCATCCATCGCCGACGTGCAGCGGGGAATCGGCGTGAATGTACCCAAGTCCGACCCGGAGCACTGCTACCTCTTCTCAGCCGAGATACCCGATGACTTCCGCCGGTATCACGCTGATGTACACCAGAAACTCATCGACTACGTGGGCGGATACGACCGGTATGTCCACATCACCTACGAGGTCGAGGGGGACAACACCGAGGCCCTCGAGATCCTGGATCAGTTCGGCTACTTCTACGACAACAACGGTCAGCCGGTTGAGCCCTCGATCGATGTCGTCTACGACCGCCGAAGCTGTCTCAGTGGTTTCGGTCGGGACGGGGAATGGGATGGGTACAACGACTTCTCGTTCTGTAATCAGCCGAATCCACTTACGGACCCGATGTGGGAGTGGGACGTCGAGAACTTCGGACCTGAGGTGTTCATGTAC
>JAURQC010000032.1 GCA_030836325.1 Candidatus Nanopelagicales bacterium
GAGGTTGTTGAGCCTCACCCGCGTCGCTCATAGCCTGTGAAAATGGCTGAGATCTCCCGACGCGCTGTCCTTGGAACCACCGCCCTCGCTGCCGCCGCCGCTCTCACCGGTCCTGCTGCCCGTGCCGCTGAACCGCTCATGGCTTCGGGCAAGTCATGGCCGTCGAAGGCCAAATGGCGCGCCCTCGACAAGCAGGTGGGTGGGCGTTTGATCACTACCCAACTCCCGTGGGTCAATGCCACACCCGAGACCTTCGAGCTTCTGAAGAATCCGTTTTGGAATGAGGAGCAGCCCGGGGCGCTGCAGTCCACCGGTTGGTACGGCGCCTGGACGGCAGCAGCGTCGCCCTATGCAGTCCGGGCGCAAAAGACGTCGGACATCGTTGCTGCGGTCATCTTCGCCCGCGAGAACGACGTGAAACTCGTCGTGAAAGCAACGGGACACGATTACCTGGGTCGAAACATGGCGCCAGACTCGCTGCTCGTTTGGACGCACGACATGCGCACCATCACGATGCACGATTCCTTTGTCCCCGATGGAGCACCTGCTGGCACCGAACCCGTACACGCGATGACCGTGGAGGCCGGCACTCGCTGGCTTGAGGCCTACCGGGCCGCAACGATGGCTGGGCGATTCGTCGCCGGTGGTGGCTGCACCAGCGTTGGTGCGTGCGGAGGCTTCACCTTCGGTAGTGGTTTCGGTCCGTTCTCGAAGAGGTACGGCACCGGCTCGGGTGGCATCGTCCAAGCCGAAATTGTCACCGCCGACGGCAAGGTCCACACCGTCAATGAGTTTTCCGAGCCGGACCTATTCTTCGGCGTTCGCGGTGGTGGCGGCAGCACCTACGGAATCGTCAGTCGAGTCACACTCCTCACCCACCCGATCCCCTCGACGGTCGGGATCATCACCGGTTCAGTGAAGGCGAAGAGCGACGCTGCCTACCGTGAGCTGATCCAGCGATTCGTTGAGTTCTATCCCGTGGGTCTAGACAACTGGCACTGGGGAGAATCCGTCGCCTTCGGCCCCGACAATGAACTGGGCTTCCGCCTAACTTTCCTGGACATGCCCGAGGCGGAAGGCAAGGCGACGATCGAGCAGTTCGTTGCGCCGTTGCGGGCACGCCCGGCGGACTTCGAAGTAGATCCACAATTCCAGTTCTTGGCGTTTGAGAACTTGTGGAACCCGGATTACTGGGACAGCGTCGATCCGGACTTCATCACGCGCGACCCCAGACCCGAAGCACCGACCTATCAGTTCTGGTGGACTGGCAACCAGGGTGAACTCGGGGCGTTCTGGAACGGCTACCAATCACGCTGGATCTCTACCGATCTCATGCGTCGCGATCCGGCCGCGATTGCTGATTCCTTCTACGAGGCCTCGCGCGTGAGGCCTTTTATCTACCAACTCAACAAGGGGCTCTCAGGAGAGCACCCCGAGGCGCGAGCTCGAGACGAGAAGACCGCCCTGCATCCAGGGTGCTTCGAAGCCGGCGGCTTGGTGATCATGGCGTCGGCCCAGCAATACAAGTATCCGGGCGTCGAAGGCAAGAAGCCGAGCGCCAAGGTCGCGCGTGAGATCGGTGCCGACCTGAATGAAGCTATGGGCTACATCGTGGCCGCCACCCCGGGCGCAGGTTCCTACTCGACCGAGGCCGACTTCTTCCTAGAGAACTGGCAAGACGCTCAATGGGGATCGAATTACCCCAAGTTGCTACGAATCAAGCGCCGGTTTGACCCGAATAACTTCTTCCGTGTTCACCACGGTGTTGGGAGTGAAGAGCTCTAGTCCGGTGAGCGACTAGTGCAGGTGCTCGACGAGGAAAGCGAAACGACAGTCCCACGCCTTCTTCGCGATCGCCGCACTAGGGGCGAAGTAGTCGAAGCCGTGCGGAGCACCGTTCCAGATGTGTCCTTCGACCTCGACTCCGTCGGCCAGCATCTTCTTTGCATAGGCGAGATCTTCGTCGTGGAAGATGTCGAGGGTTCCGGTGTCGATGTAGGTCGGGGGTAGGCCGCTGAGGTCCGTGGCGCGAGCCGGCGCCGCATAGATTGGAACGTCGGACCTGTCCGCCAGGCCGCAGAGGTACGCATCCCATCCTGTCTCGTTATCCACGTAAGTCCAGATCTGGAACTGCTTGGGGAATCGGGAATCGGGAACTGTGTTGCGGTCATCGAGCATCGGGTAGACGAGCATCTGACAAGCCAGTGAGGGGCCGTCAGTGTCACGGTTCTTGAGCACTGCGCCGGCGGTCAGGCCGCCTCCCGCGCTGTCGCCCCCGATTCCGATGCGACTTGAGTCCCAGCCGTGCTCATCTGCGTTGTCATGCATCCACTGCAAAGCGGTGAGAGCGTCGTCGATCTGGGCCGGATATGGAGCTTCAGGAGCCAGGGGGTAATCGACGGACACGACCGGCAATCCGGTGTTGGTGCAGTAGTGCATGCAGCGGGCGTCGTAGTCCTCGACTGTGCTGACGATCATGCCACCGCCATGGACGTACAGAAGTGCTCCGCGTGCTGCGGTCGTGAATGGTCGGTAGATGCGCACGCGAAGTTGGCTTCCGTCGGCTCGCTCGAGATAGTGATCCTTGATAGTGACGTCGCTTGCCTTGCCGAAGCGTGCGCTGAGATCGGCGTTCATCGTCACAGATAGGTCCCGCCGGCACTCGATGTCGCCGAGTTCGCACGGCTTTTGCCGGAAAGCAGAGGGCAGTTGGCGGAGTATGCCCCGAAGGACACCGGCGTCGATATTTCCGAAGAGAGTCACAGCCCGACGTTATCGCTGCTCGAGCCCCGCGTTGAAGAACCGGCCGGATTTGCGGACGTCGGAAGCCTCCGGCTACCGTCGTTGCATGCGTGTACCGACAACCGTTGTCGTTGCTGCGACGGCGCTGGGACTGCTCCTTACGAACTCCCCTGGAGCCCAGGCTGCTGACCTGCCGGTGCCGGTCGAGGTGACGTCGGCGCTAGCCACGTTCGGGCAGGACCCGCAGGGTGCGATCACCGGATGGGCTGAGTGGGCTGCGAATGCGCCGATGACCTACGTCCGCAAGGGCAAGCGCCCCAAGACCCGATCCAACTGCCGCATCGATGCTGTGGGGGCTGCAGACTGCAACGACTTCGCCCAAGTTATTGGTCGGGGCAACCGGAATATGGGGATGAAGAAGATCTCCGAGATCATCACGGCAGGCAAGCGTCAGTTCTTCCGCGATCCACCACTCAAGCGCTGGACCAAGACTCGAACCGCTAGCAATCCGAATCCCATTACCGGGATCGAGGACCGCATCGGCTTCGATCCGTGGCTGCCATGGACCGATGCCGCGCCGGGGATCGCCACCCAGGTGCTTGCTAACGGAAGCCTGGAGATCAAGGCGGAGAATCCAGCGCCTTCGAAGGGAGAGCCGGCGCGAACCGTCACGCGCATTGCCGCCAATGGCCTGCAGGCGACCGTGCTGGAGTACGACGCTCAAGGCCGCGTCTCCAACCGCACGACTATCACTTTCGAACCGGTGGCGTCGGTGAAGATCCCCAAGGCGCGCTGAGCCGGCTACTAGCCTTCCGCTGTGCGCTCAGCAGGAAAGTGGTCCGTCCTAGCGATCCTTGCCTTCGCCCTTGCGCTGATCTCCCTCGACAACACCATTGTCAATGTTGCTCTGCCGAGTCTGCAGGAGGACCTGAAGGCCACTACGGCTGAACTGCAATGGGTGGTCGACGCCTACTCGGTCCTGTTTGCTGGAACGCTTCTGTTGGCCGGCGGTCTTGGCGACCGGTTTGGTCGTAAGCGAATTCTCATGATCGGCCTCGTGATCTTTGGTCTCGGTTCACTCGCTGCCGGCGCAGCTCCCGATGCCACTTTGCTGATCGCCTGCCGTGCGCTGATGGGCATTGGTGGCGCCTTCATCATGCCGTCGACCTTGTCGATTCTTGTGCAAACCTTCCGTGCGCCGAGCGAACGAGCTCAAGCCATCGGTGTGTGGGCAGCGGTGGCTGGAGTCGGCGTCGCAATTGGGCCGATCGTCGGGGGATTGCTTCTCGAACACTTCAGTTGGCATGCAGTGTTCTTGGTTAATCCACCACTGGTGGTGATCGTTTTCATCTTGACCTTGCTCTTCGTCCCCGAATCCAAGGATGCGACCAAGCCTCAACTCGATCTTCGAGGAGCGGCTCTGTCCTCACTCGGCTTGATAGCACTGGTGACCTTCATCGTCGAACTCCCGGATTCGGGAATCACCGCACTCACCAGTGGTGCGTTGGTCGCAGCAATCGTCTTTCTCACGCTCTTCGTGTGGTGGGAAAAGCGTGCGCCGCGGCCGCTTCTACCGATGGAACTGTTCAGCGAACGTGTGTTCACGGTTGCCGTTGTGACGGTCGGACTCGTCTACTTCGCCCTTATGGGGGCGCTGTTCTTCCTGCCGCAGTTCCTGCAACTCGTGCAAGGTCTCAGCCCGCTGCAATCGGGGATCGGCATGTTGCCAGGCGCCGGAGGCTTGCTGGTGGCTTCCCTTGTGAGCCCGCGGGTCGCTGAACGTTGGGGTGCTCGCAACACGGTGGTCACTGGAGTCGGCCTCGTTGCCGTGGGTTTGCTGTCAATGTCTTTCGTCGAACCGATGACGTCCTACCCGTACGTTGGTTTTGCCTTGGGTGTCACCGGAATCGGAATGGGTCTGGCTCTGCCCCAGGGCACGAACGCAGTGCTGTCCAAGGTTCCACGGGAACGATCAGGCATGGGTTCGGCAGTGAACGACGCTGTGTCCGAGTTGGGTGGATCGTTCGGGGTCGCCATCTTGGGTGGAATTGTGGCCTTCTCCTACCGGGCCAGGATCGACGATGCGATAGCCGCTCTCGGTGACTCAGCCTCGGCAGTGCCGCAGCAGGCACTAGCGGCGGTTCGTGAATCTCTGGCATCGGCGACGGTTCTCGTTCAGCAATTGCCGAAGGAGATCGCCGATCCAGCCCGTGACATAACCGGCCGCGCATTCGTGTCTGGAATGGGATGGGCCCTCACGGTTGGCGCAGTAGTGGCAGCGCTTGGCGCATTGCTGGCCTGGCGCTTCTTTCCTGTCCGAATGGAGAGGGTGGAGGAGTAGTCAGACCCCGCTCGCGCGCATCCGGGCGTCGAAGCGAGCCACCAGCAACATGTGCGGGACCGTAAGGCCCCACACAATGGCTAAGCCGATCCACAGTGCAGGACCGAGAGCCACAGTTGGATCTCCGAACATCACGATTGCGGCTACGACGATGACGAAGCCGATAAGTGAAGACATGCCACCTTTCGAGACCCGCGCAAGGGTCCGCGGGGTGATCTGCCCGTAGGTCGCCAGTGCTAATCGGCCGGTGTGACGCAGTGCATGCCAAAAGCCGAAGTAAACGGCGAAGGCAACAAGCGGTGAAGCTACGAATCCCAGGACTGCTAGGGCGAAAAGTTCCAGGGCGCCATGAACCTCACCTCGCTGAAGAAGTACCAGGAGTACGACGACGATCAAAGCCAAGACCCCAACTCGCGTCCCCACGATTGCTTCGGGGGTGAAGAAGGTTGCCAGTGCAGGCTCGATCGTCACAAGCGTGGAGACCGCAGCAGGAGAGGTGAGGGGCAACAGGACCGGTGCACTGCCGAGTGCCAGTGCGTAGGCGATACGCGTGGGTCCCGTCATGGGGGTTAGGCCTTGAAGTTCGCGCGTCGCCTCGACGTCGCCCGTCCCGAAGTGCCAGACCGTCATCGCGAGAACACCGAGGAAGGCGATGCTGGGCCATGTGATGATCGCAGCTGCAACAACGGCGGCGATTGCGATATAGGCCAGAGCGCCACGCAGGCGTTCGCCGCGAGTGAGGTCTCTCCCCATTGTCAGGTAATCAACAGCACCGTGAGGGATGCCCACCATCAGACCGATTAGAGCGATCGCGATGGGAACCGGTCCAATCGACGTGGTTGCTGCTGTCGTCTTGGTTAAGAGGCTGAGCACCAACGCCAGTCCGCTTGCGATGAGACCGACGTTTAGCAAGATCGTGGCGTTGGAGACCGTGATGATCGAGGTCTTGGTGACCTGCCTTGTCTCCAACACGTCATTCAGGCTTCAGGTTTCATGGGCTACTCGCCACTTGGGCGGAAATGCCAGCACACAATGGCTGCGGCGGCAGCGACGTTGAGGGAGTCGACTCCATTGCGCATAGGGATACGAACGGACACATCGCAGGAGGCGATTGCCGCTGTTGTGAGTCCGTCACCCTCAGTACCCAGTACCAGTGCCACTCGATTGGGAGCGGTCACGGCGTCGAGGTCGATGGAATCGGAGCCTGGAGTCATGCCGACGACAGTGAAACCGGCTTCTCGCACATGCGCGAGGGAATCCGGCCAGGGAGCGATGCGCGTCCACGGAAGGTCAAAGACAGTTCCCATCGAGACTCGAACACTTCGGCGATACAAGGGATCAGCGCAGCGGGGCGTCACGAGGAATCCGTCGAAGCCAAGGCCGGCGGCTGAGCGGACGATGGCTCCTACGTTCGTGTGATCGACGATGTCCTCGAGGATCAAGAGCCGCGAGGCACTGGTGAGGACGTCATCGAGCGTTGGGAGTTCGGGGCGATGCATCAACGCCAGTGCTCCGCGATGGACGTGGAAGCCGGTTATCTCCTCGAGCAACTGCTTATCGGCAACGTAGACAGGAATCTCTGGGTGGTCATCGAGCAGTGGCCTCATTCGGGGAAGCCACTTGTCTTCCATCAAGATGGAGTAGGGCACGTGTCCAGAAGCCACTGCTCGTTCGATCACCGAAGCGCTTTCGGCTATGTAGACCCCGTTGTCAGGTTCGAAGCGAACCCGCAGCGCAACGTCTGTCAGGTCGCGATAGCCCGATAGTCGAACGTCGGCGCTGTCGGTAAGGACTTCTATGGGCACGGGGACTCAGTAGTTGACGCGGCAGTCCGTCGCAATGACGTCCACGAGTTGATCGAAGGACTGCTGATCCAACGTGCCGTCAGCAAGCCAGGTTTGCTCCATCAGTGTCAGGTAGCCCTGAGGGTTGGCCCGAAATGCCGTGCAGACCTCGGTCTTGACCTCTTCGGATTGACTCGACCACAGGGAATCCGCATCAACCGAGGCAGGTCCATTGCTTCGCGGAATCAGCGCTGCGGCTCCTGCGCCGACGAAGCCAATGATCACGAAGACCACCACGGCGATCATGAACGGACGGGAGCGGAACAGTTGCATGCTCCAACCGTACGTGAATCGGTTGAGGAGCCGGTTGAGAGTCTCCTGGCCATGGGCATGGGTCCCGGTAGCGGATCAGGCGGTGGTCACGGCGGCGGTGGAGAAGAAGTTGGTAACACTGCGGTCGTCGTCGGGGCGCAGAACCTGACCTACATCGATGTGGGCCTCACCGGTGGTGAGGATCCGCCGGTGGTACCGGATCCGGAACCGACTACGCCACCGGCGCCAGCACCTGCTCCCGCAGCACCGGCAGAGCTGTCTTCCGGTGATCCGGTGACCGAGTCAGTTGCCCCGCCGCAGGATGCTGGAGTTCCCGTCGAAGTCGCCAGCCCGACCATGGCGCAAGAGCGGATCCAGCAGAGCGCGCGTATCAGGGCCGAGACGAGCAGCAAGCAGCGCGTGGGGACTCAGCTGGTCCTAACCAAAGAGCCCATCTACACCGATTGGGGTGTGACGGTTCGATGGAGAGTGACCAAGAAGTCGCAAGACAACTGCACAATCAGTAACCGTAAAGGGAAGCGGACGGTGAAGTTCGAAAAGCGCGGGAGGTGCACGGTCGTCGCCTAGGCGCCATCACCCAACCCGCAGTACGTCATGCCGTTCAAGGAGAAGCGCGTCTACAAGGTTCGTAACAACCTGTAGGCGTGCAGGGTGCCCACCGTCTCGAGACGGTGGGCACCCACTTCATGTCTGCGCGTCACCGCGTAGAGCACGATGGAGAAGGTCCAGGAAGCGTTCACGATCGACTTCGTAGATGACGCGACAATTCGGTTCGCGACCGCTGGATCCGCGTTCATCCACGATCGTCTGCCCCCGCGCCGGACTATCACCAGCAATGACGTCCACGAAGTGGCGCGCCTCGCGGGTAACGATGCTCGGATCGATTGCAATGGCCATGGCGAGTGGATCGGGAAGGTCGAAGCCATCAAGCATCGTCTCGTTACGACAGAACTCACGAAGCACCGCCTGGATGTCCACAGCGAATGCACCGAGCGTTCCCAGACTGCGTAGTTCCGCGGCGAGCTCGTCATGAATGACCGCATGCGCAGTTGAGATATCCCAACCGGCCATCTCGAACTCGAGCCCGGAATTAGCAACGATGTACGCGGCCTCGGGGTCGGCCCAGAAATTAAATTCAGCCAGGGGAGTGATGTTCCCCGGCAGAACAGCGGTGCCGCCCATGGTGACGACGCGTTTTACGTTGTCGATGATGCTGGGCTCGAGTCGCAGAGCTAGCGCAAGATTCGTCAAGGGTCCAAGAGTGACCAACTCGATTTCACCCGGGTAATCCATGATCGTGTCGATGATTGCCTGGACACCTCGAAACGACGCGGGTTCGCGGCTATGGAGGGGAAGGCCGATGTCTCCCATGCCGTCTTGTCCATGAACGTGGTGCGCGCTTTGCAGACTGCGCATGAGTGGGCCGTCCGCTCCGACGTGGACCGCCACTGTGGAGCCGACGAGATCGCGTGTGTAGAGCGCGTTCTGCGTGGCCTGCTCGATCGTGCAGTTGCCCGCGACTGTCGAGATCCCCAACACTTCGATGTCGGGGCGCTGAAGGGCCATCAATAGGGCGATTGCATCGTCGGTGGCGGTGTCCGTGTCGATGAAGAACTTGCGCGACGTCATGCGAGGAACTTAGGGGATAGGTGCTGGGCGTATTCAGCGTTCGAAGAACTACGAGGAGTAGGGGTTGCCTTCATCGTCGATCAATGCGTGCACATAGACACCGTGGGTAGCGAGTTTTGCACGGCCCCCTAATGCAGGCAGATCCATGACTACCGCGAGTGAAATCACCTCAGCGCCGGTGCGACGCACAAGATCGACCGCTGCGGTAGCCGTTCCGCCGGTCGCTAGAACGTCGTCGACGATCACGACCCGATCAGCGCTCGTCAATGCGTCGGTGTGAATCTCGAGCGCGCTCGTGCCGTACTCGAGTGCATATTCCACGCGGTGTGACTCACGTGGAAGCTTGCCCGGCTTGCGCAACGGAATGAAACCGCAGCCGAGTTCGTAGGCGAGGACGGCGGCAACTGGGAACCCGCGTGCTTCAACCCCAACGATCATGGAGGGGCGTTCGGGTGCGATTGCCTTGATCCACGCACCTACAGTGATTGCCAACGTTCTGGGATTAGCGAGAATTCCGGAAAGGTCCTTGAAGGAAATTCCAGGCTGCGGAAAGTCGGGAACGACGACGACCTCTGCCCATAAAGCACCGACGTCCTCCATCACCCCATAACCGTAGTCACGTGCTGATGATCACGGAATGCAAGTGTTTCGATTCGTCCCTTGGTAGACGGTGTCGGCCTCGAGCAGGGATCCGCCAAGTTGTGAATCAACACTCAAAGTTCAATTCCCCGTCCCCGATGTGAAAGTCCTTATTGACGCCATGGACGTCGATAGCCGTCACCATCAATGCCCATGGGAATGGTGGTCCGCGTCAGCAGGCGGAAGCGAGCATGTCGGTCAGCACCGCAATCGAAGATGTAGAGCAGCGGTTCGCGCTTCCCATCACTGCGGTCCTCACGCCTGGTCCGGAACATATGCACGTCATGACGAGATTGCTCGAAGGTGCCGGATGCGCATCTTGCGGCACTAGCTATCGAGAACGGGGCACCGCCTACTCGCAGGATGCCGACTTTGCGCGCTTTCCGGAAATGCGGTGGGTCAATCCTTTGGCACGGTGACGACGTTCTCGTGAAAGCGCGCCCGGAAGGACTCGAACCCTCAACCGACCGGGTAGAAACCGGTTGCTCTATCCGTTGAGCTACGGGCGCTGGCCCGCTCATTCTGCCTGAACGGCGCCTCGCCCACCTTCGGGGATGACCAGTCCTGCGGCTGTCGTGATGTGTGCATGACCTTCGGTCATGCAGACCCGACCCGGCTCACAGCCAGGGTTCGCTGCGTCCGCAATCGAGCGACTCGTTCTTGCGGATGGTCTGTCGCTGGAAGGTCGCCTGCGAATCCCGGAGATGGGCCGCCCTTCGCAAGTACGAGATGACCTTCGAGTTATGGCATAGGCTGCTTAGATGTTCACGATCAACGGTCCCCTCACAGGTAGACATGGGGCGACCGGAGTCATCGCCCTGTTGGCCGTAGCTGTCGGAGTGGGTTCCGTCGCTGCTGCCTCGGAGGCTGCCGCTGTCACCTACACGGGCAACGACCCGATCGACTGCTCGTCACCGGGAAGCTTCGTCGTTGATGGTGTCTCCGGTGATTCGTTTTCGGTGAACTTCTCCGGTTGCAGTCCCGGCGGGCCGTACCTCACGTTGACGTACGACACGGCACTGCTGTCGGCGACCCTGAGCAGCGGGGCAACGATCACGAGCAATCAGACTGTGACCTTCACCATCAGGCCCGGAGTTTCCCCGGCTATGTACACCGCAGCAGTCACGCTGGTGCAATCTGGATCGGGGGACCCCTATCTGGGTCGCCTCAACGTCCTCTCCAGCGGGGCTGGTGCCGCGCCGCCTCCGTGGCTGCAGTCCTACGCACTCTCAGACGGAGCGAATGGGTGGGCCGAGGGCTGGTCGCCTTCGTGGGCAGCCTGGCCGAATGAGGGCACAGGCGGGCCTGTGTGCAATCGGGTCGTCCTGTACGACAACGGAGAGTGGAAGGTTTCAGCCGACTTGGTCCTTGGTGAGGGATCTTCTGCCTGGGATGGCGGTACATCTCCCTGACGGCAATGCCTACGGGCTGACGCCGACGGATTGAGTGGCCACCGGCCGATTCATGGGGATGGCCAGTGATGCGAGGGCAGCGAGGACGGCGAGACCGCCGGCCAGATACCACGCCGTCGCGTAGTCGCCGGCGGAGTCCCGGATGTAGCCCGTCGCCGTAGCGGCTGCCGCGGCGCCGATCATGTGTGAGGCGAAGACCCAGCCGAAGATGATCGGTCCCTTCTCCCTGCCGTAGATCCGCGTGCACAGGATCGCAGTGGGCGGCACCGTCGCCACCCAGTCGAGGCCGAAGAGAATCATGACGACGATCAGGGGCGGGTCGATGTTCGGGCCCAGCAGGATCGGTAAGCCGATGAGGGCGATGCCGCGGAGGCCGTAGTAGGCGCCCAACAGGATCCGGGGATCGCACCAAGACAGGCCATGACCGGACCCTGGCCCTGCCTCCTGCAGCAGTGCAGGCATTGAAGGCACAGGCCACCCGGGTGAAGAGGGCTCAGATGGCAGCCCCCTACTGGGTCACCAATCAGCCAGAATGGGCGTTCCCCACGTCCATTGGCAGCATGCCTGACCCTCGGAACATCCGGAGGCAGGTGGCTGAGGTGGCTCCTGATGGTTGGCCCGGAGCCCTTCATGGGCTCAGGCATTGGCATGCCACGGTCAGTCTCATGGAGTCCGGGCTGGGAACAGCCACAGTGTCGAAGGCCCTTGGGCACTCCAGTGCCCGCATCACTGAGGACACCTATGGGCATCTCCTTGAGGAGGCGTCAGCAGTGATCGCTTCCACCATCAGCACAGCCCTTAGATAGGGCGTTGCTACATAAGGGGCCTCGGGTTGCTACACAGCACTCGGGGCCTCTTGCCATTCCCCTTGCCCTGCAACAGGTTCAGCGCGCCCGGAGGGACTCGAACCCCCAACC
>JAURQC010000033.1 GCA_030836325.1 Candidatus Nanopelagicales bacterium
GTCCTCGCCGACTTAGGTCTCAAACGGTCCGGCGAAGAACTCCGCCGCCGGAACCATGCAACGACCACCGGGACCGGCAATGGTGAACTCGGCGTCGAGTGCCAAGGCCACCGGTGGCTGGTCCGCGCGCGGGTCGGCGTGAGCGAGAGCGCCACCCACGGTGCCGCGGTGACGGATCTGCGGATCGGCCACGGTCTCCGTCGCCTGTGCGAGCAGTGCCACCGAGGACTTGACCGACGGATCGTTCATCACCGCGTGGTGGGTTGCACCAGCGCCGATCACGACCTTGTCTCCGGAAGCGTCGATGCCCTTGATTTCGTCGATACCTGAGCAATCGACAACCAATTCAGGGGCGTTCAGCCGCAGGCGCAGTACGGGCAGTAGCGACTGCCCACCACCGAGAACCTTGGCATCGTCGCTGCTCGAAAGTGCCGACAATGCCTCGTCCACGGTGGATGCCTTGGTGTATCCGAAGGTTGCGGGAATCATGCTTGGCCTCCCTTCGCCGCCCGGATGGTTTTCCAGACGGTCATCGGTGTTGCCGGCATCGCGACGTCGGTGACACCCATTGGACGAAGTGCATCGACGATGCCGTTGATGATCGCCGGCGTTGATGCGATCGCACCGGCCTCACCGACACCCTTGGTTCCCAGCGGATGCGTGGTGGAGGGGGTGACCGTGTGGTCTGTGATAAACGACGGAAGGTCCGGTGCACCTGGAATCAAATACGTGGACAGGTTGGCGTTCTGTGGCTGCCCGTCCTCGTCGTAGAAGGCCCCTTCGTACAGCGCCTGTGCGATCCCCTGAGCCAGGCCGCCGTGCACCTGACCCTCGACGATCATCGGATTCACCTGCACGCCGACGTCATCGACAGCGACGTACTTGCGCAAAGTGACCTTGCCGGTCTCGGTGTCGACCTCCATGGCAGCGAGGTGCGTGCCGTGTGGGTAGGAGAAGTCCTCCGGATCCACTGTCGCCTCACCTTGCAAAGTTGGCTCGACGCCGTCAGGCAGGTTGTGCGCGGTGAATGCCTCGAAGGCGACGGCCGCAAGCGGCTGGGCCTTTTCGGGATCGCCCTTCACCGAGAACTGGCCATCGGCGAACTCGAGATCGCTTGGAGAGCACTCGAGCTGGTGAGCCGCGATGACCCGCGCCTTCTCGATCAGATTGTCCGCTGCCTTCTTAATCGCTTGGCCGCCCACCGCGAGCGATCGCGACCCGTAGGTGTCCATGCCATAGGGAGCGCGACCGGTATCGCCGTGTACCACCTCGATGTCTTCGACGCCGATGCCCAAAATGCTGGCCGCGATCTGGCTCCAGGCTGTCTCGTGACCTTGGCCATGTGGTGATGTTCCGGTGATCAGTTCGACCTTGCCTGTGGGCAGCATCCGGATTGTCGCGTGCTCCCAACCACCAGCGACGTACTTCAGTGCGCCGAGCGTTCGTGACGGGGCAAGGCCGCACATCTCGGTGAAGGTTGAGATGCCGATACCGAGTTGCACTGGGTCACCGGATTCACGACGACGCTGCTGCTCGGCGCGGAGTTCATCCATGCCGAAGAGGTCGAGCGCCTTGGCCGTTGCGGCCTCGTAGTTGCCGGTGTCGTAGGTCAACCCTGCGACGGTGGTGTACGGGAATTCCTCGTGCTTGATCCAGTTCTGCTCGCGCAGAGCCATCGGATCCATTTCGAGTTCCGCGGCGAGTTCATCGATGATCCGCTCGATCGCGTAGGTGGCCTCCGGACGACCGGCACCACGGTAGGCATCCGTGGGTGTGGTGTTCGTGAAGACACCGGTGCACTTGAAGTCGTACGCGTCCATCTTGTAGATGGCCGGGTACATGAACATGCCAAGCAGCGGGATGCCGGGGGTGATGATCTGAAGGTAGGCACCCATGTTTGCGATGAGGTCGACCTGCAGGCCGAGGATCTTGCCATCCTTAGTCGCTGCGATCTCGATGTCCTGGATCTGGTCACGACCATGGTGAGTGGAGACCATGTCCTCGCTGCGTGTCTCAGTCCACTTGACCGGACGACCTAGCTTGCGCGCAATTTGGGTGACGAGCACTTCCTCCCGGTACAGCTGCAGTTTGCCACCGAAGCCGCCGCCCACGTCTGGGGCGACGATCCGGAGATTGTTTTCTGGGATGCCGGTCACCAGTGCCATCAGTACGCGCAGGACGTGTGGGATCTGCGTGGAGGACCACACGGTCATTTCGTCACTCATGCCCATCGGTGCGGCGACGACGGAGCGCGGTTCCATGAACGCTGGGATCAAGCGCTGGTTGATGAAACGACGCTTGACCACGACGTCGGCCTTGGCCTTGACGTCGTCGTACCCCCCACCGAGGTTGTAGACGTAGCACTGGTTGGTGCCAGCGTCGTCGTGCAAGATCGGCGCGCCGGGTGCGAGAGCAGCTTCCATATCCACCACGGCATCAAGGGGCTCGTACTCGACCTCGATGGCGTCGAGTGCGTCGATCGCGTGCTGTGGATCGGTCGCCAGGACTACGGCCACACAGTCGCCGACCTGGCGCACTTTTCCTTTGGCCAGCGACGGGAAGTCCGGCATGACGATGTCGTCGGTAACCGGCCACACGCAAGGAATCGAGCCGTTAAGGTCGCCAAGTTCGTCAGCACCGTACGCAGCAATCACGTTCGGCTGAGACAGGGCACCGGAGACGTCGAGCTTGGTGATGTTCGCGTGTGCGAACGGGCTGCGGAGGATCGCCATGTGCAGCGTTCCCGGCAGTTGGATGTTGTCGGTCCAGTTGGTGCGACCGTGGAGGAGCTTGGCGTCCTCCTTGCGCTTGATCGGTCGACCAAGCGGTGTCGAGGTGTCAACGGTCTCAGTCACTTCGCACCTCCCATGAGTTCAGCCGCCTTCTCGACGGAGCGGACAATGTTGTGGTAACCGGTGCAACGGCAGAGATTGCCTTCAAGTCCCTCTCGGATCTCGTTCTCAGTCGGGTTGGGGTTCTCGCCGAGGAGATCGATCGCGGACATGACCATGCCCGGTGTGCAGTAGCCGCACTGGAGACCGTGGCATTCCTTGAATGCGGTCTGCACCGGATGCCATTCATCTCCGGTGGAGATGCCCTGGATAGTGGTGACGCTGCAACCATCGGCTTGGACTGCTAGGACGCTGCAGGACTTGACGCTGCGGCCATCGAGCAGAACGGTGCACGCCCCGCAGTTTGAGGTGTCGCAGCCAACGACG
This sequence comes from Candidatus Nanopelagicales bacterium, assembly GCA_030836325.1. The sequence goes on from JAURQC010000033.1 coordinate 3,219, forward strand.
GTGCCCACCTTGCCTAACTCGTTTCGCAACCAGTGGACGAGCAGCGTGCGCGGTTCCACATCGCCCTCGTACTGGGTGCCATCCACATTCACGGATATGTGTTGCATGGATGCCCTTTCTTGCCGGCTCGTTTTCCGCCCAACCCGAGTGATGACCGGCTGCTTGGCCGGACTCAAGGCCCGACCGCCTCCTCGTCGCCCGAATCAATGCGGTGTGATGGGGCTCACGTTAAGAGGGATTCGGGATCTGCGGGCGGTTTTCACCAGATAAGTGCGAACCTGACCGGCTTTGGCCGTTTACCGGGGGCCTAGGGTTCACATTCGTGAGCGCATCCACGACCAATTCGGACGAGACTTCGGATGCTGGGGTTTTTGACGAAGCTGTCGCGGCCGCGGAGAGCCGTCCCCGTACTCACCTGGTCTGGTCGACCATCGCGGCCGCTTTGTTCTTCCTTCCCTTGGGGCTTGTGGCGGTTGTCTTCAGTTGGCGCTGCGCTGTGTGGAACCGGCGAGGGGACCTCGCGCGGGCTCGACGGAACTCCCGGTGGGCTCTGGCGATGGTGATCGTCACAGTCGTTGTGGGGATCGGTGTCTACGTCGCGCTGATTGGAGCACTGTTGGCGCTCGGGGCCTTCGGTGGCGGACAGTAGGCTCCGCGAGGTGGAAGACTCGAATGGCATGTCATCGCTGGGATCCAAGCCGGTACTCGTCGTTGATTTTGGTGCTCAGTATGCGCAGTTGATTGCGCGCCGAGTCCGCGAGGCCCGCGTCTACTCCGAGATCGTGCCGCACTCGATCACCGCAGACGAGGTTCGTGCAAAAGATCCGAGCGCCATCATCTTGAGTGGTGGTCCATCGAGCGTCTATGCGTCCGAGGCCCCTGCTTTCGATAACGCCATCTTCGATCTTGGAATCCCCATGTTCGGAATCTGCTACGGATTCCAGGCGATGGCTCAGGGCCTTGGCGGGGCCGTTGCTCGCACCGGAGGCAGCGAGTACGGCGGGACCGCGCTCACGGTGTGCGCGGCGGGAACGCTGATGGCGGGACTTCCGGGATCCCAGAACGTATGGATGTCGCACGGCGACAGCGTCGAGCGTGCTCCTGATGGATTCACAGTGCTCGCAAGCACGCCCGGGGCCCCCGTGGCGGCCTTCGAGAACACCGAGCAGCGGATGGCGGGTGTGCAGTTCCACCCCGAGGTGATCCATACCGCGCACGGGCAGCGCATGCTTGAGCACTTTCTGTGGCAGATCGCTGGCTGCGAGCCGTCATGGACGATGGCCGGAATTATCGACGAGCAGGTGGATCGCATTCGCGAGCAAATCGGCGACTCGCGCGTGATCTGCGGTCTGTCCGGGGGAGTGGACTCTGCGGTCGCGGCAGCTCTCGTGCAACGTGCCGTCGGTGATCAGTTGACGTGCATCTTCGTCGACCACGGGCTGTTGCGCGCGGGTGAAGTTGAGCAGGTCGAGCGAGACTTCGTCGCCGCAACCGACGTTCGCTTAGTAACCGTCGATGCCCGGCAGCGATTCCTGGATGCCCTTGCAGGCGTCGATGATCCTGAGACCAAGCGCAAGATCATCGGACGAGAGTTCATTCGGGTTTTTGAGGATGCGGCCCGCGACGTTGTTGCGGAATCCGGCACCAGCGGAAGCGTCGATTTCCTCGTTCAAGGAACGCTGTATCCGGATGTGGTGGAGTCCGGCGGTGGTTCGGGGACCGCGAACATCAAGAGCCACCACAACGTGGGCGGCCTTCCCGATGATCTTGAGTTCACGCTCGTCGAACCACTGCGCACTCTTTTTAAGGACGAGGTGCGCAAGGTCGGCCTGGATCTTGGTTTGCCGGAGGAGATCGTGTGGCGTCATCCGTTCCCTGGGCCCGGACTCGCCATCCGGATCATCGGCGAGGTCAATGAAGAACGACTGAGCATCCTGCGGGCCGCAGATGCGATCGCGAGAGACGAGCTGACGAGCTCCGGTCTTGATCGCGACGTCTGGCAGTTCCCAGTCGTCCTGCTTGCGGACGTTCGGTCGGTCGGTGTTCAGGGCGACGGGCGGACCTACGGTCACCCGATCGTGCTTCGTCCGGTCTCGAGTGAAGACGCCATGACCGCCGACTGGTCGCGTCTGCCGTACGACGTCATTGCGCGGATCTCGACACGCATTACGAATGAGGTCCCCGACGTGAATCGGGTGGTGCTGGATGTGACGAGCAAACCGCCGGGGACGATCGAGTGGGAGTAGTCGCCGCGAGTCAGGGAACACGAGTGGGAGTAGTCGCCGCGAGTCAGAGAACACGAGTGGGAGTTAGCCATGTATGACGTCGCTTTGAGCGTTGCAGCGTGTGTGCGGGCCGGAACCAGGGCCGATGTCGCGTGGATGATCTCACCTGCATCGAGCACCGAGGCGGTCATGATCACCCCCGGTGGTGGGCACCTAGGGTCGCTGGCGGGAGGCGCATTCACCAGCTTGCTGGCCGATGTTGCTACCCGCCAACTTGCGAAAGGCCGACGCGTTCGTCATCGGGTCGAAGAGTGGGAAGCGCAAGCCAGCGGGCTGACGGCTGGTGCTGAAGTTGAGTTTCTGGTCGTTCCCGCCGAGCAGTTTCCGCTTGAGGTGTGGCCGGCGCTCATGGGACGCGAACCAGTGGCCATCAGCGCTGACATCGAGAACGACGACGTTATCCGCTTGTTGGTGAGCACGCTGGATTCGGCGAGTCAGGCAGACCGCGAGGCCTTCGCCGCGAGCCGCCCTTTCGTGGATATCTCGGAAAACAGCGTCCGAACCGTTCTCGTACCCGGAACAACCCTTGTTGTCGCCGGAGGAGGCCCGATCGCCGAAGCCCTTGCTACTCAAGCTGCCCTCATGGGTTGGGACGTTGCTGTCGATGGGCGTGCGGACATTGTCGAGGGACTTACTACGCGGCTGTCCGAGGGCGATGCCGTCGTCGTCATGGGACACGACGTCGAAACTTCGAGCCGTTGTCTGCAGGTAGCACTGGAAAGCGATGCGGGTTATGTCGGTGCGCTCGGTTCTCACGCGATGCAGCAATCGCGCGCCGATTGGCTCGCCTACCGGGATGTGACCGACCTGTCCCGGGTGCACGGGCCTGCAGGGATCGATATCGGAGCCGATTCCCCGGAAGAGATCGCGGTGTCAATTGTTGCCCAGATCATCGCCGTAAGACGGGGTTTTGTGAACGACTGAACAATGTCGGGGCTACCCCTTGCGCAATCTGTCTAACGGGTGTTTCCTAACTACCCGACGGCGAA
>JAURQC010000034.1 GCA_030836325.1 Candidatus Nanopelagicales bacterium
CCCGGGGACCGCGAGCACCCCGCGACGCAGGTTCGTGAACAGCTGATCACCCGCGCCGTAGACATGCGGCAGCCGGATGTTCGCGACGGAGAGGCCCGGCCGGGCCGTGAGCTCGTCCTCCATGCGCAGCTTGATCCGGCCGTAGTCGATCACCGGTGCCGGTTGGGTCGTCCCCGTCACCGCGTCGAGCGACGGCCCGTGGACGAGCAGCGAGGACCCGAAGACGAAGCGCCGGACACCTGCCTGCTCGGCGGCATCCGCGAGCGCACGGGTCCCCGTGACGAAGGTCGGTTCGAGCCGCCGGGCCGGCTCGAAGACCGCCCGACCACCCAGATGGATGACCGCGTCGCAGCCTGCGACGGCCGCATCGAGCGTGTCCGGCACGGTGAGATCGCCGAAGACTGCCTCGACATCCAGTCCGTCGAGCACCGACGCCCGGTTCGGCCGCCGCACGAGCACGCGCGGTCGCAGCCCGTCGGCGGCGAGCTGCCGTACGACCTCGCTGCCGATGAAGCCGGTCGCGCCCGTCACGAGCACCCGCATGGGTGACCTTCCTGTCGCCCACCGTTCTACCGCACGAGGAGCGAGTGCCGGTGCGCCGAAGGTCCTTTCGACGCAGGGCGCGAGGCCACCGGCGGCGCCCTGCAGCACCGAGGCCATCCTCGTGCGCGAGGGGGGACTTGAACCCCCAAGGACCTTCGTTCACACGGCCCTCAACCGCCTTGCAACCGTTCGGACAGTACCAGCGGGTATCGAACCGACCGCAGTTCCCCTGAAATCGGAGGAATTCGTCCACTGCGTGTCGGGGCGTATCGGTGAGTCCGGGGGCTATTGGGTCATGGATGGGTCATGGCTTCAGCACGATCGATCGCCGATCGACGCGCGACGCTCGCAGATGCTCCTACTCGTTGACGCGGTGCTGTTGAGAAGCCAGACCGAGGCGACTCAACCGTTCAGCATCAAGGCAAGTGAAACACTCGTATTCTTGTCAATCACGTAGCGATCCACGGAAACGAAAATGACCAGACACCGTCAGGCGTCGCCGACGTCCGGCAGAATCGCCATCCGTGCATCCGTGGCGCCGATGATGAAATCGTGAAACTCGGCATCAAATTCCTCGAGCGTCATGCCTGCGGTCGCTTCAAATGCTGCCAGCCAGCCGAGGTCTTGAACGCGTGGATGGAACTTGCGAAGCAATACATCCGGTTCTGTGATCGATTCGAGATAGGCGATTGCCCAGGCGCCCATGTCGTAGCCGAGGAAAGAGCACGGGTCGTCATAGCGTTCGATTGTGATGAGCCTTCGTCCTGAACAGTTTCCTGCGAGTTCCTCGTCGACGATGCCAAGTTTGCCTTGCATCTGCTCAGAGAAGATGAATGGGTAGTCGCCCGCGGGGACGTCGGGCAGGAGACCGCCGGCGCGCGCCCGGGCGCGCTGGTACTGCGCCATGTACTCCGCGGAACCCTCGACGAACCAGACGGGCCCCATCAGCTCCTCGCGCATCTCCCGCGGCAGGTCTGCGTCAAGGTGCTGCGACTGGACCGCGTGCCAGTACTCGTGAAACACAGTCTTGAGATCATCGTCGGCTGGGATACCAAACTCTCCAACCAGGCCCCACGGTGCAGATGAGGCGAAGCGATGCATCGTCCACTCCGGTGAACCGTTCCACCCTGCAGTGTTCATCGGCTCGCCCCTGGCGAGCGCGTCGGCGCTCAGTTGCTGGTAACTCAGCATCGAGTGCTGGTCCGGCCCCGCCTCGCGTGCGAAGCATTCGTCCGCGTCCCACTGGCGCAAGGTGTCGCGTAACGTGCAGAACTCCTCGACGAGTGCCACCGCAGCGTCCGGGTCAGTCCCAAAGACCCAGTATTCCAGCGCCCACCGCAGCCCCCAAGCGTCGCGCGCGACGTGCAGTGTCTCGTCGATCCACGTACGGATCGCAGGGTCGAGATCCGCAGCCGCGTAAACGGTGATGCCAACATCCTGCACGACTGGACCAGTCGAAGGGTCCACTTCGCTGGCGTCTTCCACGACCCGTCCGCCTGAAGGGTCTTCGGGGCCGGGATTCTCGACGTCTGCCGCCGTTGCGGTGTCCGCCCCAACGGAGTCTGAACCGGCCAACTGCCCAACACCAGCCCCACAACCTGCGGCGACGAAACTCACCAGCGCCATCGCAACCAAGCTTCGGCGAGTTTGATTCGTCACGTACTCGCCCTTCGACCGGTCTCCGGTTTGCCCGAGACAATTAATGGAACTCATGTCATTATTCCGCTCGCCAAGATTGAATAGCCCAGAAGTTCACGGTGTCCCGAAAAGGCGTCTCCGGAGGAAAGATCCAATCCGGCGCACCCGCAGATAGGTCATACGTCTCCATATAGAACTCGTACTCGTCGTAGAAGTCGTCCATCGTCATCCCGACGTGCTCTCTGAACGAGCCGTGCCATCCCAGGCGCCACGAATCTTCCAGAATCGAAACCATTGCGGTCTCGGGCGATGTGATGTGCATGAGATATCGAGCCATGAGATGCCAATGGTCGATCTCAAGCTCACACCCGTCCGCGTTCTCCCCGGCCTGAAACGGGTAGAACTCCTGGCGAGCGTCAACCTCCGTACAGGGGCCGCCGGACTGCATCCTGTCCACATAGATCAAGAACTCATCTTCAAACCATCCGCAACACGTACCGCTTATCGCATACTTCAACTTGGACGTCTGTGAAGGCCACTCCTCCTCACTGGTGACAATCTC
>JAURQC010000035.1 GCA_030836325.1 Candidatus Nanopelagicales bacterium
CTTGCATTTCTTGATCGTCTCCGGATCGCAGTAGGCCACGACGGTCGCCGTCGCACCCTGGACCTTCCGCGTCATCACGACCGCGCTGGTTGCGATGTCCTGACACATCGGGTTGCCTTCGAAGATCGTGAATTGGCGACCACTGCCCTTTCCGTACATGGCAACAACGTTTTCTTCTGTTCCTTTCGGACACAGGTCATTGCCACCGATGTGCTGGGCTTTCAGGCCGGCGGTGTACGACGGCTCGTAGACGGTGTACGTGACACCCACCTGGAGGTTCTCGTAAGCATCGCTAGAACCCATTGCTTGAGCGGGGACCGCTCCACCCACTGCAAATACAACTACGGCACCCAGCACCCACATACGCCTCATGACATCTCCCATCGTTGATCGACCGCACAATAGTCTCGCAGCCTGCACCGCAATGCGGGCTACGCAATGAGATTTCGAAGAACCCTGAGGGCCACGCTCAACGTCGCCAGATCTGGTTCTTCCACGGCGTTGATCTCCTCGAGCGTTGCACGGGCTCGGGCAACACCCTCGGCATTCGCCTCTTCCCATGCGTGAATGCGATCACCGGGGCTCTGGGCGGAATCGGTGTCGTTGATGATGCTGACGGTCAGGGCAGCAATCGCTTGGTAAAGATCGCTGCGCAGCGCCTGGCGGGCAAGCGCCGTCCACCGATCTCCTCGAGGAAGCGCCGTGATGCTCAGCAGGGTGCGATCCATGTCGTAACGATCCGAGAGCGTGAAGTACAGCGGAATGACTGTCTCGGACAACTCGTTGGTCTTCGCGCAGATGTCGGTGATGTCCAGCAAGAGGAAAACATCGAGGCTGCTGGCAGCCTGGCGCGCGAGATCCTCAGGCGCCCCGGCATCCATGAATCGTTTGGTGAGTCTCTCGTATCGTGCAGCCTCGTTGCCCTGCAGCATGGATGAGACACCGTGTGCGTGCTTCGAGATGACAGGGTGGAAGTACGCGACCTGCTCGGCAATGACGATGTCGCCGGTGCGTGTTTGCAGAAACCATCTCGTCGCCCGATCGAGCAGACGCCTGGTCTCAAGTTGCAAAGCACTCTGGGCGGTCGTGGAGACAAGATTGTCGAGCCGGTTTACCCAGTCCCACATTTCATCGATCGAAAAGACTTCCATCGCAGCGAGGGCTGCACGCACTACTTGCTCAGCGCTTGCCCCGGTTTCTTCGACTGCGCGGAAGACGAACGTGATACCACCAACGTTCAGCAGTCGATTGGTGACGACCGTGTTGATGATCTGACTGCGCAGCGGGTGATCGGTGATCCCTTCGCGGTAGTCGCTTCGCATCGTCGGTGGGAAGTAGTCCACGAGAGTTCGCTCAAACCAGGAATCGTCGCTGAGCCCGCACTCGTTTAGATCCGCCAGCAGGGCGATCTTTGCGTAGGCCAGTAGGACCGCTAGTTCCGGTGACGTCATCGCCTCCCCCGCTGCTCTCCTCGTTGCGAATTCCTCATCGTCGGGAAGGAACTCCAGCGCTCGATCCAACAAGCCCTGATGCTCGAGGTATCGGATCATTCTCTGGTGGACGCTGATCAGCGCCGGCGCTCCGCGGCGCGCGTTGCCGAGGACCACGTTCTGGTCGTAGTTGTCCTGCAGCACCGCTGTTGAGACTTCCAGCGTCATGTCCTTGAGCAATGAGGCCCGCGCATCAGGATTCAGGGTGCCGTCCCCGATTGCGGACTCCAGTGCGATCTTGATGTTGACCTCGTGGTCGGAGGTGTCCACACCGGCAGAGTTATCGATGGCGTCGGTATTGAGTTTTACGCCATGACGAGCGGCCTCAATTCGGCCGAGCTGCGTGAGCCCGAGATTCCCGCCCTCCCCCACGACTTTGATGCGTAATTGGTTGCCGTTTATGCGTAGGGCATCGTTCGCCTTGTCACCAACCTCAAGGTTGGTCTCGTTCTGGGCTTTCACATACGTGCCGATTCCCCCGTTCCACAGCAGATCGGCGGGGGCCTGCAGGATCGCGTGCACAAGTTCGGCTGGGGTGAGCGTGGTGAGCGTCTCGGGAATGTTGAGAGCGTCCTTCATCTCGGCGGAAATCGGGATCGACTTCAGAGCCCGGTTGAACACGCCGCCACCAGCAGAGATGAGTTCGGTGTTGTAGTCGGCCCACGACGAGCGAGATTCATTAAACAGGCGTTGGCGTTCGGCGAACGATGTCTTAGCATCAGGATTCGGATCGACAAACACGTGTCGGTGATCGAATGCCGCGATGAGTCTGATGTGTTGACTCAGGAGCATGCCGTTGCCGAAGACATCCCCGCTCATGTCCCCGATGCCGATCACGGTGAAGTCCTGGGCTTGGGTATCGATGTCGAGTTCACGGAAGTGCCGCTTGACCGATTCCCATGCGCCCTTGGCTGTAATGCCCATCGCCTTGTGGTCGTAGCCGACCGAACCTCCGGAAGCGAACGCGTCCCCGAGCCAGAAGTGGTGCTCGGCGGCGATCTCATTGGCAAGGTCGGAAAACGATGCTGTGCCCTTGTCCGCCGCTACCACCAGGTACGGATCGTCGCCGTCGTGGCGAACAACCTTCTCCGGAGGAACGATCTGGCCACCCACGCGGTTATCCGTGATCTCCAGCATCGACGAAATGAACTCGCGATACGCCGCTCGACCTTCTTTGATCCAACCCTCGCGATCGATCGTAGGATCCGGCAGCTTCTTGGGGTAGAAGCCACCCTTGGCACCGACCGGCACGATCACGGCGTTCTTGACCTCCTGCGCCTTGACCAGACCCAAGATCTCAGTGCGGAAGTCCTCGCGCCGATCGCTCCAACGCAGGCCGCCGCGGGCAACAGGACCGAAGCGCAGGTGCACACCCTCCACACGCGGTGAGTAGGCCCAGATCTCAAACTTCGGTTTGGGCAGCGGAAGATCTGGAATGCTGTCTGGCTCCAACTTGAAGGAAACCGAGCAACGCTCATCGCCTGTGAGCGAAATAGTGAAGAAGTTCGTGCGAACCGTGGCCAGGATGAGAGCCAGGAACTGCCGCAGAATGCGATCGGCATCCAGGCTCATCACCGAATCCAGGGCCTGCTCAATGCGCTCAACGAGACGCACTTGCGTCTGCTCCCGGTCAGTGGGGAATTGCGGGTCGAACCGAGCTTGGAACAGCTCAACGAGCATCCTCGAAATATGCGCGTTGTCGAGAACCGCCTGTTCTAGGTAGCCCTGTCCGAAAGTGATCCCGATCTGACGCAAGTAGCGGGCGTAGGCGCGAAGGATCATGGCCTCTCGCCAGTCCATTCCAGCGAGGACGACGAGTGCGTTGAACGAGTCGACTTCGCAGCGACCGTCCCAGCAAGCTCGGAACGCTTCGCTGAATCGCACGAACAAGGTCTCGTAGTTCTTCAGCGCCCCTTCGGGAAGGGTGACTCCGAAGTCCAGGATGCGCGCGGATGGACGGTCGACTCGTTCGATCTCGTACGGATGCTCATCGATCACGTCGACGCCGAGCCGCTGCAAGATGGGTAACACCTGCGTCAGCGGCATCGCCTGACCGACCCGCATCATGATGAAACGCATGTCCCGGGTGTCACTGACAAGCGGTGCATAAAGGCGCAATGAGAGTTCGGCCGGCTCCAGCCTTTCGATGATCAACGTGTCATCCACGCCGGTCGTGGGATCGAAGTCCTCTTTGTAGGACTCGGGAAATGCGTCGTTGTAGATCTTGAGCAACGCAGGAGCCTCCGACTCCCCCACGCGATCGACCAAGATCCGGTCGTATTCATCCCGCCACGAACGGGTGGCAGCCGCGACGCGGTCTTGGAGGTCCTCCTCATCGAATGCTGGGATTCCCTGCCCCACGGGAACGTGCACCACATAGTGCAACCGCGCCAGGACGGATTCGCTTACGCGAGTGGTGAACTCGGTCGACGTTCCGCCGAACGCTTCCATCAGGATCGACTCAATCTTCAGCCGAACGCCGGTTGTGTAGCGATCGCGCGGCAAATAGACCAGACACGAAAGGAAGCGGCCGTAGTCATCAGGGCGGATGTAAAGCCGCGTCTGCCTGCGCTCTTGCAGATGCATCACCGACTCGGCGAAGAGCGTCAGCAGGTGCGGATGAATCTGGAAGAGCTCATCACGCGGATAGGTCTCCATGAACTGCAGTAGATCCTTGGCGCTGTGCGAGCCGGGAACAAAGTCCAGCTCACGCATGACGTAGTCGAGCTTGCCCCGGAGCACTGGAATGTCGGCGACGCTGTGGTTGTAAGCGGACGCGGCATAGAGCCCGAGGAACCGGCGCTCACCCGTGACGTTGCCGGCGGAATTGAATGTCTTGATGCCGATGTAGTCCATGTACACAGCGCGGTGGACGGTCGACCGCGAGTTGGCCTTACTCATCACCAGCACATGCGACTCGCGGGCTTTGGTGCGCACGGCTGTGGGGAGAATGGCGAAGCTCAAAGACACAGCGTCATCGTCGTTTGCATCCTGTCTCAGAATGCCCAGCCCACTTTCGGGCACCGGGCGCAGGGCATCTTCACCTTCCACAGTGATGAGGTCGTACTCGCGATAGCCAAGGAACGTCAGGTTGTTATCCGCCAGCCACTCCAGCAAGGCGCGTGCCTCGTGCACTTCACGTAAATCAACGCCTTGCGGTGGATTCCTCACAAGCTCTTGCGCGATGTGTTCTGCCTGATCACGCATCGCTTGCCAGTCAGTGACGGCTTTGCGGACATCAGAGAGCACTCGTCTGGTCGAAGCAACGATCGGGTCCAGATCGTCAGAGACAAAGTCCCGCTCTACTTCGATGCGCATCCAGGACTCGCGGATGGCATCAACGGGTGCTTCATCGACGTCCACATCAAGGATCTCGAGCAGATTGCCGTCGGAGTCACGACGCACCGCCAACTGCGGGTGGACGATCAAGTGGACGTTTCGGCCGCCGTGCACGAGATTGGCGGTCACCGAGTCGACAAGAAAAGCCATATCATCGGTTACGACCTCAATCACCGAGTAGCTCACTCCTTGGATCGGCGGGGTCCATGACCGAACGAGGGCAGTGTTGGCCGGTCGGTGCTGCGCCCACTCGCGCATCGCGAGGATGTCGTTGACCATCGTGATGACGTCGTGACCGGACATCTCCTCATCGGAGAGATAGCGGTAGAAGCGAGCCGCAAAAATTCGGTCATATTGGTCAGCAAATTCCTGGAGGTGGTGACGCCACGACGGTGGCTCGATGTCAGTCACGACTATCGCCCCTTGTCACCTTTGGCATTGCAGCATTCGCTATCGCCTACGGTAGACCTCTTGGAACGCTGGACGATAGAAATCTTCAGTTGGGAGCGTCATGGGCAAGGAATTCACCTACCGCCAGTCCTTCGATTCCGATCCCGTGACTGTTTTCAGGATGCTGACCGATCCCGAATACGTTCAGATCAAATGCGCAGCGACCGGCTCGATGGAGACGACCGTCAACATCAATGAAGCACCGGATGGGTCGACCACCATCACATCAACGCGCGTTCTGCCGGCCGACGTCCCTGCACCTGCGAAGAAGTTCGTCGGGGAGACGATCTCAGCGACCGAGACGCAGGTCTGGTCTGCCGCTGGCGCCGATGGATCACGAACGGGCGATGTGAGGGTGGAGTTCAGCGGACCATTGGCGTTTAGCGGCTCACTGGAGCTCTCCCCCGACAGCAGTGGCTCGAAGGTCGTAACGGCCGGGACGTTCAAGGCGTCGGTGCCGTTCGTGGGCGGGACGATCGAATCCGTGGCGGCGGAGCAGACCGAAAAGTACTTGCGGGCTGAGGAGCGGGTGGCGGCGGAGTGGCAGCGCGACTGCGATTAGCAGGAGCAAGGGGGCCCGCGACTGCGATTAGCAGGAGCAAGGGGGCCCGCGACTGCGATTAGCAGGAGCAAGGGGGCCCGCGACTGCGATTAGCAGGAGCAAGGGGGC
>JAURQC010000036.1 GCA_030836325.1 Candidatus Nanopelagicales bacterium
CGGAGGCTCGAGGTGACCTACGTCATCGCATTCCCGTGTGTGGATGTCAAGGACAAGTCGTGTATCGAAGAGTGTCCCGTCGACTGCATCTACGAGGGCGATCGGATGCTTTACATCCAGCCCGACGAGTGCGTGGACTGTGGAGCGTGCGAGCCGGTCTGCCCGGTCGAGGCAATCTTCTACGAGGACGACGTTCCCGATGAGTGGACGGACTACACCGCTGCCAATGCGGAGTTCTTCGCTGATCTTGGATCCCCGGGTGGTGCAGCCAAGCTCGGCGCGCAGACGTTTGATGCCGCGCTTCTTGCGAACGTTCCTCCTAAAGAGGACGCGTAGTTCGGCGGTGACCGGATGAGCCTCCGGTTACCTGACTTTCCATGGGACACGCTGGCACCAGTTGCTGCCCGGGCCCGCGAGCACGTCGACGGCATCGTCGACTTGTCGGTTGGCACGCCCGTCGACCCCACGCCCGCTGTGGTTCAGCAGGCGCTGCGCGAGGCTGCCGACTCGCCGGGATACCCGACAACCGCTGGGCTTCCCGAACTAGCTGAAGCCTGCACCGGCTGGATGGCTCGCCGGCTGGGCGTCGATGACGTCGGTTTCCTTCCCACCATCGGTTCTAAGGAAATGGTGGCGTGGTTACCCACAGGTCTTGGTGTGGGCGGCTCAGACGTCGTCGTTATTCCCGAAGTCGCCTACCCGACATACGCCGTTGGAGCGCTCGTCGCTGGGGCGGAGGTTGTCGCTACCGACGATGTCGAAAGCGTTGAGAACGCATCCATGTTGTGGCTCAACAGCCCAAGCAATCCGACTGGATCGGTGCTGTCCGTCGATCGCCTTCGAGAGATCGTTGCGTGGAGTCGCCGGCAGGGCATCGTCGTTGTCAGCGATGAGTGCTACATCGAACTGGGCTGGGAACAAGAACCGATTTCCATTCTCGACCCGCGGGTCAACGACGGCGATCTCACCAACGTGCTTGCGCTTCATTCTCTGTCCAAGCGTTCGTCGATGGCCGGATACCGGTTTGGCTTCGTTGCCGGTGACCAAGATGTGATTGCCAGCCTGCTGGCGGTGCGCAAGCACCTCGGCATGATGGTGCCCGCTCCTATCCAGCGCGCTTCGGTGGCTGCCTATAACGACGACGCCCACGTTGTCGAACAGCGAGGAAAGTACGGACGACGCCGCGAGTTACTCACAGCTGCACTGGAGTCCGCAGGTTTTGTGATTGATGACAGCGTCGCTGGTTTGTATCTGTGGGTAACCCGTGGTGAGGATTCATGGGACACCGCGCGATGGTTCGCTGAGCGTGGGATCTTGGTTGCACCGGGTGCGTTCTACGGCGACAACACCCACGTTCGAGTGGCACTGACGGCAACGGACGAGCGGGTAGATGCCGCCATCTCTCGGCTAATGGAATAAGCCTCGATTGTCCCTGATCGTCGTGAGCCTTCTCACAGACGAGAGTTCGGATCCCCGCTGTTGGCGGTAGTTACTGATGGGTAGTCTGCCCGCAGGAGGTTCGCGTGTCTGATTATTCGCTTCAGCATCCGGGTGGAGAGGTGCCTCTACCGGTCGTTCCCTCAACAGTGGGGGAGTCGGGCCTGGGCATCTCGTCATTGCTGAAGGAGACGGGGCATGTCACGCTCGATCACGGTTTCGTCAACACAGCATCGTGCTCGTCATCCATTACTTTCATTGATGGCGAGGCCGGAATCCTGCGGTATCGCGGGTACCCAATTGAGCAGCTTGCCGAGCAATCGACTTTCCTGGAAACCTCGTACTTGCTGATCTACGGGGAGTTACCGACGACGGCGCAGCTCCAGGAATTCTCGGACAGCATCACCAAGCACACGATGCTCCACGAGGACCTACGTCGCTTCTTCGACGGATTCCCGCGCGATGCGCACCCTATGGCGGTGCTCTCGTCAGCGGTCTCGGCACTGTCGACCTTCTATCAAGACTCACTCGATCCGTTCGATGAGGAGCAGGTCCACATCTCGACCATTCGCTTGATGGCCAAGCTGCCAACGATCGCGGCCTACGCCTACAAGAAGTCGGTCGGACAGCCTTTTTTGTACCCGGACAACTCTTACAGCTTTGAGGACAACTTCCTGCGCATGACCTTCGGTGTGCCAGCTGAGCAGTACGTGGCAAATCCGGTCGTGTCCCGTGCGCTGGATCAGTTGCTGATCCTGCATGCAGATCATGAGCAGAACTGCTCGACGTCCACCGTTCGACTCGTGGGCTCTTCCCACGCGAATCTCTTCGCATCCGTGTCCGCCGGTGTCAATGCGCTCTTCGGACCTCTGCATGGTGGCGCCAACCAAGCGGTGCTCGAAATGCTCGAAAATATCCATGCGTCTGGTGGCGGCGTGAACCGCTTCATCCGGGCAGTGAAGGACCGTGAGGCCGGAGTCAAACTGATGGGCTTTGGTCACCGCGTCTACAAGAACTACGACCCCCGAGCTGCCGTTGTGAAGAAGACCGCCTACGAAGTCTTCGAGCAGATGAACGTGGATGATCCGCTACTCGACATCGCACTTCGCCTCGAAGAGGTCGCACTTGCCGATGAGTTCTTCATTGAGCGCAAGCTGTACCCGAACGTCGACTTCTACACGGGCCTGATTTACAAGGCGATGGGCTTCCCGACGCGAATGTTCACGGTGTTGTTCGCTCTGGGCCGTCTGCCTGGCTGGATCGCTCAATGGCGCGAGATGATCGAGGATCCGACTACCAAGATCGGACGCCCACGTCAGGTGTACGTCGGCGAGGTCCTTCGCGACTACACCTCCATGACCTACCGCTAACCGCTTCCCCCGGATTCGGGGGAAGCGGTCAGGAGTTGGCGTGGAGGTCGGCGTTGAGGCCGCCCCAACTTCCGGTGCGCTGGACCACTTCGAGTGCGCCGGACTGTGAATTTCGTCGGAACAACAGATTCGGGTGTCCAGAAAGTTCGCGCGCTTTGGCGGTCGCGCCATCTGGTAGCGACACCTTCGATCCGGCGGTGACGTAGCAGCCGGCCTCAATGATGGAGTCGTTGCCCAAAGAAATGCCCACACCGGCATTGGCGCCAACCAGGCACCCACTGCCGATGCTGATGACCTCCTTGCCGCCGCCGGACAGTGTTCCCATGATCGATGCTCCACCACCGATGTCTGATCCGTCACCCACGACGACTCCAGCGCTGATGCGACCCTCGACCATGGACGTACCAAGCGTTCCGGCGTTGAAGTTGATAAAGCCTTCGTGCATGACCACGGTTCCTTCGGCGACGTGAGCTCCCAGGCGAACGCGATCGGCGTCGGCGATCCGGACTCCGGTCGGTACGACGTAGTCGACCATGCGCGGAAAGCGGTCCACCCCGAACACGGTCACGTGCACTCCCTTAGCTCTCGCACGTAGGTGAACGTCGGTGAGGCGCTCGGGAGAAATGGGTCCGAGGTTGGTCCAAGCATTCAACGGCAACTTTCCGAATACGCCGTCGAGGTTGATCGTGCGTGGTCGTACCAATCGATGGGAGAGAAGGTGCAAGCGCAGGTAGGCGTCGGCGGCATCGACCGGAGGTTCGGCCAGATCCTCGATGACCGTCCGGACGGTTACCGTTCGCACACCGCGAAGCTCGTCGCTCTTGGTGGCAGCATCCAGGTTGGGTACATCGATGAGTTCGGTTCCGAGCGTGGGCTGGGGATACCAGACGTCTAGGACGTCCTCGCCGTCCATGGTTGCCAGGCCCAACGCAGAAGCTGGTCCTGTAACCGGGGTCAGTTGCTCGTCGATAGTCACATTGCTCACCGGGCTACCGTATCCACGTGCACCTTGATCTCTCAGCGGACGTCGTCGACCTCACTGCCGCGCTTGTCGATATTCCCAGTGAGTCCCACGACGAACATCAGATCGCCGATCTCGTGGAAGCAGCACTGCGCGAGTGTCAGCACCTGACAGTTCGTCGATCGGGC
>JAURQC010000037.1 GCA_030836325.1 Candidatus Nanopelagicales bacterium
CCACCCGAAACAGGCGTGGAAATTCCCCGGCTCCCGTTACAGGCGCACCATCATCTTTCCAGCGTTCGCGCCGCTGAAGAGTCTCATCAATGCTTCGGGAGCAGACTCAAGGCCCTCCATAACATCGACTTTGTACGTAAGTTTGCCTTCCATCAGCCATGTCGCCAGATCCTGAATTGCCTCGCCAGAGCGCTTCAGGTAGTCCAAAACGATGAAGCCCTCGATACGCCCGCGCTTGGAAATGAGCGCCGAGAGGTTGCGGGGGCCAGGTGTGGGAGCGTCGTCGTTGTATTGACTAATCGCACCGCACATCACGATTCGACCGTGCAAAGCGAGGTTGGCGATAGCCATCTCAAGGATGTCTCCTCCGACGTTATCGAAATAGACGTTGATGCCGTCTGGACAGTGATCCCGAAGCGCCTTGGCAACATTCTCTGTTCTGTAGTTGATGGCACCATCGAAGCCGAGTTCGTCTGTGAGCCACGCGCACTTCTCGTCGGTACCTGCGATTCCGATGACTCGACAACCCTTGATCTTCGCAATCTGCCCGACGATGGAGCCGGTTGATCCTGCGGCTCCGGAAACGACGACGGTGTCGCCCTCGGAAGGACGACCGATGTCCAAGAGCCCGAAGTAGGCGGTGATGCCAGTAATTCCGAAGATGCTCAGGGCGGCAGTTGGGTCCACGCCCTCCGGAACTACCTGATCTCGCTCACTGACGATGGAGTACTCCTGCCACCCGGGAGTGGAGAAGACCAGAGTGCCCACCGGAAGCTTGGGGTTTTCGGACTCGACTACCCGCACGAGGCCGGCGCTTCGAATAGGTGCGCCGATCTCGATCGCAGGAAGGTAGGTGTCCATTGCCATCCACATGCGAATGGTCGGATCGATCGACAGCCATTCGACCTTCCCAAGGGCCTCA
Organism: Candidatus Nanopelagicales bacterium; assembly: GCA_030836325.1. The sequence continues at coordinate 923 of JAURQC010000037.1, forward strand.
CTGGGTGCCGGGGCCGGAACTGCGGCCTGCTTCTCGGCGAAACAACTTTCATCAACGCTGCCTTCGGGTCGCTTAGCCAGCGTGATTTGCCGGTTGTCAGTCATAGGAGCACCGTACGCCCATAGCGAAGGGCCCCGGGAGGCTTTCCCGAGGCCCTTCGCTGTTGATGCTGCTATCGGATGCGAACTCGATCGAGCACTTCAGCTGCCGTGTACGGAGAACCAGCCGACGGGACGAAGGTCGCCGTGACCGTGGTGCGACCCTTACGCCACTTCCTCGGGGTCTTCCACCGGTACTCCGCGATGCCATCTTGAATTGCCACCGTCTTGGTCTTAGTTCGGCTTCCCTTAGAGAACTCGAACACGACTGAACCCTGAACATCGGTTGCGGTGAAGGCCACCTCGTACCAAGCCTTCTTTCCACGCTTCTGCTTGGACGGCGCATCCAGTTCCATGATCACGCCATTGCCGATCGACGCGGTTTCACCGGTCGCCGGAGTCGGTGGATTCGGAGTCGGGTTGGGCGGTGGCGCCGTGGAACCCATCGCGACCGGCGCGGAACATGCGGCTGCAGCAGCCGGCCCGCTTGGCGTGGTCGGGAGGACGCAGCCGCGAACGTACTTGCCTATGTCGGTGGCCGCGACGGTGTAGGTCTGCAACACGGCACCAGCTAGCGGACCGCATGTAGCGGGGTCGCTGTTGGCGCACTGTTGCCAGAAGTACGCATAGGTGGCTCCGTCTGCAAAATTCCATGTCCCGTTGCTCACCGTGAGGGTCGATCCCGGGACGATTCCCTCGGTCGGTGTGATCGAAGGTGCCTCTGTAGAGACCGGCACAACCGCGACGTTCATCTTGACCACGGTGTTGCCGCCGGCATTGATCCACAACGATCCATCGGCAGCGGATTGATGCAGCGAGGACGGCCCGGCCACCGCATATTCCTCAATGAAGGTTCCGTCCTTGTCGTAACGAATCACCTTGTTGTTCGAGCCGGCGGAGACCCAGAATCCGCCGTTAACCGCGGTGGTTGAACCGGTGAAGTCGTCGGAGTTCTGATTTGCTGCCGCGTTGAGGAGTGAGATACTTCCAGCAACGCGTGCGAGCACGTCAATTCCGGCAACGAGAACGAACCAGGTGCCATCGCCTGCAGCAACCGGGAAATTGGTAATCGTCACACCGTTAGCCGATTGAACTTTGCTTACAGTTCCCGCGGTTGTGATACGCCCAAGCTCGGAACCGGTAGCCCCGAAGTACAGAACATTGCTACCCGATGGTCCGGCAGCAATCGTCCGGGGCTGGAGCCCATCGGTGCTGTACAGCGTCACGGCGCCCGCAGTTGTGATCTTGCCGATCTGGCTGGATTGAAATGCCGAAAACCACATCGCCCCATCCGGTCCAGCCGTGATCGAGGCCATGCCGAGATTCGCGGGGAGTCCGTCCGAGAATGTCGTGACATTCAGGTTCGGGTCGATTCGAAGGATCTCGTTTCGCGTCCGAATCGGAACCCATACGTTTCCGTCCGGTCCAGCCGCAATCGACTGGGCGAAACCCGGCACCGTCACCGATGCGACAGCGCCCTCCGGACTGATCCTTGAGATAGAGCTATTCGTGCCATCTGAGCCCACGGCCCATCCGGTTGATCCGATGCTGGTGACGCCCGTTGACTCAAAGGGCAGCGTGAACGTCTGGGTGTCCCCAGGCGCCGCCGCCGCCGTCGAAGCCACCGCGACCACGCTGCCTGCACCCAAGGCGACGCTGGCAGCCAGCGCGACCACCTTGCTCTTCACGTTTGAATTTGAGAAATGCATTGAGCATGGATAGCAGAAGATCGCGCGAGATTGGCGAAGAAACAGGCACGGAAATCAAAATAGGGGTGCTAGGACCCCGCATCTCCCCTGCGGAACAACGCCGCGACGATTGCTACCAGGATCGCCGCGATGACGATTTGCGTGGCAAAAGTGAGCCAAAAGCCCCACCCTGCGGCGGAGCCAAGGAGACCACCCGCTGCTCCGCCCACGACTCCGAGCAGGATCGTCATGAGGCAGCCGATGGGCTGCATGCTGGGAACCAGGATTCGGGCGATCAGGCCGATGACGATGCCGGCACCGAGACCGGAAAGGATGCTGTCGATTTCCACAGCAGCATCCAACCACTAGACGGATGATTCTTGGCCTTCCCTGGCCAACGCCACGAGCCTGGAAATCGCCCGGAAGTATTTCTTGCGGTAGCCGCCTTTGAGGAGCTGCTCGGAAAAGAGCCGATCGAGGGGTACACCGCTAGCGACTACCGGGACGTCTCGGTCGTAGAGCCGGTCCACGAGGACAACCAGGCGCAAGGCCTGGGCCTGGTCGCTGAGCGTCCTGACTTCTTCGAGTCCAACGAGCGGAATCGAGTCCACGAGCGCGCCGTATTGCGAGGGGTGCACCTCCGGCAGGAATCGCATCAGATCACTGAAGTGGTCGAGGGTCGCCCCGGGGATTGCTGCGACAACCTCGTCGACTTGCTCGGTGGTCAAGGGGGCGGGTGCGTCGGGCGCCCCACGGTGGCGGTAGTCCTCCCCATCAATCCGAAGAACGTCGAAGTGGGCAGACAGACCCTGAATCTCCCGGAGGAAGTCTTCCGCGGCAAATCGCCCCTCCCCCAACTTCTCGGGAAGAGTGTTGGACGTAGCTGCAAGGAACACGCCGGCATCGACCAACTGGCCGAGCAAGGTGGACATCAAGACGGTGTCGCCGGGATCATCGAGTTCGAACTCATCGATACAGACCAGTCGGTTGCCCTTCAGGACTTCAACGGCCTGGCGAAACCCCAAGAGCCCAACCAGGTTGGTGTACTCCACGAACGTCCCATAGGTCTTGGGACCGTCGACGCTGCGCCACAACGAAGCCAGGAGGTGGGTCTTGCCAACACCGAACCCACCGTCGAGATAGACCCCGGCTCGACCTTCCGGCGGTGCAGCGCGACGAAAGAAGCCACGTTTGGCCGCTCGCGGGTTGCCGATGCGTTCAGAAAATGCGCGGAGTGCAGCGACCGCAGCTTCCTGCGTTGGATCCCCAGGGATGTAGGTGTCAAAACCAACGTTGCGGAAATGCGGCGGTGGAACCAGATCCCCGAGGATTTGGTCGATGCTCACGTGCGGGCGTCGATCGATCAGACCTGTCGTCGACGCCACGCAGCGGAGCCTATTGCCCGGCTGCTCGCTCAGCAGTGCCAGCGGCCGCCAGCCCAGTGGCTCGCACCTGAACCGGGTGACTCCCAGTTGAACACAGTGCTGAATGCGGCGTCCTGCCAGTAACGAGGCCATTCGTTCAGTGGCGTCGCCCGCAGTTCTTTCATCAAGGATTGTGCAGCCTTCTCGCCGAGAATCTTCTTGTGCTCCTTGAGCATCATGTGGGTTGCACCATCGGCAAGGGCATCGGACATTTGGTAGGCGCCGTAATAGCGGTTGCCACCGCCGCCGCGGACGTCGTACTGACCTTCGCTTTCACGCTTGACGATGCACTGACGGATCTGCTCGGACTTCGGATCAAAGAACTCGCCCTGGTACAGGCTTGGCTCGACCCCGCGCATATCGGTCGTCTCAGGCGACTCAGTGGTGAATTCGACCATCGCCCGCTGCATCTGGACCCGCTGGACATTGATCGCCGCTGCGCTGGCCGCCGGGGTCATCGAGTCGCGGGCACCTGCTCGCTTACTTGCAACGGCGGCAAAGTGGCTCGGCGCCTGAGCTGCGGGTAGCGGCCCTGCTCCAACGGGAGGACGGCCCACGGCATTGGCCGTCACCAGGACGGAGGGGATGGCCACTGCTGCGGCCACGATCATTGCGATGCCCGTTGTTCGACGGGTCCACAGTCGACGTGCTGAGGTCATGCAACCTTCTGGGTCGGCCCGGATGCCTTCGCGACACCGGGGCCACAACACAGGTCTCCGCTCCACCGACCGTCGGTCTGATCGGCGGAACTCCCCTGGGCAGGCGTCCGCCGGCGACGGTTCTCACGTCGTCCGGGGTGATGGACGCAGCCCATCCCGGTGACATAGGTAGCCAGCGGGAGTGCTGTGAGTTCGGCAATGAGTTGACCATTCATCGGCCTGTGACGTGTCTGGCGTGTCGGGGTAAATCGGACATACGGGATGTGACATGTATCCCACCTTCGTGAGACATTTTTGCGACATAGGGGCAAAACGGACACCAGGGGATGTAGCACCGAGGCAATCTCCAACGCCCAACCGGTAGTACGGCCCACTACGCTCCGCTGCATGAGCATTCCCGCCGAGACGATGTGGATTTTCGCTATCGCGCTCGCCATTTTCGGAGTCGTTTTCGTCCTGCTGGGTCTATCCAGCGAGAGGGGCTACTGGTCCCAGCGTGACCCGTCTGGTGATGCTCGCAAGGAGGCCACCAAGTTCTCGAAGGTGTACGCGAATGCCTTCAAGTACGCAGCCGGCGAATACCGCGCTCCCCTTCGCATTGCAGCCATCGGCGTGGTCCTGTGGTATCTCGCGGTCATCTGCGCCGTTGTCGCCATCCTGCTCGGCCTGTAGTTCGAACCTCAAGCCCCTGCTCATGTGGCCATTTCGACG
>JAURQC010000038.1 GCA_030836325.1 Candidatus Nanopelagicales bacterium
CGAAGGTCGACGTAGTAGTCAGCCTCGCGGCCGCTGGAAAGAATGACTTTGCCGTGCACCACAGCCTTGTCAAGGATCTGTTGTCGTAGTTCATTCCAGGCGGGGCTATGCGACATGGCTTCACCCTAGAGCCCTAGCGTGTCTGCATGACCGAGTTCGGAGCCGAAGTCGTGGTGCTCCCGGATCCATCGTGGGTGGATCGATCGGCGGCAATCCAAGCACTCGCCAACGACGGACTCTCGGTGCTCGACGTAGATACGCCGGTCGACTCCAAGTCCATCTGCGCGACGTTGATCGGTGCCGACCTGAATCCGCCGATCGTGGTGCTCGCGCATGCCGATTCGTGTCTGATGCTGCCCGCTGTCGCGTTGTCGCTACGAACGCAGCATCGCGATACCTCGGGCTACGTCCTGATCGATCCGGACGCTCCTCCAGCTACGGATACGTGGCCCGAATCACCGGTCCTCGTGCTGAGTTCCACCGAAGCAACCGGCACCTCATTACGCGGTTGGCCTGTGCTCAGATCCCAGGAAAACGCGGACGAGCAATTGCTCGGATTGGTTCGCGAACTACGGACGGTTTAGCGCGCCTGCGGGAAACGAGAGGACGTCAGACGCACTCCCGTGGCGCGACGCACAAGCGGTCGCGGTAGAACCCGCAGCAGCGCCGTCAGGGCCTTGTATTGAGGTCCCGCCACACTGATCACACGTCCCGCGCGAGCATCCCGAAGCGCCTGACGAACAACATCGTCAACGTCCAACCACATCCATTCCGAGACCGAATCCATGTTCATCTCGGCGCGTTGATGGAACTCGGTGTGCGTGAAGCCCGGAGCGACTGCTAACGCGCGCACTCCGGTCCCCGATAGCTCAACTGCCAACCCTTCGGTGAAGACCGTCACCCATGCTTTAGCGGCCGAGTAGGTGCCGCCGGTGATCCATCCCGCAACACTGCTGATGTTGAAGAGGTAGCCACGTCCGCGGTCTACCATTCCTGGGACAACCGCGTGAGTCACCCGCATGACGGCAGTGACAAGAACGTCGAGCATCTGTTGCTCGTCGAGGGCCTCGGTCGAGGTGAATCCACCCTTGACCCCGAATCCCGCGTTATTGACCAGGACATCTACGGGTTGCTCTGCCGCAATCTCGCATACCCGATCGATATCGGCTCGATCGGTCAGATCTGCTCTCACGATGTCGCAGGTCACACCGAACTCATCAGTGAGGTCTCTAGCCAGGCGTTCAAGTCGCTCGGCATTCCTACTCACCAGCAGCAGGTCGTGACCCTGTCGAGCGAGTTCACGAGCAAACCCGCCACCAATGCCCGAAGTCGGACCGGTGACCATTGCTCGAGGCATGACGTCATCCTTGCTCACCAGTGCTCCACCGGCGACTGGAGCCGACGTACGGTTATGGAGTGTCTATTCGCCGATTAGTCGCGGTCGCGCTGGGCGGGCTGCTTGTCAGCGGCCTGCTCACAGCACCGAGTTCCGCAATGGACACTGACCCACGAGCCTCCCGCTCAGCCACGACCAAAGCACCCGGGGTCGTTGGCGGTGACGACGCTTCATCTGCCGAATACGGCTTTGTCGGTGCTCTGCTGCAAGCAGACGTTTTTCGAAAGGCCGGTGGCTATCAGGCGCAGTACTGCGCAGCCAGCCTCGTCAATCCCACCACGATGATCACCGCTGCTCACTGCCTTGTCGATCAGCAAACCGGTTCGCGCCTTCCCACACGGGACATCTTGGTCGGGTTCGGGAGTGATCTCGGCTCACCGACGTTGCGGGTGATCGCAATCGATGACTTTGCTATCCACCCCGGCTATCGAGTTAAGACGAACCTGAACGACATCGCCGTTCTCTACCTGGCACAGCCAGTCGAGGGCTTCCCCACTGTCGATCCACCCGTCGGCACGGATATCGCTGCTTACAGCGCTCCCGGCACTTCTGCGAAAGTCGCGGGATGGGGCAATACGAGTAGCGAACGCAATCGCTATCCGCGTGATCTTAAGGTGGCGAACGTCGAGATCTTCCCGAACGCTTCGTGCGGAAGCGGCAAGGCTTATCGGATCGACGACGTCAAGTTCGACGGATTCACTCGACGCTATGCCGATCGACGCACGATGATCTGCGCGGCCGGCGTCGACCCCGCTGGGGATGTAACGGACGCGTGCGACGGCGACAGCGGTGGGCCACTGACCGTCGGCTCCGGTGACGCGCGACGCCTTATGGGTGTGGTGAGTTGGGGCCAGGAATGCGCCACACTCGCGCCTGGCGTCTATACGCGGGTTGCAGCAGCATCGGACTTTTTGATCGCCGCAGGAGTGCTGCCCGATCAGGCACCAATCCTCGCGCCCAACGTGGACGTCCTCAATCGCGATTCCAGTGGGATCCGGCTGCGCATAACCGCACCTCTCGATGGCACATCCGTATCGGCGGTAGCTGCGACAGCAACCGACACCACGACCAGCCAGACCTACTCGTGTTCCAGCGCCCTGAAGTCTGCAAAGCGGCGCGCAACGTGCCGGATCGAGAGTGTTCCTCCAAGTGCGGAGCTTCGCATTGAGGCGATCTCTGGGAATGCAACCGGGAGCTCCCCGGTGTCTGCTCCGATCGTTGTGAACTAGTCGGCGGTCCCGAGTAACGCCAGCGACGCCGCCCGAGTTCTGGCTGTCTGCGCTTGCACCTGAAGGAACATCACTTCACGTAGGCGACGCTCGGCACTGCATCCAGTGCGCATTGAGGCTCCCGCCTGCGCTGTGATGACCGCCGTGGTCGCCTCAACCGCGAGTCTAAGAGCATGCGCCCGGAGCTCCACACGTTGATCGGCGTCGCCACCGTCATCCATCGCGCCGTAGGCCGCACGGCGGAGCCGACGTGTGCGCTCGGCCAAGGAGGCCGAGAGGACGCGCATCTGCTCATCACCACGACGCTCTGCCGTTGTTGCGAGATCACCCAGGACTCCACGAATCACACCGAAGGTTGCAGGATTTACATCCACCGTCTTGGTCGCGTCCGCGCGCGACCAGTCGTCGAAATTCATTAATGCGACCACATTTGTGTCGGGAATCTCAACAGCATCCAGGGTCATCGGCCGCGTATGAGTTCCGGACATCGCCAGGAGTTTCAACGGCTCGTGAACGTGCAAGCCCTCGAGGTACGCCGGATCGCGGCCGGCAGCAAGGTAGGCGCAGATGATCGAGTTCACATAGTCACCACTGCCGCGAACCATCAGCAACATGACGTCCGCGATGTCCCAGGACGTCACCCAATCGAGCGTTCCCGAAATCGACCAACCGCCATGCACTCGCTCGGCAACCGGATTCGGTGTACCCGGGCGACGCAGGTGTGCGAATGCGACAGAGCCGAGGAAGGATCCGTCACTCAATCCCGCAAGCCAGCGCGACTTGATTTCGTCGACCAGGGGAGCGTGGTCCCCCGGTTCAGCGGAGGCCAATGTTTTGAGCGGGGTTTGGTGCTGCGCCCAGCAGAACCACACGGATGCATCGGCCATAGCGATGCGCTCGGCGACTTCCCGTTGCCGAGCCACTGGCTCGAGCGCGGTGCCCAGCAGACCAACCGACGCTAGTGCGTCGATCTCATCGCGGGAGATCCCATGGGCGTCTGATTCCGCGGCACGGTCGGCGATAGCGCCGAGCACCTCTTCGGCAGCCGCGCTCAGTCGCCATTCCCCGACTCCCGTATCCGGGCCAACCACATCCTCGATTGCCACGCACCCACGCTAACCCCTCGTTTCCCCCGGATTCCGGGGCATCTGGCTTGATTCCCCCGGTATCCCGCACATTCTGTTCGCTTCGGCCGGAATCCGGGGGAAACGAGGTGGGGGTCGGGGTTTGAGCCCACTCGCTACCGTTCCGTGCGTGGATTCACCTTTGGTCGGTCGCATGCGTGAACATGCAACGAGCGTCTTTGCGGAGATGTCCGACCTCGCGCGTCGCACCGAGTCGATCAATCTCGGGCAGGGATTTCCTGACACCGACGGTCCAGCCGAGATCGCCCAGGTTGCTCGGGAATGTATCGCCGATGGTCGTGGCAACCAGTACCCGCCGGCACCAGGAATCCCCGAACTCCGTCACGCGGTTGCAACCCACGCTGACCGCTTCTATGGCCTGGCAGTCAACCCTGACACTGACGTTGTCGTCACCACTGGAGCTTCAGAGGCCATCCAGTCCGCGCTCATGGCCTTGATCGAACGCGGTGACGAAGTAATCATGTTCGAACCTTGGTTCGACATCTACGCCGCTGGTATTTCACTCGCCGACGGTGTTCGCATCGGAGTCCCCCTGGCTGGCTCAGACCTACGGCCCGATATCGACGCACTCCGCGACGCAATCACGCCGCGCACCAAAGTTCTACTGATCAACTCACCGCACAACCCCACGGGAGTGGTTTTCACTCGTGCGGAACTCGAAGCCATCGCGTCGATCGCGATTGAGCGCGACCTCATCGTCATCAGCGACGAGGCCTACGAGCACCTGTGGTTCGACGATCACCGACACATCCCTATCGCGACGCTTCCGGGGATGTGGGAGCGCACGGTAACGATCGGATCGGGTGGGAAGTCTTTCTCCTTCACCGGCTGGAAGGTCGGCTGGGCGTACGGGCCCGCACGCCTCATCAGCGCAGTGAAGGTGGTGCGGCAGCACCTGTCCTTCGTGTCGGGAGGACCGTTTCAGTACGCGATCGCGCACGGATTGGGTATGCCTGATCAGTATTTCACAGAGTTTCGTCACGATCTGTCGGCCAAGCGTGATCTCCTCACCGGAGGACTCCGCGAAATCGGTCTCGGCGTCGTGCCCTCGCAAGGGACGTATTTCCTCACAACCGATGTTCGACCCCTGGGTTACGACGACGGCCTGACCTTCTGCCGCGATATCGCCGAACGTGCACGCGTTGTGGCCATTCCACATCAACTTCTGTGCGATGACGAAAGCATCGCTGCTCCGTACGTGCGGTGGGCTTTCTGCAAGCAGCCGGAGGTCCTGAACGAGGCCAACTCGCGCCTGACATCTGGCCTCAACGCATGACGATTCTCGTCGACGATGCCATCTGGCCGTGGCGGAATCGCTTGTGGGCGCACCTCATCAGCGACGAGTCACTGGAGGAACTACATGCCTTCGCCGCTCGGTTGAATCTGCCTGAGCGGGCTTTCGGCGGTGACCACTACGACGTCACCGATGAACTACGAGACTGCGCAATTGCTGAGGGCGCTATCGCTGTTGACTCGCGCACTATCGTCCGATCACTCCACGCAGCAGGATTACGCAAGCGACCAGCCCGCCACCATCAACCCTGAGCTGGAGCGCGCGTCCAGGCGCGTGCTGATGGCGTCGCCGCCAGAACCCCAAGCACCACGGTGAAGGCAACAAGCGCGAAGGCTTGCGGATCCACCCAGATTGCCAGCGCTAGGTCTCCGATGAAGATGAATGCAATGGCGTAGACGTAAGCAATGGACCGTCGGTGGGCGGCGAGAGCCACCACCAGGTGTGCTCCACCCAGGATCACTCCAACGATCAGGACACCTAGGCTTCCCGCCACATCGTCGATGAGTGACCGAATGATCGTCACCACCCAGAAGGCGATGCCAATTCCGCCCATAACTTCGATCGCTCGGATGGGAAGTGGGACTCGGCTCGCCATAGCCCGAACGTAGTCCGAGGCGAAGGTCCGGATCACCGTGCAACCACGGCTTCCACACTATTGCGGGGTCGGTTGTCGGGGAGAAATCTCGATTTCGAGCCCGACAACCGACGCCGCAACGGGGAGGGGTTAGTGGTTGAGGACTAAGTCCTCGCCATTGGGTTGCGTGCCAACGACGACGGAATCTCCGTCCTTCACTTCTCCGGACAGGATTGCAACGGCGAGCTTGTCGCCCACCGCCGTTTGCACCAGGCGGCGCAGCGGACGCGCACCGTAGATCGGATCGAATCCCTTGTTCACCAGCCACTGCTTGGCTTCCTCGGTGAGTTCGATGCTGATGCGTCGATCCTCCAGACGGTGCTGCAACTGATCAATCTGGATACCGGCAATGCGCATGAGTTCTTCCCGATCGAGCGGGTTGAACATGACCATGGCATCGAGTCGGTTCAAGAACTCCGGCCGGAACTGCTGGCGCACAACGCTCAGCACCTGCTCCTTGCGCTCCTCAAACGGAGTGGTCAGGTCGATCAAGAACTGCGAACCCATGTTCGAGGTCAGGATCAAGATCGCATTGCGGAAGTCCACCGTGCGGCCTTGACCGTCCGTGAGTCGACCATCATCGAGAACCTGTAGCAGGATGTCGAAGACTTCAGGGTGCGCCTTCTCGACTTCGTCGAGCAAGATCACCGAGTAGGGACGACGACGCACTGCTTCGGTGAGTTGGCCGCCCTCTTCGTATCCGACGTATCCGGGAGGAGCGCCGACGAGACGCGATACCGAGTGCTTCTCGGAGTACTCGCTCATGTCGATGCGCACCATCGCGCGCTCGTCGTCGAACAAAAACTCCGCAAGTGCTTTCGCAAGCTCGGTCTTGCCCACACCGGTCGGGCCAAGGAACAGAAACGATCCTGTCGGACGGTTCGGGTCGGCTATACCTGCACGCGAACGTCGCACGGCATCGGAGACTTCGCGCACTGCTTCGGTTTGCCCGACCACGCGTTGCCCCAGTTCTTCTTCCATGCGCAGAAGTTTCTGCGTTTCACCTTCGAGCAAACGGCCGGCCGGAATACCCGTCCATACGGCAACAACCTCAGCGATGTCGTCCGCGGTCACTTCCTCTTTGACCATCGCAGCCTCGCGCTCGTTGGTCTCCTTGGTAACCCGTTCGAGCTCTTCTTCGAAAGTTGGGATCTCCGCATAGAGAATGCGCGATGCCTGCTCGAAGTCACCAGCGCGCTGCGCCTTGTCAGCCGTCGCGCGAAGATCGTCGATCAACACCTTGATCTCACCGATGCGATCAAGGCCCTGCTTCTCGGCATCCCAGGCTGCGCGCATGCCAATGAGGTCTTCTTCCTTGTCCGCGATCTCGGAGCGGATCTTGGCTAGGCGTTCTTGCGAGGCCTCGTCGGTCTCCTTGGACACCGCGAGCTCTTCCATGCGCAGTCGATCTACCTGGCGTTGAAGAACGTCGATCTCCACAGGCGACGAGTCGATCTCCATCCGTAGGCGACTGGCCGCCTCATCCATAAGGTCAATCGCCTTATCCGGAAGGAAGCGCGAGGTGATGTAACGATCGGAGAGGGTGGCCGAAGCAACGAGCGCTGAGTCGGAGATGACCACCTTGTGGTGCGCCTCGTACTTCTCCTTGATTCCGCGCAGGATGGCCACGGTGTCCTCCACCGACGGTTGATCGACCAACACCTGCTGGAAGCGGCGCTCCAGCGCCGGATCCTTCTCGACATACTC
>JAURQC010000039.1 GCA_030836325.1 Candidatus Nanopelagicales bacterium
CGTTGGCCTGAGGAGCTGCCGTCGCTACTTGCGCTGGGTCAGCAGAACCTCGAGGACATCGAAACGTTCGTCAAATTGAACGGAATTGATTGTGATTTTCGACGTGCGGGCGAAATCGATGTTGCTGTAGCCGACCATCAGGTAGACGAGTTGCTCGAAACCGTCGAGGCAATGAACTCCTTCGATCTCGGCGTTGAGTTTCTCGATCAGGATGCACTGCGGCAGTCCATTCATTCACCGAGTTACCTCGCGGGCCTTCGAGATTCGCGTTCGGTAGCTCTTGTCGATCCCGCGCGGCTCGCCTGGGGCCTGTTGGAAACGGCGAAACTGCGCGGTATTCGGGTCTACGAGAACACCGAAATCACCGACCTCGAGGATCAACACGACCGGGTGGCACTGCGCACCAGTGACCGCACCATCACGGCCCAGCGCGCGGTCTTGGCGACCAATGCGTTCCCGAGTTTGGTTTCGGCCGTTCGGCATCGCGTTGTTCCGGTCTATGACTACGTGTTGATGACCGAGCCGCTTTCTCACGCGCAGTGGGAGTCCATCGGCTGGCTGGCCCGCGAAGGCATCAGCGATTCGGGGAACCAATTCCACTACTACCGACCGACCGACGACGGTCGCATCCTGTGGGGTGGCTATGACGCCGTGTATCACCGGGGAAATGGTTTCGGGCCGGAGTTCGAGAACGATGACGATTCCTACGCCCGTCTAGCAACACACTTCTTCCAGACATTTCCGCAGATCGACGGCCTGCGTTTCTCTCATGCGTGGGGTGGCGCCATCGATACCTGCTCGCGATTCACCGCGTTCTGGGGAACCGAGGCTAGAGGGAAAGTCGCCTATGTCGCTGGCTTCACCGGGCTCGGGGTGGGTGCGAGCCGGTTTGCTGGTCAAACCGTCCTCGATCTACTTGACGGGCACGACACCACACGAACACGCCTGGAGATGGTCAAGTCCCAGCCGATGCCGTTCCCACCTGAACCCTTGCGAAGTCTGGGCATCAAATGGACGACGACGTCGCTGCACCGTGCGGACACCCATGGAGGAAAGCGCAATCTGTGGTTGCGGCTGCTCGATCGAATGGGGCTCGGCTTCGACTCCTAGTGACGCTGGCTACTAGCCCAGTGTCACCACGGTGTTGACGAATCGGTCGATCAGCTCGACCGCAAGTTGGTTCACTGCAGGTTCGTCGATGTTCAACTTCTTGATCCCGGGAACACCCGCGCTATAGCTGAGCCAGGAGATGGTGCTGCCGTCCTTGAGCATCAGTTGGTAGTCCCGGGACGTAAAGCGGGCGTCCTTAGCTTTAGCGCCCTGCGTTGTGATGTAGCGGACGTAGATACCCGGAGTGCCATCGACGGCGACGGCCGAGGTGCCTTCAGTGCTTTTCCACGCGGAGTCGGTCTTGCTATACAGCTCTCCGGAACTCGCCGTGCACTCCTTGATGCGCGAGGACAACTGCTTCCACGCTGCGTCGGCTGCCGAATCATCGGCGTACGTGAACACCTGCTGCCAGACCGACGCCCCCGAGGCTTGGATGTCACCGGTCCCGCCGAAGCTCGCCGAGAAGGACCCGGTTCCGGCCGGAAGGATGTCTGAGTCAGCCGGATAGCAGGGGTTGAACGGAACACTGCCTGGCAGGTTCGCCGTAAAGAAGGACCACGCACCATCCGCGGGCGAATCGATGGGAAGGGTCGCCGGCATATCCCCGGGAGTCACCATCGCGGTCTCAGCAATCGACAGGAGTGTTGACTGCACACCTCCGCCGGTGGCCCGATAGGCGTAGCGATCGGTGAGTACCGGAAGTAGGGCACTAACTCCATCCCGTTGTGCGGTGGTTGTGGAAGCTCTTGTCGGATTCTCTACGCGCAGCCACACGATGGCATCATCGACGAGGTTTACGACCGTGTATTCGCTTGCGTAATTGGTGGATTTCGAATCACGACGCGTCCACATGCCGCCATCGCTGCGTGTCCCATTGGTGATGGTGATCTTCTTGCCGTCCACCTTGCCTGAGTACTTGCATGCTCGCCGGATCTGCTTGGTGAGTCCGCTCCAGGCAGACCGGGCCGCGGACGCCGAGGCGTAGACCACAGCCTGTTCCGTGACATCGCCAATGGTGCTGAAGTATCCGATCGTCATTGCCAGATCGGGAAGTGCGTCCTTGCCCTTGGGCGGGAGACATACGGGATATGGATCCTGGCCACCCGTAGGGATGTAGTAACCGATGTTCTGCGAGGTGGCGCCGCCGAGTGCCTCGGTCACATCGCCAGGTTGCAGCATCGCTGTGGTTGTCTCGCGCAGGTTGACCGGCGCCGGTGGCTCGGCCATGGGGTCGGGGGCTCCGTAGGCATTGACGGGAACCAGAACAAGCGAGGTCAGCACTGCCGAGGTGATTGCGATGCGCACGAACACGTGACTCTCCAACCCATCAAAAGTGGTCATGTCTTGACCGAATACCTCATCGTAGGCGGCACCAATAGCCATCGATGCGGACTAAAGGCCTGCCATGGCGCGTTACGGCAGTCAGTACGGCCCGGACTACACCTTCCTCGGCGTCCCCGCTGCGGATCTGGACGATCCCGCGACGTACTCGGGTTCCGACGTTGTCATTGTGGGCGCCCCGTTCGACGGTGGCACGTCCTACCGCTCCGGCGCGCGATTTGGCCCGCAAGCAATGCGAGCGGCCTGCTACCTCGGGCACGACGGTTCGCGTCCCTCGCTAGCCATGCGGGTGGACGGGTTGCAGGACCTGAACGTCGTCGACGTTGGCGACGTCGAGTTGTTCTCCGGCGACGCCCAACGCTCGTGCGCGGACCTTGAAAAGGTGATCGAGCAGATCGCCACGACCGGGGCAGTACCACTGGTCCTCGGCGGCGACCACACCATCACGTGGCCGGATGTGACGGGCGTCGCCCGAGCACGAGGCTGGGGCAAGGTCTCGGTTATCCACTTCGACGCGCACGCGGACACCGGAGACATCGAGTTCGGTTCCTTGGTTGGTCACGGCCAACCGATGCGGCGACTCATCGAATCCGGTGCGGCCCGGGGTGACAAGTTCTTTCAGATAGGTCTTCGCGGTTACTGGCCCCCGCCAGACATCCTCCAGTGGATGGCCGATCAGAACATGCGGTCCTATGAGATGACCGAGATCGTCCACCGCGGTCTGGATGAGGTTCTCGACGAGGCCATCGCCAGCTCGATGCAGGAGTGCGACGGCGTCTTCCTCAGTGTGGACATCGACGTCGTGGATCCCGGACTCGCGCCCGGCACCGGCACTCCCGAACCCGGCGGTTTGTCCTCGCGTGAACTCCTCGACGCCGTCCGCAAGATCGCCTATGAGGTACCCCTCTTCGGTATTGACGTTGTCGAGGTTTCGCCGCCATTCGATCACGCCGACGTAACAGCACTGCTCGGTAACCGGGTGGTCCTCGAAGCGCTCTCCGGAATGGCCAAGAGAAAGACCGGTGCATCCTGGGATCCGAGCCAGCCGCTGCTCGACGGACGCTCGGGAGACTGACAATGCGCGTCCTAGCGATCGGCGCCGGGGGAGTGGGCACTTCCGCCGCGCTCATCGCGAAAAGGCGCGACTTCTTCGATTCCTGGGTAATTGCCGACTACGACGAAAACCGAGCATCGACTCTCGCTCAACAGGTGGACGACGCGCGCTTCACCGGTATCGCCATCGACGCGAGCAGCACCGACGAGATTGCGCAGGCCTGTTCCGCGCTCGGCATTACGCACGTCGCGAACTTCGTCGATCCACGTTTCGTCATGTCGATTTTCACCGGCGCCCTCAACGCCGGCTGCAACTATTTGGACACGGCGATGAGCCTGTCGCGGCCCCATCCGACGGACCCTCACAACCAAACGGGCGTCAAACTCGGCGATGAACAGTTCGCGACGGAGCAGCAGTGGCTCGATAACGGGTTGCTGGCGCTGTGCGGGATGGGCGTCGAGCCAGGGCTGTCGGACGTCCTAGCAAAGTACGCAGCGCAATATCTGTTCGACGAAGTCCATGAAATCGGGATCCGCGATGGAGCGAACCTCGAGGTACGAGGCCACGAATTCGCCCCCACTTTCTCGATCTGGACCACCATCGAGGAATGCCTGAACCCTCCTGTGGTCTGGGAAAAGGACAAAGGCTGGTTCACGACCGAACCCTTCAGTGGGGCGGAAGTCTTTGACTTCCCCGAGGGCATCGGTTCGCAGGAGTGCGTGAACGTCGAGCACGAGGAAGTCCTTCTTATTCCGCGGTGGATCGACTGCACGAAGGTCACTTTCAAGTACGGGCTCGGCCAGGAGTTCATCGACGTTCTGTCGACCCTGCACAAACTCGGTCTGGACAGCACCGAACCGGTGATGGTGAAGGGTCACCCGGTTTCGCCGAGGGATGTCGTCGCCGCGGCGCTTCCCGATCCCTTGACCCTTGGCGACAAGATGACGGGCAAGACCTGCGCGGGCACGCACGTGACCGGTCTCAAGGACGGGCGGCCAAAAGCGGTCTACCTCTACCACGTCACCGACAACGAGTGGTCCATGCGCGAGTACGGCACGCAGGCCGTCACCTGGCAAACGGCCATGAACCCGGTGGTGGCACTTGAACTTCAGGCAACCGGCCTTTGGCGGGGCAGCGGCGTGATGGGACCGGAGGCGTTCGACGCTGCTCCCTACGTCGAACTACTCCGCAGTGGCTACGACCAGAGGATCGGCGGACTTGACTAGATCGACGCTTCGAAACCCGCCTCAAGGATGGTCAGCGCTTCCTCGATTAGCGGCAGAGGACTTGCCAGCGAGGGCAGGAACCTGAAGACGTTCCCGTAAGTGCCGGTGGTCAGTGTGACCACGCCGTTGCGGTGGCAGTACTGGTTCAAGGTTGAAGCCAAGGCGGCGTTCGGGTTGGTGGTGCCGGGCTCTACGAGTTCGATGGCGAGCATCGCTCCGCGACCACGAACGTCACCGATCTGCGGGAAGTTCTCCTGGATGGCCTTCAGTCGCGGGACCATCACTGCTTCGATCTCTCGCGCCAAGCCGCATGCGTTGTTCTCCTCCATCCAGCGGATGGAGCCGAGGGCGCCGGCACAGGCAACGGGATTGCCGCCGTAGGTGCCACCTAGACCACCGGCGTGAACTGCATCCATCATCTCCGCGCGTCCGGTGACGGCGGCCAGTGGCATTCCGCCGGCAATTCCTTTGGCAGTAGTGATGAGATCGGGAACCACACCCTCGTGCTCGATGGCGAACCAATCGCCGGTGCGGCAGAACCCGGATTGGATTTCGTCAGCGATGAACACGATGCCGTTCTCCTTGGCGAACTCGGCCAGCGAGGAGATGTAGCCCGGCGCCGGGACGATGAAACCGCCCTCGCCTTGCACGGGCTCGACGATGATCGCCGCCACGTTATGGGCGCCCACTTCCTTCTCGATCTTGGTCGTGGCCCACAGTGCCACTTCTTTGCCTCCGTGAGGACCGTCGCGGAACGGATAGCTCGTGGGAATGCGGTAGATCTCCGGGGCGAACGGGCCAAAGCCCTCCTTGTAAGGCATGTTCTTGGCGGTCAGTGCCATCGTGAGGTTGGTGCGACCGTGGTAGCCGTGCTCGAGGACCACGATTGCGGTGCGCTTGGTGTAGTGGCGGGCGACCTTGACCGCGTTCTCGACGGCTTCGGCTCCCGAGTTGAACAGGGCGCTGCGCTTGGCGTGATCTCCTGGGGTGAGGCGGTTCAGCGCCTCGCTGACCTCGACGTATCCCATGTATGGAGTGACCATGAAGCAGGTGTGAGTGAACTCGTGTGCTTGCGCCGCGACGGCGTCCGAGACGTACGGGTTGGCGTTGCCGACCGTCGTGACGGCAATTCCTGACCCCATGTCGATGAGGTGATTTCCGTCAACATCGACGAGGACCCCACCGCCGGCTCGCTCGATGAAGGCCGGCAACACCACACCGACACCGGCGGAGACGGCATCGGTCTTGCGGTGCATGAGGGCTTGGGACTTCGGTCCGGGGACCTCGGTCACGAGTCGGCGTTCTTGGGCTACGCCGTTGTCGACAGCCACTGCGGTCATGTCTTCTCCTCCTCGAGTTGCCCTCATCGTAGGGGGTCGGCGGTGTCTCGGCGACGCTTTGTACGGGCCCTAACGGTCTTCGCTAGCGTGGGACCATGACGACCACGCTCGGACTCCCCACCGCCCAGGAATGGCCCAGTTTCATCGCGAGCAAGCCGTGGACTGGTGGCGCCCTTCTGGACGTCACCCATCCGGGAGATGGCTCCGTCGTAGGTCGCGTCCATGTACCTGATGCCGCTGCGGTCGAGACCGCCCTGCAGGCCGCCTGGGACTCTCGCGCCGCTGCTCGGGCGACCTCGGCAGCCACTCGCGCCGATGCCCTCATGCACGTGTCCCATCGGCTTGCTGAGCGCCTAGAGGAGGTGGCTCAACTCATCACGGCCGAGAATGGCAAACCGATCAACTGGGCACGAGCCGAAGCCGGTCGGGCCGTCTCGACTTTCCGGTGGGCGGCCGAAGAAGCGCGTCGATTCAACGGTGAATTCCAGCGCCTGGATACCGAGAAGGCCACCGAGCGTCGGGCCGCCATCATTCGGCGATTCCCATATGGACCGGTGTTGGGAATTTCCCCGTTCAACTTTCCGGTGAATCTAGTCGCCCACAAAGTGGCTCCAGCGATCGCTGTTGGTGCCCCGATCGTGGTGAAGCCCGCTCCGGCCACACCCTTGGGCTCACTCATCTTGGGTGAACTTCTCGCCGAGACCGATCTGCCCGAAGGCATGTTCTCGGTGCTCCCGGTCGGTAACGACGTCGCACCGCAGCTTGTCGCCGATCCTCGGCTCCCGGTCATCTCGTTCACCGGCAGCGAGCCGGTCGGTTTTGCTATCAAGCGCGAAGCTGCCGATAAGCACGTGATCCTTGAACTCGGGGGTAATGCGGCTGCTCTTGTTCTGGACGACTACTCCAGTGATGCTGACATGGCCTGGGCTGCCCAGCGCATCGCGATGTATGGCAACTCTCAAGCTGGACAGACCTGTGTTTCGGTTCAGCGAGTGTTTGTGCAGGAAGCCATCGCGGACGCATTTCTTCCCGTGCTCACCAAGGCGATCACCGATCTCGCCAGCGGCGATGTGTGGGATCCGGCCACCGTTGTTGGCCCGGTGATCAGTGAGGCAGCTGCCGACAGAGTCATGGAATGGATTGATGAAGCCGTGGGCGCCGGCGCATCCCTGGTGGCCGGCGGTAACCGCAATGGAACCTTCATCGATGCGACGCTGCTGGAGAACGTTCCTGGTGAGGTTCGCATCAGTTGTGAAGAGGTCTTCGGTCCGGTGATGTCCGTCCAGACCATCAAGGATCTCGACGAAGGCATCGCGATCGTGAACGATTCTCGTTTCGGTCTGCAAACAGGTGTCTTCACCCATGACATCCAGCGGATCTTCCACGCGCATCGCGAGCTCGAAGTCGGGGGAGTGGTGATCGGTGATGCTCCTACGTTCCGAGCCGATCAAATGCCCTACGGCGGTATCAAAGCGTCGGGCGCGGGTCGAGAGGGCCTACGTTTCGCGATGCAGGACTACACCTTCGACAAGGTGCTCGTCCTGACGGATCTCGACCTCTAAGTGGCTACTCCAAGCCGCACTCTTGGACGGCCCTGGTGGCGTCCTCGCCAAAGATGCCCGTTAGTTCCTCGATCTCCCGGGTGAATCCGGCGTTGTCGATGATGTCGGCCAAGTCCACGGCAG
>JAURQC010000040.1 GCA_030836325.1 Candidatus Nanopelagicales bacterium
ATCAACACCAATTGGCTCAGCATGGACGTGAGCAAGCTGGGTTCTGCAGCGTCCCAGTCGTCTTGGGTCGTGGAGATCTGGATCCAGGGTGCGTCGGGCACCAGGTTTTTGCGGTTGCTCATGCCCCGAGCGTGGCACAAATTGGATCCATTAACAACCGAATATTGGCAAATTCCTTCCCAAATTGCAACTTTTGGATCCATAATGGCGACTCTGACGAAAGGACGCACCCATGGCTCTGCCCGGCGTACGCCGCTTGGATCACATCGGTCTCACCGTTCCCGACCTTGCCCAGGCACGGGACTTCCTCGTCGATGTGCCGGGCTGTGAGTACATGTACACCCTCGGTCCGTACGTCCACGAGGACTCAGATTGGATGCTCGAGCACTTGAACGTCCATCCACGCACGGTCATGCGCAAACTGCACTTCTTCCGTCTCGGTGGCCAGGCGGTCTTCGAGGTCTTCGAATACGAGGCTCCCGATCAGAAGACCGAAGTCCCCAAGAACTCCGATATCGGTGGACACCACGTCGCCTTGTATGTCGATGATCTCGACGAGGCTGTTGCCTATCTCAAGGAACAGGGTGTCCAGGTCCTCGGCGAACCGACGGTGAGCAAGAACGCCAGCGAAGGTCAGCGCTGGGTGTATTTTTTGGCGCCATGGGGAATGCACTTCGAACTCGTTTCCTACCCCAATGGCAAGGCATTCGACCATCACCCCGAGCGATTTGCGTAGATGATGACCGAAAGCCCCGGTAGTTCTGCTGCGAGTTCGCGCATTGCCGATGCACTTCGCGCAGACATCCTCGATGGCTCGATTCCCCCAGGACAGCGTCTTCGGCAAGAGGACATCGCTGAGCGCCTAGGTGGAAGTCGGCTCCCGGTACGTGAGGCATTGCGCATGCTAGCCGCCGAGGGCCTAGTGCAGATTGAACCGAACAAGGGTGCCCGTGTCCCGTTCCTCGATCCCGGTGAAGTTGAGACGCTCTACCGGATGCGAGAGCGCCTCGAACCGCTCGCTTTGGTGGAGAGCATGGCCAAGTTGGGCCCGGCGGAGATGGCAGAGATCGAGGCGATCCAGCGCAGGATCGAAGAAGGCGTTGACGTCTCGGAGTTCCTGGTGCTGGACCGGGAGTTCCACATGGCCACATACACCGGGTGCAGCGACGAGCACCTGATGTCCTCGGTCATGCGGTTGTGGAACGCCACGCAGCACTATCGCCGGGCGTTTATGTCCTTCACCGGTCCGGGTCGCGCGTGGATCGTCAACGCGGAGCATCGGCTCTTGATGGAAGCCATCGAACGACAAGACCCCGACGATGCCGAGTTGTATCTACTGGGTCATATCCGTCGCACCAGGAAGGAACTGGTGCGACATCCGGAGATATTTAGTACGGATTAGTAACGACGAGTTCCTCCGCCGGGAACAGTGTCAGCAACTCAGCACCGTCCTCAGTAACGACGAGTTCTTCCTCGATTCGTGCAGCCGAGTGTCCGTCGCTCGCTGGCCAGTAGGTTTCGAGTGCGAACACCATGCCGGGCTTGATCTCCACCGGGTTCTCCAGTGAATTCAGGCGGCTGATTACGGGGCGCTCGTGGAGACCAAGGCCTAGTCCATGTCCGAATTGGAGTCCGAAGGCCTCCATCTCCGATGAGAAACCGAATTCCTCGGCCTTAGGCCACAGCGCGGCGATCTGGTCGGTGGTGACGCCTGGCCTGACCATGGCAATGGCGGAGTCGATGAGTTCGCGAGCCTTTTTGTAGGCGTCGCGGTGAGCGGTGGTGGCGCGTCCGACGGCGAAGGTGCGGTAGTAACAGGTTCGGTAGCCGTTGAAGGCGTGGATGATGTCGAAGTACGCCTGGTCACCCGGACGGATCAGCCGGTCGGAGAAGACGTGGGGGTGTGGTGAGCAGCGCTCGCCGGCGATCGAGTTGATGGCCTCGACCTGCTCGGATCCCATTTCGAGGAGACGGCCAGTAGCGAGGGCGACGATGTCGTTTTCGCGGACGCCGGGCTTGAGGGCCTCAAAGATATCTTGATAGACGCCGTCGACCATCGCGGCCGCTTGGCTCAGCAACAGAATCTCGTCCTGGTTCTTGATCTGCCGGGCGTCGAGCATGACTTGCTGGCCGTCTCGGACGTCGATTCCGGCCGCCTCGAGTTCGCGGAGCATCGGCATCTCGACGACGTCGACGCCCAGGGGCATTCCGGCCACGCCCTCTTCCTTCAAGATCGCGGCGATCTCGCGGGCGGTTCCCTGTGGGAGTCCGGACGTGGGGGAGATGGCACCTTGCAGGCCGTTGTTGCCACCGTTGGACTGCTCGGGCTTGAGCCACGGTGAGTACATTCGGTGGTTCTTGGCTGCAGATCCGAAGTCCCAGATCCACGGTTCGCCGGTACGCGTCAGCAACGCCCAGCGTTCTGTCTTGTTGTAGCCCCAGGTGCCGATGTGGGTGGCCGTGAGATAGCGGATGTTCGACGACTCGAAGACCAGGAGCGCCCCCAGATCGCTCGCCTCTAGCGCCTGACGTGCCCGGCTGAGCCGATAGTCCCGCAGGCGGGAGTAGTCGACCCGCTCCTCCCAGTCGACACCGATGATGCCGGGTGCGGCGATGGATGTCTGGGCGAATTCGCTTGCGGGCATGAGTGTCATTGGGACGTGTTCTCACAATTCTTCGAGGGGGATGAACTCGTTTAGCGGGGCGGCCATGAAAGGGCCCCGGTGGTGGGGTTGCCCTGACGTCGAGTGTCGGGACAACCCCACCGGTGCCTACGAAAGTAGGCGGGGTTTAACTGAGCGATTTACCACTCGGGAGCGACGTCCGGGGACTCCCAGTTCTCGATGGTGACCTTCGGGTTCGGCATGTAGAGCACCGATCCTTCGTCGTCACGGCCGAGGTTGGTGTCACCGGTCATCGCGCGGTAGATGCCAACGACCGCGTTCTCGCCGTCCCACGAGGAGGACTGGAAGACCGTGCCGTCGAGCTCACCGGAGCCGACCAGCGGGTTACCCAGGAAGGTGTTGCCGATAGAGGTAACGATCAGGCCGTCGACATCTAAGCCCTGAGCCTTGGCAGCGTCGATGGCACCGGCGACCATGGTGTCGTCAGCGGCGTAGATGCCCTGAACGTTGCCCTGGTTGGCGGTGAGCATCTCCGAAGCCGCGAGCTGCGACTCATCCTTGTTCCAGTTACCGGGCTGCTCGGCGAGGATGGTTACGTTCGGGCACAGCTCGGCGACGGTCTCCTTGAAGCCGTTGCCGCGCAGGGTGGCCACCGAGTTACCGGTGAGGCCGTTTACCTGGATGACGCCGATCTCGGCACCGTCGGCGAACTCACACATCATCTCGGCGGAGGCAGCGCCCTGGCCGTAGCTATCGGTACCGGAGTAGCCGTAGGTGAGATCGGTGTCCTCGGGGTTCACATCAGCGTTGGTGATCCACACCGGGATACCAGCGTCGTTCGCGGCCTGGAGGCAGGGACGGATCGAGTCCGCCACGGCCGGCCACAAGATGATGCCGTCGGGCTGGGCAGCAACTGCGACCTCGCACTCGCTGGCCTGCTTGTCGGCGTCGTACTCCGAGTTGGTGATCGTCAGGTTGATACCGAGTTCGGCAGCCTTCTCCTCCATCGGGGGGAGGTAGGTGGTGCCGTAGGGCTGGTCGTTGCCCTGCGGGAGGAGCGCGTAGACCTCGTAGGTCTCGTCACCGGCCGCTGCGGCATCTTCCGCTGCGGTTTCCTCGGATGTAGCAGCATCGTCGCTGCCCCCTGCGTCTGCGCTGGAGGAGTCGTCAGACCCACCACAGGCAGCGAGGGTAAGCGTCGCAGCAGCGAGGATGCTGGCCGCAACGGTAAGGCGAGACTTTCGCATAACTTGCCTCTTTCGGTTGGTTTTCTCCGGTCTGCCACCTGTCGATGGCTATCCCTCGGCGGTGTTAGCCGTCGGGGGATTTCGCGCGGCTTTGCAGAAGAGTCCGCAGACTTCCGCGAACCGCACGAATACTCGATGGATCCGTCGTCACTGCGACGAGCAGGATCACGCCGATGTAGATCTGTTGGATGGGTACCTGAACACCTGAGATGGTCAAGGCGACCTGCAGGATTCCCAGCGATGCTGCACCGATCAAGGTTCCGACGATCGAGCCTCGGCCACCCTTGAGGTAGTTGCCACCGATGATCGCGGCAGCAAAACTCGCGAGCAGAACAGTCGATCCCGCCGTGGGATCGGCCGTTGTGCGCTCCAGCGTGTTGATCACCCCGGCGAGGGCCGAGACGAATCCCGAGATCATGAAGCCGGTGAAGATTCGGCGATTAACGGGGATACCGGCATCGCGCGCTGCTTGGCGGTTGCCACCAACGGCGAAGAATTCCCGGCCGGCCTTGACCCGCGAGACAAACACCTGAATCGCGATGAAGACGAGGATGAAGATGATGATGCGTGGGGTCAGCGGCCCGAGCAATGGCTGACCGAAGGCAATGCCGGCGTCCTTATTCGCCAGGCTCACCGGCGCTTCATTCGACAGCACGAATGCCAACCCGCGCAGGGCGAACAGCGTGCCCAGCGTTGCGATGAACGAGTTGATCCCGATCACGGCAACAAAGAAGGCATTGATCACGCCCACGATCAGACCGGCGGCTAGACCCGCGATGATGCCCAAAGTCAGGTCGGGGATGCTGGCCATGATGACGCCGGCCACGGCAAGGGTGCTCGCCACGCTCAGGTCGAGTTCGCCCATCAAGATGACCGCTGTGAGGCCGAGGGCCACGATCCCGATAAGCGCAATGCGACCCAGAGTTACGTCGTAGGCAGTCAGTGCCAGCGGCTCGGTGAGGGCGACCACGACGATGATGAACGCCAGCAGCGCAACGCCGCGACCCTCGGTGCGTCGAGACGCGATGGTTCGGATTCGTCCCCACGTTCCGGTGGACGTATTGGTATCCAGGGAGATGGTCTGGCTCATCGCTTGGCCACCTTCCTGGCCAGTGCGTCGAGGGAGACAGCCAAGACGATCAGCACTCCTAGAGCGACTTGTTGGTAGCCGAAGCTGATGCCGGACAGAACGAGGATGTTGGTCAGCACGCTGACGAAGATCACGCCGAGCAACGTGCGGTACACGCTCCCGCGACCACCGAAGACGCTGGTGCCGCCGACGATGATCGCGGCGAGGGCACGGAACTCGTATCCCACACCGTCGTTCGAGACTGCGGTGTTGGAGAAGGCCGCCAGGACGAAGCCGGCGATCATCGCTGCGATCGCGGTGACCAGGAAGGCACCAATGATCACGAGCGCGGTGTTGGTGCCACCGAGTCGGGTAGCGGACTCGTTCACGCCGAAGGATCGGACCAGGAATCCGAAGTTCGTTCGGTTGAGTAGCAGCCCGAGGATGATCGTCATGGCGACAAGGACGAGCGCCGAGTAGGGGACCGGACCGATCTTGCCGAGTCCAAACGCCCTGATGGGGCCGTCGGGCGGACCGAAGAAGATCGATCCTCCTGAGAAGAAGCGCAATAGTCCAAGGCCGATGAACGTTGTCGAGAGCGTGACGATCACCGCGTTGGCCTTGAAGATGCCAACGGCTGTTCCGTTGACGAGTGCGAAGAGCAACGCAGCTGCCAGCGCGGCGAGGATCGCCAGGAAAAGACCGTGGCTGTTGCTGACGGCGATCAAGATGACGCCGGCGGTAGCAACCTGGGCCACGACCGACAGGTCGAGGTAGTTGCCGCTAATGACCACAAAGGTCATGCCGACAGCCACGATGCCGATCGGAGCGGCGCGGTGGAAGACGTCGGTGATGTTGAACAAAGAGCCGAAGCCGTCGACGAAGAGTAGGGCGAACAAGATGAGAACGGCGGTGAAGATGAAGATGCCGTTCTGGGAGATCCAGGTGAGGATGCCGGCAAGCCTGCTGGCCTCGGTGGTCCCCGTTGTTGCCGCGGGTGCGGGTGTTGTTTGCTGTGACATCAGGCAACCACTTCCGCTTCGCCGGCGGCGAGGGACATGACCGATTGTTCGGATGCCTCTTCGCGGGTGAGAGTTCCGGTTATTCGTCCGTCACGCATGACATGAATGACGTCGGAGAGTTCGAGTAGTTCGGGAAGGTCGGAACTGACGACGAGTACGGCAGTGCCGTTGTCGGCCATTTCCTTGACGAGTCGGTGGATCTCGGTCTTGGCACCGACGTCCACACCGCGGGTGGGCTCATCGAGCACCATGAAGTCGGGCTTTCGTCCCAGCCACTTGGCGACTACGACCTTCTGCTGGTTACCACCGCTGTACTGACCGGCCTCGCGCTGGATCTCCGGCGGCCGGAGTCCGACCTTGTCGGCCAGTGACTGCGCAAATTCGGTGATCATCCGCGAGGCTTTGAACCCGAATCGGCTCAATTGCTGGCGGTTGGGAAGTCGGATGTTGTCCGAGACGCTCATGATGAGAGCGAGGCCGTCAGTGCGACGTTCCTCGGGCACGTAGCCGACGCCATTGCGAACCGCGGATGTGTAACTCGACAAGGTCACGGTCTTGCCGTTGCGAGTCAAGGTCACGCGACCGGAGGTGCGGGTGTCGGCGCCGATGATGGCGCGAACGAGTTCTGAGCGGCCGGCTCCGACGAGTCCACCAAGGCCCACGATCTCGCCGGCACGAACCTCGAGGCTGACGTTGTTCACTCGGGGTGCAGTGATGTCCCGTGCGCTGAGGACAACGTCGCCGGGGTTCGCCACGCGGTGCGATTCGAGGTCCTTCTTGAGTTCCCGGCCCACCATGCTGTCGATCACTTCTTGCGGAGTGAGGTCCTCGATCGGCGCGCTGAGCACCTGCTTGCCGTCTCGCAGGATGGTCACATTCGAGGAAATCTCGAATACTTCTGGGATGCGGTGCGAGATGTAGGCGATGGCCATCCCCCCTGCCGCGAGGCGCTGGAGCATCCGCAGCAGGTAGTCGGTTTCCGCGGGGGTCAAGGTGGCGGTCGGCTCGTCGAGGATGAGCACCCTGGGTTGCCGAGCCACCGCTCGGGCGATTTCCACGAACTGGCGGAGGGCTACCGAGAGCCGCGAGACGCGCTCGTCGAGGTCGACCGAGACGCCGATCTCCGCGAGTGCGGCTGCGGCGATCTCTTTAAGCTCCTTGTATTTGGTAAACCCGAAGGTGGTGGGGAAGGCCCCGAGCAGGATGTTCTCGGCGACGGTCATCTCTGGAACGAGGCTCAGCTCTTGGTGGACGAGGGCGATCCCGGCGTCTATAGCCGACCTCGTTCCCGGTTCCACCTGCTCGCCGTAGACCATCACCGAGCCGCTGTCGGCCTCGATGATGCCGGCCATGACCCTCATGAGGGTCGACTTGCCCGCGCCGTTTTCACCGACGATCGAATGGATTTCTCCAGGGGCGATTTTCAAGGAGACATCGTCGACGGCGAGTGCCCCTCCGAAGCGCTTGACTATGTGGGATGCCTCGATGGCGATCCCGGTGTTGCCCGATTGGCCCACGTGGTGCTCCCGACTGTGCATGTGGAAGAACAAGCGATGCGAAAGTACGGCGAGACAAGACGGGCCGACAAGCCTTAGCGGACAAGCGTTTCCAAAATGTTATCTCTGACAGAACACCTAGAGGCTCTGCCGGATCGCCGCCTAGAAACCGCCTGGGATGTGCGGGCGATCGTCGTGGGAGAAAGCTTGGGGCATACCGTCGGGCTCCTTGTCCAGGACGAACCAGATGGCCACCACCTCATCGGAGGTCTCATTCCAGAATCGGTGGGGCACCCGGGATTCGAAGGAGATCGAATCGCCTGGGTGTAACACCGCCTCTTCGAAGCCGACTTGGACGTTGAGGTGCCCACACACGACCACGCCCCATTCGTGCGACTGGTGGTGAAGGAAATCGGGCAATTCGGATTCCGCGACCCCCGGTGGGTAGCGAACTTCTAAGAACTCGGTTCCGCGTTGGGTTGTCTTGCCGGTGAGGCGCTCCCAGCGGCGGTTGCCCAGGTTGATCGACGGTCGATCGGCTCTTCGGAGTACGACGCCGGAGTCCTCCAGTGCGCTGACTTCCGTCGTCAGCGGCACGACGATCGCTGCAGGGCCGGCCGCATCCTCCTGTTCGAGCACAGGGTCCTCGAACAGACTGTCCATGCTGATGTTCAGATTGCTCACGACGCTGTAGAGAGCTCGAACGCTGAAGGAGGCCAGCCCACGCTCGACGTTCGAAACATGGCTCGCGGAGACGCCGATCCTTCTGGCTAGTTCGCGCACGCTGATTCCGGCGGCCTCCCGGGCTATGCGAATGCGTTCGCCGACGACCGTCCACTCAGAGTCCCCATCAGGGCGCTCTAAAAGTTCCGAGACCATGCATCACCTCGAAAACTGAGCGTAACGGACTCCACGGCGCGAGGTAGGCAGACGTCCTAGTCCGCGCGCGATGTGGCGCCTACAGATTCGGCTACGAAGCGGACAAAACCCTTGTCGTGACTACGAAAAACGTGAATTGACTTGTGGTCGTTTCGATGGTTGCGAAGCCGTTGAGCGGGATGACCAGCGCATTGCCGGGACCGATAACCCAGGACTTCCCGTCCGAGTCCACAACCTGGGTGGAGCCGGAGATGCCGAAGATTCCGTACTCACCGTCGTGGGCCTCCAATGTCGTCGAGGCGCCGGCACCCAGCCGAACCACCTCCGCGTTGCGCCAGCGATCGCTTAAGTTCTCGCGGACCGCGATGCTGCCGCTGAGGAGAAGGTTGACGCGAACGGCTGCTGTCTGTTTAGCCGCATGATCGTTCGCACTTTGTACGGTGTCGGTGAGTGAAAGACGAACAACGACGACCACCAGATCGTCGGTTCCTGTGTTGGTGACGCCGTGCTCGACAGCGGGGTGGACTGCGATCAAGTCCCCGGGAACAACATCAAATGAATCCGCGCCGTGCTGGAACAGTCCTTCGCCCGAGGCGACAAAGGCGATTTCTTCAGAAGCAGGGTGTGAGTGCAGGCCCACTTGAGCCCCGGGAGAAAGGCGGAGTGTTTCGAATGTCTCCCAGGGCCCTTGCATCACGATGCCGGGCGTAAAGCACCGCCAGCGTGCGGCGCCGTTTCCACCGTGCAGGCCGAGGATCGTCGTCGTTGTGGATGAGTCGCTGACGATGAGAGGTCGTGTCACTTTCACCCTCCTGCCCCCTGAGCCTTCCAGCCTGCCACGGCAACGCTGGCCCGTACAGGTGAAATCCGAGGCCGACTGCCCATGAGCCTGGGTTGTGGGGCACCGCCAGTCCAAAGAGGTGAGCGCAACCTTTGTGGTGACAAGTGTTCTCTAATACAGAACAATGTCGTAGTCTTTCGCATCACACTGACCGGTAGACCATTACTGGATAGCACCAAACAACATGGAAAAGGACGGCGTAGCCATGGCTTCTGATCGACTTGCAGGTAGAAAAGCGCTCATCACGGGTGGTGCCCAGGGCATGGGCGCCGCGATCGCCAAGGACTGGGCATCGCTAGGCGCGGCAGTGTGTGTTGCCGACATCAATGAGGAAGGCATCAACCAGGTAGTCGAGGAGATCAAGGCTGCAGGTGGTCAGGCCACCCCGTTCCTTCTGGACGTCACCAGCGAGGAGCAGGCCAAGGCCGCGGTTGCGCACGTGGTTTCAGAGTTCGGCGAGATCAACCTGCTGCTCAACAACGCAGGCGTCAACAAGCCGACCATCTACCCGAAGGACACCACCAAGGCGAACTACGACTTCATCATGAACGTGAATGCCTGGGGTGCGTTCAACGTCATGACCGAAACCTCCCGTCAGATGATCGCCCAGGGCAAGCGCGACTACGTCTACAAGATCATCAACGTCGGCTCGATCCTTTCCCGAGAGGCGTTCCTTGATGTCATCCCCTACTCGATGTCCAAGCACGCGATCCTCGGCCTTATCAAGGGTGGGGCGAAAGCTCTCGTGGACCACAACATCACTGTGAACGGTTACGGCCCGGGAGTTGTGCGCACCGAACTGTGGGAGCAGTTGGACAAGGACCTCGTCGAGATCGGCATGTTCGAAAAGCAGGGCGAGTCGATGGACAAGCTCGCCGAGAACATGATCTTGATGAAGCGATACTCCTACCCCGAGGACGTGCTGGGCACTGCGAGTTTCCTCGCCAGCTCCGACTCGGACTACATGACCGGCCAGTTGATCATGATCGACGGAGGCATGGTCCTGCACTAGGCCTTGATTACTGGCCTCAGATGATGGCGTGGACCGCCGTCGCCCTGCCAAGATGACGTCGTGACTGCAACGACTTTGGATGGCAAGGCGACGGCGGCGGCCGTTAAGGAGAACTTGGCGGCTCGCGTGGCTGCCCTTGCCGAGCGGGGGATAACTCCTGGTCTTGGCACCGTGCTCGTGGGCGACGACCCGGGCTCGCATGCCTATGTGGGAGGCAAGCACAAGGACTGCGCCGAGGTCGGCATCGCCTCGATCCGAGTGGATCTTCCCGAGGACACAACGCAGGAGCAACTAGAGGAAGAGATCAACCGACTCAACGACGATCCGGCAGTTACCGGCTACATCGTCCAACTCCCGCTGCCCAAGCACCTCGACGCGAATCGTGTGCTCGAACTCATGGACCCCGCCAAGGACGCCGATGGCCTTCACCCGATGAACCTTGGTCGCCTCGTGCTCGGTATCGACGCACCTTTGCCGTGCACGCCGCGCGGCATCGTGGAACTCCTGCGCGCGTACGACGTCCCGATCAACGGAGCCCACGCGGTCGTGATCGGCCGGGGAGTAACTGTCGGGCGCCCGCTTGGTCTGCTGCTCACGCGTCGCAGCGAGAACGCGACAGTCACTCTGTGCCACACCGGAACCAAAGACGTGGATGCCGAGATCGCACGTGCGGACATCGTTGTCGCGGCTGCCGGGGTCCCGGGAATGGTTACAGCGGCTGCCGTCAAGCCGGGTGCAGCCGTGCTCGACGTCGGGATCACCCGCACTGACGCAGGACTCGTGGGCGACGTCGCCAAGGACGTCGTGGACGTCGCCGGCTGGGTCGCCCCTATGCCCGGGGGCACCGGGCCCATGACCCGAGCGATGCTGCTCGCCAACGTGGTGGAGTCGGCCGAGCGCGCTGCGGGCTAGGTCGATCACCTCAATGTCATCCGCCGATTCGGACAACGTCCGTCACATTCACGCTCCACGTTGGTGGCGTCAGTGGCCGATCATCGTTGTGCTCACCGGAGTAGGCATCGCGCTGGCTTTGGTTGGGCTCGACTACTTCCGTCGGGGGTCCGTTGTCCTTGCCGGCAGTGTTCTTTTGGCGGCTTTCCTGCGGTTATTCCTGCCCGAACGCGAAGCCGGACTCCTGGTTGTTCGGTCGCGCAAGGTCGACGTTGCCGTGCTGGGTGTTCTCGGGGCGCTCCTTGCCCTGTTCGCGTTCTGGGTCCCGCCACCGAGATAAGCACGCGCCAGTCGATCTCCCACGAGGTGATGCCCACCGAGCCGGGGTGTGTCAAGGGCAGGTATCTTGACGTCAAGATTTCTTCCCCCAGATACCGAAGGGTGCGCAATGGCTCGCAGTGGCAAGGTGACGGTGGTCGGGGCCGGTTTCTACGGCTCAACGACTGCGCTTCGACTGGCTGAATACGACATTTTCGAGACCGTCGTCTTGACCGACGTGGTCGATGGCAAGGCTGAAGGGCTCGCGCTGGACATGAATCAGTCGCGCTGGGTCGAGGGCTTCGAAACCAAGCTGGTGGGCCAGACCACCGGTCCCAACGGTGAGGGCTACGAGGCGATCGCCGGATCGGAGATCGTGATCATCACCGCCGGCCTGCCGCGCAAGCCCGGGATGAGCCGCATGGACCTCATCGAGACCAACGCCAAGATCATGCGTCAGGTCGCCGAGAACGTCGCGAAGTACGCACCGGAATGCGTGGTTATCAACGTGGCCAACCCGCTCGATGAGATGACCGCTCTGGCGCAAATCGTCACCGGCTTCCCGCACAACCGAGTTCTGGGCCAGGCAGGCATGCTCGACACCGCGCGGTTCACGCACTTTGTGGCCGAGGAGCTGGGCGTTCCGGTTGGCTCGGTGAAGACCCTGACCCTCGGTTCGCACGGCGACACCATGGTTCCGGTCGCCTCGGTCTGCGCGGTCGATGGCAAGCCGCTGACCGAGTTGGTCTCGGCCGAGAAGATTGATGAGCTCGTTGAGCGCACCCGCAATGGTGGTGCGGAGATCGTGGCACTGCTGAAGACCGGATCGGCGTATTACGCCCCGTCCGCAGCAGCAGCTCGTATGGCCCGTGCAGTGCATGAGGATTCCGGCGCCGTGATGCCGGTCTGCGCCTGGGTTGATGGCGAGTACGGGCTATCCGGTGCTTACCTCGGTGTCGAGGCCGAGATCGGCAAGGAAGGCATCCGCAAGGTGGTCGAAACCCCGATGACCGACGATGAAAAAGCCCTGCTCGCCGAGGCCTACGAGGCCGTCAAGGCTAAGCAGGCCGACGTCAAGGATCTGTGAGGAAACCAATGGCCAAGATCAAGGTAGAGAACCCCGTCGTCGAACTCGACGGCGATGAGATGACCCGCATTATCTGGCAGTTCATCAAGGACGAGTTGATCCTCAAGTACCTAGACGTCGATCTGAAGTACTACGACCTCAGCGTCGAGTACCGCGATGAGACCGACGACCAGGTGACGATCGACGCCGCACACGCTATACAGCAGTACGGCGTGGGTGTGAAGTGCGCGACCATCACCCCGGATGAGGCACGCGTCGAGGAGTTCGGCCTGAAGAAGATGTGGCGTTCACCGAACGGCACCATCCGCAACATTCTCGGTGGCGTGATCTTCCGCGAACCCATCATCATCGACAACATCCCGCGTTTGGTTCCCACATGGACCAAGCCGATTATCGTCGGCCGTCACGCCTTTGGTGATCAGTACCGCGCTACCGACTTCAAGGTTGAGAAGGCCGGCACGCTGACTATGACCTTCACGCCTGAAGACGGCTCCGAACCGATGGAGTTCAACGTCTTCGACTTCCCGGCCGGCGGTGTCGCTATGGGTATGTACAACCTCGACGAGTCGATCCGGGACTTTGCTCGTGCGTCGTTCCGCTATGGACTCGCTCGGAACTACCCGGTGTACATGTCCACGAAGAACACGATCCTGAAGGCCTATGACGGTCGCTTCAAGGATCTGTTCGCTGAGGTCTTCGACGCCGAGTTCAAGGATGAATTCGAGAGGGCCGGCATCACCTACGAGCACCGCTTGATTGACGACATGGTCGCCGCGGCGCTGAAGTGGGAGGGCGGCTACGTCTGAGCTTGCAAGAACTACGACGGCGACGTCCAGTCCGACACCGTCGCCCAAGGCTTCGGCTCACTGGGTCTGATGACCTCAGTTCTCATGACCCCGGACGGCAAGACCGTCGAGGCCGAGGCC
>JAURQC010000041.1 GCA_030836325.1 Candidatus Nanopelagicales bacterium
GAGTGGAACCTGTTGGATGTCGGACCTTCCACGTAGCCTCAGCGTGTGCGCTATGTGAAGTTGTCTCCCACGAAGGCGGCTGCATGGGTCGACTGCCCCAGACGATTCTTCTACTCCTACGTCGAGCGTCGTCCAGTCAAGTCCACGTGGGCACATTTCGTCTACGGCAATGCCGTTCACCGTTGCTTGAAACAGTGGTTCGATCTCGAACCTGATCGGCGCACAACCGATGTGATTGAGCAAGCGATCACGAAGTCTTGGTCCGACGATGGGTTTCGGGACGTCGATCACTCCCATGCGTGGCGTGACAAGGCGATCGCAGTCGTTTTGGCCTACGTCGCCAACATCGATCCGAACCTCGAGCCGCTGGCATCTGAGCGCACGCTGGCCTTCAAAGACGATGCTTGCGGCTTTGTCATGGAAGGTCGCGTTGATCGCTTAGACGAGGACGGATCCTCAGTGATGGTGGTCGACTACAAGACCGGTAAGTCAGTTCCGTCGCCTGATGACGTCCGAGGGTCCGAAGCATTGGCGATGTATGCGGTGATGGTGCAACGCGTACTCGGGCGCCACTGCAGTTCCGTTGCGTTGCACCACGTACCGTCCGGGAACGTCGTCTCGTGGCACCACTCGCAAGAATCTCTCACCCGACAGGTGGACAGGATGGGTGCCATCGCATCGGACATCCGCGTGGCTGAGGACACCTGGGAGTCGACGGATCACGATGACCAAGCGCTCGATGATTTGTTTCCGCCCAAGCCCGGGGGACTTTGTGGTTTTTGCGACTTCTGGAATGTGTGCGCGGCAGGGCAGGGGCACGCATCGCGCCGCGAGCCGTGGGAAGGGTTGCCTGAACTAGAACAGGTGTGATTCAGCGCCGGGGTACATCGGCCCACACACAGATTACGCTTTCACGTCGCTCAAATCCCCAATCGTTGACGAGTTCATCGATCATGAGCAGGCCGCGGCCGGTCGCCGCAGTGTCCTGCGAGCGCAAAACCTGTGGCTCACCGGAGGCGTCGCCACACACTTCGATGTGTAGAGAATCTTCGCGCACATCCGCGCTGAGTGTGATGCCTCCGGATCCAGATCCGTGTTTCCAGGCATTGTTGACAAGCTCGGTGACCACGAGCTCGGCATCTACCGCCTCAAGGTCCGACGAGGAGACGTCGCGTAGGTGCCAGCGTGCTTGCCCCGCAGCCGTGGAGTCCATAGGCAGTTGCCAGGTGAACATGGCCGACATCGCACTCCTTTGTCCACCAACCTCATGTCCAGCACCACAATAGACGCGTGGGCCGGGTCATTGCAGTGGCGAACCAAAAGGGTGGTGTCGCCAAGACCACGACCTCGATCACTCTGGCAGCGGGATTGGCTGAGATGAGTCGCACGGTTCTCGTCATTGATCTTGATGCCCAAGCCTGTGCCACTTTCTCTCTCGGCATTGACCCCGAGGACTTGCCCGAGGACACGATTGACTTCTTTCTCGGTGATGCGGATATCCAGCTGCGCAAGCGTGAACTTCGCTCGGCCATGCGCGTGACTGACGACGGTGTCACGTTGCTGCCGGCCACGCTCGCGCTGGCGGCCGCAGACGTAGCGTTAGCCGATCGTCCAACCCGGGAGCAGATACTCGATCAAGTTCTGGTGGACCTGCGAACCGAGTTCGATTTCATCGTGATCGACTGTTCGCCGTCGTTGGGTTTGACCACGATCAATGCACTTGTTGCTGCAGACGAAGTTATCGTGCCGTTGAAGTGCGAGACGTTGTCCCACCGTGGCTTGGGTCAGTTGATGGAAAGTATCGATGAGGTAAGGCGCTGGAGTAACCCCGATCTAAAGATCGCCGGCATCGTTCCCACTCTGTTTGATGGACGCACCGCGCACGCCAAGGCGGTCTTGGCAGACATCGGACCCCGCTACGGTGTTCGCGTATTCGATCCCATTCCTCGCAGCATCCGCTTCGCTGAAGCCCCTGCTGCGGGACGAACGATCTTGGCCACGGCGCCGCACTCACCGGGAGCGCGAGCCTATCGACGTCTTGCGCAGGAGATTGCTGCTCTCTAGAGAGCGTTCTTTGTCTTAGCTCTCGGACTGACCGCTGCTCGGCTTGCCACCGCGGGTACGACTACGTCGCCGACGCGGCGCGCTGTCCGAGGCTGACTTCTCCTTCGGTGAGTTGGAGGAGTCCGAGCGACCTGATGAGCCTGAGCCTTTGGACGCATTCGAGGACTTCCCGCCGGAGCGATTGCGGCTGCCTTGGTTCGAGCCGCCGCTTCGACGCGATTGATCATCGCTCTTGCGAGATCGATCGGTACCGGAACGCCCGCCACTGGAGCGCTTGCCGGTCTCACCAACGTCCTCGACCTCCTCCGCCGAAAGTCCGGCGCGGGTGCGTTGTGCCTTCGGGAGTCGGCCGGTTGTGCCTTCGGGAATTCCGAGACCGGTGAAGACATGCGGACTCGTTGAGTAGGTCTCGAGTGGGTCCTTGAATGGCAGTTTCAAGGCGCGGTCGATCATCTGCCAGCGGGCGATGTCTTCCCAATCAACAAGGGTGACGGCGACTCCCGAAGCGCCGGCGCGACCGGTCCGGCCGATGCGGTGCAGGTACGTCTTCTCGTCGTCCGGGCACTCGTAGTTGACGACGTGTGTGACGCCATCGACGTCGATGCCGCGCGCTGCGACATCGGTGGCGACGAGGACGTCGACCTTGCCGGAACGAAAGGCGCGCAATGCCTGCTCGCGTGCACCCTGACCGAGATCCCCGTGGACAGACCCCACGGCAAATCCGCGCTCGGTGAGATCGTCGGTGATCTTCTGTGCCTTGCGCTTGGTCCGGGTGAAGATCATCACCAAACCACGGTCCTTGGCTTGAAGCACACGGGCGAGGAGTTCCACCTTGTCCATCGGATGAGCACGCCACACGTGCTGCTCGATGGCATCGACGGTTGCGCTCTCGTCTCCTGGATCACTGGCCCGCATGTGCGTCGGCTGGTTCATGTATCGACGCGCGAGGGCGATGATTTGCCCGGGCATCGTCGCTGAGAAGAGCATGGTCTGCCGGTTGGTTGGGACCAGAGCCACGATTCGCTCGACGTCCGGCAAGAATCCCATGTCGAGCATCTCGTCGGCCTCGTCGAGGACGAGTTCACGTACGTGGGACAAGTCGAGGTCACCGCGGCCGGCGAGGTCAATGATGCGACCCGGTGTCCCAACTACTACATCGATGCCGGCCTTCAACGCGTCGATTTGAGGCTCGTAGGCGCGCCCACCGTAGACCGAGAGGACCCTAATTCCGAGTTCGGCTCCGGCCCGTTGGATGTCGGTGGAAACCTGCGACGCCAACTCGCGTGTGGGGCAGACGATCAACCCTTGGGGCTTACCGTGCGCATCTGCAGGAAGTTGGGTGTAAGCGTCGGTGTTCGGCGCAGCGATCCGCTGGATCAAGGGCAGGCCAAAGCCGAGTGTCTTGCCGGTTCCGGTCTTGGCTTGACCTATGAGATCGCGGCCTTCCAGGGCCAGTCCGAGGCACATCTCTTGGATGGGAAAGGCGGTGGTGATGCCCTGCTTGGCGAGGGCATTGACGATCGGAGCGGCAACCCCGAGTTCTGCGAAAGTCTTGGGCTGGGCTGGCGCGGGATCATTAGCAGGATCCGCGGAGGAAACTGATTCAGCGACCTGCTCGATGAGGTCGTCATTTGTGGTGCTCAGGGGAAACTCCCGGGTTCGTCGGAGCGCCGGTTGCGCGTCCGAGATGGGTTGGTGAGTCATCACCAACGGCGAGATTCGATGTCTCGCGATGGCCCAATGCTACCGGCCAGACGAAGCACCCCCCGGCACCAGGCCCTGGTGGATACCCTTACGCCACCATGATCGACGGATCCACACCATTCGACTCCTCGGACCAGGCGCTCGCTGATCCGGGGTACCGGGCCGCCCTCGTGGACCTTTTCGGGGTTCTCGCTTATGGCGAACTCGTCGCTTTCGAGCGGCTTGCAGCCGACGCCGCCATGGCGCCGCGAGTCGAGGACAAGGCGGCATTGGCGGGGATGGCCACCGCCGAATACCGACACTTCCTGTCAATCAAGGAGCGGCTCGGACAGCTGGGCGTGGACCCCAACGAAGCAATGGAGCCCTTCCGCCGACCGATTGACGAGTTCCACAGTCACACTAAGCCGGCCGATTGGCTCGAGGGTCTAGTGAAGGCCTACGTGGGCGATGGCATCGGCACTGACTTCTACCGAGAGATCGCGGCCTACGTCGATCCCGCGAGCCGAGAACTGGTGCTCGATGTATGTGAGGACCTTGGGCAGTCGACATTTGCTGTGGACCGGGTGCGCTCGGCGATCCAGGCAGATCCGCGGGTCGCCGGTCGACTCGCGTTATGGGGACGCCGTTTGGTGGGTGAGGCGCTATCGCAGGCCCAGCGGGTCGCAGCAGAGCGCGACGCACTCTCGACGTTGATTGTCGGCGGAATTGATCGACCTGGGGTAGATCTTGCTGAGATAGGTCGGATGCTTGCGCGCCTGACCGACAACCATTCTCGGCGTATGCAAGAACTCGGCCTCGCTGCGTAGCGCGGGCTTAGTCCAATCGCTTAAGAGGCGCTGCCGAAGCCGACCTTGCGGCTCGATGCGGGTCCGATCTCGACGTAGGCAATCTTGGCCGACGGCACCAAGATTGTGCGGCCTCGCGAATCGGTCAGCGAAAGCAACGTGCCCTTGTCCACGGCGGTCTCGACGGCCTTGGTGACGGCTTCGGCGGCCTCCTCAGTTTCGACCGTGATCTCCCGAGGTGTGTCCACGACACCGATCTTGATCTCCACCGCCGCCTTACCTTTCGTCGATTCCGCCGTTTCGGACAAGCATGCTGAGACTACGCGACGTTCAGGCCACACGCCCGTTGCGTGCCCTACGACTCCCACTCGTTCAGGTGCCCGGACCCTCCGGAGGGTGGGTGAGCGGGAAGCTGCGAATCCCGCGCCAGGCGAGGGAGGCGACGAGGTCCGCGGAGTCTTCCAGCGACATATCTGACTGTTCAGATGTGAGCCACCGACTCGCTGCAACCTGGGCGAGGCCCTGTAGCCCCGAGCCCAGCAGCATTGCCTGATCGTGGCTAAGACCCGTATCCGACGAGATAACGTCGGCGATCTTGCCGGCAATCGCCTCGTGCGCGCGATCCACTCGTGCCCGCACCGCGGATTCATTCATGACGTCGCTTTCAAAGACAAGTCGGTAGGCGCTGTTGCGGTCAGCGACGAATGAGAAGTACGCACGCATCGTCGCTCCGACACGTTCCTTGTTGTCGGTAGTGCTTGCGAGTGCCGCATCGGCTGATTGCAGTAGTTCATCAATGCCCCGGTCCAACAGTGCCAAGTAGAGCTCGAGCTTGCTTGGGAAATGCTGATACAAGACCGGCTTGGAGACGCCTGCTGCCTCGGCGATCTCATCCATGCCCGCGGCGTGGTAGCCACGCTCCATGAATACTTTGCGGGCCTGCGTCATGACCTGCTCACGACGCTGCTTCCGGGGCATCCGCGTGCCGCGGGCGCCGTTCTGGTCGGCTGCGTCGTCCGGCGGAATTGTGCCCGCCACAGATTCGGTCATCGGGTCAGGTTAAACCCACGGCGGTCATAGGCTCGTGGTGTGAGCGCTGCAGCACCGGACATTGTTCTGGACGTCAGGGGCGTGACCGTCCGCTACGGGTCGGCCCGAGGAATCGACGACGTCACCTTGCAGGTTCCGGCCGGGCAGGTCACCGGGCTGCTGGGCCCGAATGGTTCAGGCAAGACCACCTTGTTGCGCTCGGTTTTGGATCTGGTGCACCCGAGTACGGGTTCGATCGAGGTCGTTCGCGTGGACTCCAAGAACCGACGTGCTCGGGCGCGTGTGGCGTACCTTCCGGGCGATCTCTCGTTCCCGCCGCGGCTCAACGGCTACGCACTGTTACGACGCTTCAGTGCCGCGGGGGGTGGGCTAGATCAGACACGGGTAGACGCACTCGCGAAACGATTGGGGATTGATCTCTCGCGACAGGTAGGCACCTTGTCTCGCGGAAACAGACAGAAGGTGGGGTTGGTGCTCGCGTTCGCGAAGAACGCTGACCTCCTCCTCCTAGACGAACCCACGTCAGGCCTTGATCCGCTACTGCAGCGTGAATTCGCGAGCCTTGTTGGCGAGGTTGTCGAATCCGGTAGTGCTGTTGTGCTGTCGAGTCACGTCATGTCCGAGCTCGAGGATCTCGCCGATCGTGTGGCTGTCCTTCGGGAGGGTCGTCTCGTTGCGGTTGAGACGATCGAGCAGCTGCGGGCGCGGGCGCGTCAGCGCCTGCGCGTTCGCACTGTCGATCCGAATGCGATGTACCCATGTTGTGAGCGCTTGGCCAGTGTGCCGGGCGTCGAGGCACGTATCGCTGATTCGATGATCGACGTCTCGTACGTCGGCGATGTCGATGGCATCATCAAGACGCTCGCTACCTTTGCGGTGCAAAGTGTCGAGTCAGTAGGCGGTGAGCTCGATGAAGTCCTTTTGGACTTCTACTCTGACGATCGATACGCACCGAAGGGTGGTGCCTGAGGTCATGTCCATTCTCGTCTCGGACTTGCGGTTGCGCTGGCGCTCGTTGCTGTGGTGGAGCATCAGTGTTCTCGCGCTTTCTGCTCTTGTTGCCGCGTTCTACAAGTCGATTGCCCAAGAGAATGCATATGCAGACGTCTTCGGGAGCCTGCCGGAATCGCTCCAGGGACTCCTTGGTGGAGTGGATCTTGGGACACCTGTCGGCTACCTGTCGACCGAGATGTACTCGTTCTTCATGCCGGCGGTGTTGTTGGTGTTTGCCATCGGTCGAGCGACATCCGCGCTGGCCGGTGAAGAGGAAGACCACACTCTCGATCTGCTTCTTGCTCAACCGGTGAGCAGGTCTGCCCTCTACGCGCAAAAGGTGGTCGGCCTCATGATCGGCGTGGCCGCGTTGTCGATTGCGGTCGCACTCCCTGTGCTCGCACTGTCTGACTGGGCGGAATTGGATGTTCCGGCTGCCAACCTCTGGGCGGCGACAGCCCAACTTTTCGCCTTCGTGATCTTCTTGGCCATGCTGGCCCTCGCGGTGTCTGCAGCCCTTGGGCGACGTTCACTCGGCATTGGAATAGCCGCAGGTTTGGCGTTTGTCAGTTATCTCATCGACGGGTTCGGGAAGAGTGTGGAATGGCTCGAACCGTGGCGGGTTGTGACCCCTTGGTACTGGTACGACGTCAGCGAGGCGTTGACCGAATCTATGCCGTGGGGATCGTTTTTCGTATTGATTGTTGGGGCGGTCTTGGTAGGTGCGCTGGGACTCATCGGATTCAACCGTCGTAATCTTCGGGCGTGACGACTGCAGTTCGGCCCGAGCGGCCTTTCGAGAGACACGAGGCTCTCTTGACGCAGCGCACGTTGTACTACCGCCACGCACCCGCGGCCGATCCGGATGCTCCGACGGCCCTCTTCTTGCACGGACTTGGTGGCTCTGCTTTGAACTGGACCGACTTCATGGGTCGCATGAGCGAGCGTTTGAACTGCTACGCACTCGACCTGCACGGGTTCGGGGCATCACCGCCACCGCGTGACGGTGACATGACTCCACGCGGTCACGCGCGCGCCGTCGCTGACTTCATCCTTGAGCGTGACCTCGGCCCCGTCCATCTGTTCGGCAACTCGATGGGCGGTGCCATCGCGCTCCAACTTGCCGCCCGGCGCCCCGACCTGTCGCGCAGTTTGACTCTCATCTCGCCGGCGTTGCCGAGCTTGACCTACGCCACTAAAGGCAACATCCACTTGCCGGTCATTTCGGTACCCGGGGTCGGAGAGCGGCTTATCCCCAAGTTCATCGAAACGACCACTCCCGAACAACGGGCGCAGGCGACCATCGACGGCTGCTTTGCTGACCCCACGCGAATGCCGGTGGATCGTTTCAATGAGGCGGTTGAGGAAGTTGCGGCTCGCGACGCACGCCCCTATGCCCACGATGCCTTCTTGACATCATTGCGCGGTCTGCTGCGCACCTACCTCGATCCCGGTCCTAACCGGCCATGGAAGTTAGCCACCAAGGTGACTGCTCCGACGCTATTGATTTATGGCCGCAAAGATCCGCTCGTCGATTCCCGGACAGCCCACCGTGCAACCAAGTACTTCCGCGATGCACACGTCGTCGTTCTTCCCGACAGCGGTCACGTCGCGCAAATGGAACACCCGGAGTTTGTTCAGGCTGCGTGGGATCGATTCATTTGGCCGGCGGTCACCGCGATGTACGCCTGATCGTCCTCCTGAGTTATCCACAGCCAAAAAAAAGGTATTCCGTCCGCTGCTTGCGGACATTTAGCGTCATCGACGTCCATGAAAGGGGTCGTCGATGCAGCAGCGTGCGCATTGGTGTGAGCAGGTTGAGCAACGCGTTCGCGAAGAAGTTCGGGTGCTCCGCCTGGATCCGATGCACGATGGATCGCAGGTGCTGTCGCTGATCGAGAGGATCAGCGCGGATATCGTCATCGGAGGTGCGAATGTCTCCGACTACAGCCCATCGGTCGGTGCCGATGTCGCCCAGGTGATCTCTACGGTCCATCACTCGATCTGCGGATTCGGTCCTCTGCAACCCTTCTTCGATGACGATTCGGTCGAGGAGATTTGGATCAATGAGCCCGGCAGAGTGTTCATTGCACGCCGGGGCCTGAGTGAACTCACACCGGTTGTCATGACCTCAGTTCAGGTTCGTGACGTTGTTGAACGCATGTTGCGCTGGTCCGGACGCCGGTTGGATCTGTCGCAACCCTTTGTCGATGCAACGCTGCCCGATGGAAGCCGATTGCATGTAGTGATCCCCGATGTGACGCGCGAGCACTGGGCAGTGAACATCCGCAGATTCGTGATTCGACCCAGCAACATTCACGACCTCGTGGGCACCGGAACCGTGACGTCGCACGCTGCGACATTCTTGGAGGCGTCGATCATCGCTGGTTCGAACATCGTCGTGGTGGGCGGAACTCAGGCAGGGAAAACAACTTTGCTAAATGCGCTGCTCGGTTCTGTTCCGGCCCGTGAACGCATCATCAGTTGTGAGGAAGTTTTCGAAGTTCGCTGTGATCACCCGGATTGGATAGCAATGCAGACCCGGGACGCCAGTTTGGAGGGCACTGGAGAGATCCCTTTGCGTCGACTGGTTCGAGAAGCACTACGCATGCGTCCCACTCGCTTGATCGTTGGTGAGGTGCGGCAAGCGGAGTCCTTGGACTTGCTCGTCGCAATGAATTCCGGGATGCCCTCCATGTCCACATTGCACGCCAATAGTGCTCGCGAGGCAGTCACCAAGTTGTGCACGCTTCCGTTATTGGCCGGGCAGAACATTCCCGGTGATTTTGTTGTGCCCACGGTCGCATCGAGCGTCGATCTCATCGTCCACACAGCCACGGATGTCCAGGGACGCCGGCAGGTCCGCGAGATTGCAGCTTTGACGGGGCGAGTTGAATCAGGCACCGTCGAGTTGGCGTCAATCTTCGCCGACCGCGGTGAGGGTCTGCAGCGGGATCGCGGTTTTCCAGCACGCATCGATCATTACCGCCGTCACGGCTTCGATGTTGCCGAACTGCTGGCTACGCAGGAGTCTGGTCGGCCCATGAAGCGGATGGCGGCCTGATGGGTGCTGTGATCGGTCTGGGTGTAGGGCTGGGAATTCTGTTGATCGTCATCACCGTAGCCGGGGATCGGTCTGATCGACCTTCACGCGTGAGGCGGATGAACCGGATCGATTCCCTGGTGCATGCAGCGGGCATCCCCCGTTTGACCTCGGCAGGGCTCGTGGGAGCGAGTGTCGGATCCGCTGTGGTCGTTGCCGCGGCCGCCTTGATCGTGACGGCGGTTCCTATGGTCGCGTTGCTGGCGGGTGCGGCATCGGCAAGTGTCCCGGTGGTTTTGCTGCGCCGGCGCATCGTCCAGCAAGGCAAGGCTCGACAGGATTCTTGGCCGGACACCGTCGACCAACTGGCATCTGCTGTCCGTGCGGGGCTGGCGCTACCAGAGGCCGTCGGGGACCTTGCACGTCGCGGACCCGAACCGCTGCGCATGTCTTTCGCGGAGTTCGAAGCCGAATACCGGGCCACCGGTTCGTTTCCTCGAGCCCTAGACGCGTTGCAGGATGCCCTTGCCGATCCAGTTGCCGATCGCGTCTGTGCGTCATTGCGGATCGCGCGCGACGTTGGAGGTAGCGATCTCGGTCATGTCTTACGCACTCTGAGTGCACTGTTGCGCGAGGACCTCCGAACACGCGGGGATATCAGCGCCCGCCAATCGTGGACTGTAAACGCCGCCCGCATCTCGGTCGCAGCACCGTGGCTGACTCTGGCGTTGTTGTGCACGCGACCCGAAGCCGTTGCGGCGTTCACGTCATGGGCCGGGACGCTCGTCCTTGCAGCCTCGGCGGGAGTTTCCGTTATCGCCTATCGACTGATGAAGCGTCTGGGGAAGTTGCCAACGCCTGAGCGGGTGATCGCGTGAGTAGCACGTTCCTTGGTTCTCTCGTAGGCCTGGCGGCGATGTCGGGTCTGTTGATCGTGTTCGCTCGAATTCGAGCAACAGCTGCACCATCGCTATCGATTCGAATCGGGTTGCAC
Source organism: Candidatus Nanopelagicales bacterium (assembly GCA_030836325.1). The sequence goes on from JAURQC010000041.1 coordinate 10,634, forward strand.
CGAGGAACACGATCACTGGCCGAACGTGACTCTGGTCCATTGAGCGCCTACGTGGCACTGCTCAAGCCACGCATGCTGCGCACGTCGGATGCCGCGGTCATCCGATTGGCAGCGGCCGGGCGAGTCGGCGGCATCACCCAACTTCGGTGGGATCAACTCCTGTGGGGCGGCAGTGGTCTTGGCACAGGTGCCATCGTTGGTTGGTCGGCGATTGTCAACGGTGCTACACCCATGGCCCTCATTCTTCTCCCGACGATCGGTGCGGTCCTCGGCGTTCTGTTCTTGGATCGGCGCATCAGCAGTCAGGCGAAAAAGCGGCGAGCTCGCATTGAGGGGCAACTCCCGGACGTCGCCGAGCTCCTGGCGTTTGCCGTCGCTGCTGGTGAGTCGATCATTCCGGCTTTGCATCGCGTGGCTTGCATGATCCGAGGTGACCTCGGAGATGAGATCGCCACCGTTGTAGCCGACGCCTCAACCGGCGTTCCGATCGAACAGGCTTTGCGCGCGGCATCTGATCGGATGAATGTCCCAGCGGTGGAGAGATTCGTCGATGGTCTGGTCATCTCCCTGGAACGCGGCACACCGTTGGTGGGAGTCGTTCGTGCTCAAGCGAGTGACGCTCGAGCCGTGCAGCAGCAGACCTTGATGGAGCAGGCGGGTCGCAAGGACGTGATCATGCTGATCCCCGTCGTGTTCTTGATCTTGCCGACTGTGGTTGTCATTGCGCTCTTCCCCGGACTTCGGGGCCTGCAGGTCCTGACGTCATAACCCAACCCAAGGAAAGGAATACAGATGAACATGTCCCGATACCTCCACATCCGACTCATGGCGTGGATCGAAGAGGCGATCAATGATGAACGAGGAGACGTTCCCGGTTGGGTCCTTGTGACCGTGATGACCGCGGGGCTCGTCACAGCGATTTGGCTGATTGCCGACGATCAACTCACATCGGTGCTCGATCGAGCAATCTCCAGCGTTTCCCAAGCGTGACATCACCACGAAACATCCTCGCCAGGCTGTCAGCCGATGAGGGCGCGGCTCCGGTCGAATTCGCTTTGGTGACGCCGCTGCTCCTGCTCGTGGCGTTGGCCGTGCTGCAACTAGCGCTCGCCTTGCACGTCCGTGGTGTTGCGATCGGCGCTGCTTCGGAGGGAGCCCGCGTTGCGGCGGTTTCCCCGCAGGACATGTCGATCGGTAGGCAGCGGACAGAACGGATCCTTGCCGACTCGATCGCAGGAGCAGCGATCCGGAGCACGAATGTACGTATCGATCGCAGTGGTCCGGTCACAGTTGCAGCCGTGGACGTCACGATGGACCTTCCGCTTGTGGGCCTGCTCGGACCAACACCCATGACGGTGACAGGACGGTCGGTCATGGAATCCACTAGCGAACTTCTGCCGGGTTTCTCACCGGATTGGTGACCAGATGACCAAGGTAGGAAAGCTAACGACGTTGAAGAACGACGACGGCAACGCGATTGTGGAGTTCATCGCCGTTGCGATCGGAATCATGATTCCGATCGGCTACCTCGTTGTTGCCTTATCCGATGTCCTCAGTGCCTACGCGGCAGCACACAGCGCAGCGCGGGAGGCCTCGCGCGTTTACGTTCGTGACGTTGCCGTCAGCGGCGGTGAGTTTCGGGCACGGCAAGCAGCGAACATCGCATTCGCCGATCGTGGTCTCGATTTGCCCGTCGAGAGCGTCGCCTTCGAGTGCTCGCTTGGTGGTTGTTTGGAACCAGGCAGCCGGATCCGGGTCGTTATCAACTGGCAGATGCCCCTTCCCTGGCTGCCCGAGCCGCTGAGCGCCATCGGTTACATCCCGGTGTCGGCGTCGCAGGAGTTCGTCGTCGACAGCTACCGACCGGCGGGTGTGTGATGACAGACCCATTGGACGATCGAGGCAGCGTCCTGGTTTTGGGAATCGGGCTGATCGGGGTGCTGCTTCTTTCGGTGTCTGTTGTCACGGATGCTGGTCTGGCCTTCATTCAGCGGTCCGCGCTCCAAGCGCGAGCCGATGCAGCGGTGCTCGCCGGGGCGCAGGGCCTTGACCTAGATGCCTACTACGCCAACGGCGCAACTGAGGCGACCGCTCTCGTCCCGGCCAACGCTCGCGCACTCGCCGCCGATCAGCTTGCGCGGGCCCAGCAGCAAGCAGTCATTGATGGGCTGGAGGTTGTCGAGCTGTCAGCTTCGCCACGGGAGGTTGTGACAACGTTGCGAGCTCCGATCCAAACAGCCTTCTGGCCGCTAGAGGCCACGATCACCGTCGAATCCTCGGCCCGGTTGGACTACGTCGGCTAGCGCTCCGGGGCGCGCCGTACCCTTTCCCCTCGTGGCCTCCCTCGAAATCGACGAACGCATCTCCGCGGTGCAAGCGACGCTTGCCAACTTGGAGAAGGTCTTCGACGTCCCGGCTACCGAAGCTGAGATCGGCGAACTAGAGACCGCCGCGTCTGCTCCGGACCTGTGGGACGACCAAGCCAACGCACAGAAGGTCACCTCACGTCTTTCTTTCTTGCAGGGCGAACTGCGGCGGATGACCGAACTCACGTCCCGAGCGGCAGATATCCCGGTGCACTTTGAGTTGGCCGAGGCTGAAGGTGATCAACCGGCGCTTGATGAAGCTGTGGCTGAACTTGAGTCGCTCGAGAAGGACATCAGTGACCTCGAAGTCCGCACGTTGTTGTCCGGTGAGTA
>JAURQC010000042.1 GCA_030836325.1 Candidatus Nanopelagicales bacterium
AAGCCGGCGCAGGTTCGCCAATCCGACAACCGCGTGTCTTTGGATACCCAGACGCTGGGCAAGGTACGCGGATTGCGCGCCGGTGCCCCCATGACCTTTAACGGTGTGACGACGACAACCAACATCCCCTTCATCACCGCCACTGGATCAAATCCCTATCTCCGCCAATGGACAAATCAGGGTGTTTACGGCCTCTTAGGCGTCGGCACCAAAGGGGAAGGGTTCGTGAATCCGTTCTCCGCGCTTCCGGGGGTCCTCGGGCTGCGGTGGAGCATCCACTTCCAACGCACCCGTACCGGAGCATCCGCGCGACGCGGGGAGATAGTTCTCGGCGCCGAACCACCGCTGCAATCCACGATGTCTCTCGACATGCCCTACGTAGGTCAAGACGCCAACGGTGCGCTGCTCTGGAACGACCAAGCAACCCCCGGCTGCTGGACTTTCGGCAAGCGGCCCGAAGTTTGCCTCCCCACGCAATTGGATGCCGCCTTCAACATCACACGTGTGCGCGGCGCGCGTTTCCGGACACTGAAGACCAACAGCGACGGCAACCTACGGCGCGGTACGGAGGTGACTTGGGCAGAACCCGGTTCGGCCTTTGCCGGCATCTCGTACCGAGCCGGGAATAGGCCCTCAGTGAACCTCACTCGCGTTATCCCAAGTGGGCGCGCCCGGATCATCGTCGGCAACGAGCTCTACTTCGACAACATCGTCACGTACAACACAATCACCGGCAACGTCTACATCAGCAACCCGCGATAGGAAGAGAAGGAAGGTCCATGACCAACACACCGAACATAAGTCGCAGGCGCTTGCTGCAGGCGGCGGGAGTAGCCGGTGTCGCCACGGGTGCCGCCGCCATGGCGACCTCGTCCGCGGCTGCCAGCCAACCCTTCCGGCCGCGGGGACGACTCAGCCGACGTCCGAACTTCCTCATCATCATGGTCGATGAAATGCGTACTGCGCCGGTGTACGAGTCCCCCGCTCTGCGTGCCTGGCGGGCTGCGAACCTCCCCGCTCAACGACTCATTCGCAGCCAGGGATTCGATTTCACCGAGCACCACATCATGTCCGCCGCATGCCAGCCGAGCCGGGCGTCCATCTACACCGGCCAGTACCCGTCCCTCCACGGGGTCTCACAAACCTCCGGGGCGGCGAAGAGTGCCATCGAAGAGGACGTGTACTGGCTTGAGCCCGGGACTGTCCCCACCCTCGGCAACTACTTCCGGGCAGGTGGCTACGACACCTATTGGAAGGGCAAGTGGCACGTCTCAGATGCCGATCTCTACCAGCCCGGGTCCTACAACCCAATGCCGTCATACACCGACACTGGCGCCCGGGACCGCTACCTCGAAGACATCTACCTCGAAGCCGAAATGCTCGATAAGTTCGGGTTCACCGGATTCGTCGGCCCGGAGCCGCACGGCAGCAACCCGCTCAATTCGGGTTCATCTGCCTGGTTCGGACGGGGCCGCGACAAGGCCTACGCTGAGATGAGCGTCGAGCAGCTCCAGCGCCTGCGTAGTTCCGACAAGCCGTGGCTGCTCGTCACCTCGTTCGTCAACCCGCACGACATCACAACCTGGGGTCGCTTCACCCTCGCGGCATCAGCCCAGGCAGAAGCCCAGGGAACCAGAAATGCCTTCTATCTCCCCCAGCAACTCGCGGGCTCCAATGTCCCACGGGACTTGTTCACACCGGCGTACCGCGCGTCGGAAAACGAAGATCTCTCCAAGAAGCCCACGGCCCAGGGCAGTTTCGTCGACCAGTATCCCTTCGGTTTCCAACCACTGAACAACAACGAGATGTACCACCGCTTCTATTACCAACTGCAGAAGGAAGTCGACGATCACATCGCAAGCGTGATGAGCGCCTTGATGTCAAACCGAAAGCAGTACCGCGACACCGTGGTCATCTTCATGTCTGATCACGGAGAGATGCTCGGTGCACATGGAGGCATGTTCCAAAAGTGGCACAACGCCTACGACGAGGTCCTGCGTGTCCCGTTCGTCTTCCACAATCCTGAACTCTTCCCGCGTGCTCAGGCATCCGACATATTGACAAGTCACGCCGATCTGATTCCCACGATGCTCGGACTCGCCGGCCTCGACGAGGGTGCCATCGCCAAGGATCTTCGCAATACCCATACACAGGTGCGCCGGCTACCAGGCCGCGATCTTTCGGGGATCCTGCTCGGAGAAAGCGACCCTGCCTCGCTCCGCGACCAGCCGGTCTACTTCATGACCGACGATCAACCCTTCAAGAGCACCAGCGCCATCTCGATTCTGGGTACCGCCTACGAGCCCGTTGAGCAGCCGAATTGCGTTGAAACGGTAGTGGCGCACCTGCCTACCGGCCTAGGTGGCGCAATCGAAAAGTGGAAATACTCGCGGTACTGGGATAACCCGCAGTATTGGAGCACCCCCAACGTCCAAGACGTACGCACGTTCGTGCCGGGCGTCTACAACCAGCCGGGCGAGCGAGTGGCCGTGACCACAGTGAAGTCACTCAACCCCGGGGCCGGCGAGATCGCTCCACCGGACGATCAGTTCGAGCTCTACAACCTGTCAAAGGACCCGACCGAGATGCTCAATCTCTACGGGATCGCTGACCACCAGCCTGTCTTGGTGATCATGCAAAAGCTCCTCGACGTGGAGCGGGGTGCAAAAAGGCTCGAGCCCACGTACCAGCCCTGGGCCGACGGAACCACCCAGCAATTCCCCTTCGCAGGTGCTGCCACGGTGACATCGTGATAGTTGCGAGAGAATGGTGGCGATGACACAGCGCTTAGTGGACACAACGGCGGCATGAACGCAGTCCTCGACACGATCGTGGTCGAAGACGAGCCCCTCTACCGCGAGTTGCTCTGCACGGGACTCATGAGTCAACTTCCGGGCATCCGTGTGGCGGCCGCATTCGCAACCGCCGAGCAATTACTCGAAATGGCACCCGATCTGCGCGCCGATGTTCTGCTGACCGATATCGATCTTGGTGATGGAGAGGACGGATACGCCCTGGCAATGCGGCTGGCCTCGGCCCGCCGGGTCCGGGGCGTGGTCCTGCTTTCCAACTTTGCGATGCCAGCGCTGCTTGCCGACGCGCCGACCACCGGTGGCGTCGGATGGGCATACCTACTCAAGACGAGCGTGTCGGATCTCGGCCAACTTGATCTCGCCCTCCGCGGGGCTGCTGCCGGCGATTTGGTAGTAGATGCCACCCTCACCGACTCTCTTGAACCCCAGATCACCGGCCCCCTCAGCAACCTCACCAGTCGGCAGTCTGAGGTTCTCACGTTGATGGCCAACGGCTGGTCGAACCAGCACATCGCCGATGCACTCGTCCTCAGCGTTCGCTCCGTAGAGTCCGTGGTCTCCGACATCATCCGCGCGCTGAGCATCAATCCTCACGAATCAGGAATCAACGCCCGGGTGGCATGCGTAGCCATGTACTTACGCAGCACGAAGCGCACGCAGCCCAGGCCCTAGTCTTCGTAGCGTGATCGAACCGTGAAAGAGAACCACGACTGGCACGAACCCCGACTGACACCCTTCGTCATTTTGGCCCTGGCCGGTGTCCTTTTCATGGCAACCAGTTTCGATCCGTGGGAGTTCGATCCCTGGACCTTCGTGATCGCGATCACGGCCACAAGCCTCTTGACGCTGACAGTGGAAGCTTCCGCACTGCGAATTCCCCTAGATCGCCTACTGCAAACACGCCCGCGTGCTCAGTGGTTCGGTCAGTACGGACTGGCAAGTGCACTGGGCAGCATCACTCTCATCGCATGCCTCGAAATCATCGGTCTCAGTCAACAGCGGGCAGGCTTCGTCCTGGTGCTGGTCGTCATCACGCGTGCAGCAAACACGTACATCATCGCCTACGGGGTAGACGAACTCATTTCTTTTCGCCGAGACGCCGATCTTGCTCGCGCACAACTCAAACCGTCATTGCAGTTGATCACCTACGTCAACACGCGACTCGACAAGCTGACTCAAGACACGTACCGACATGACATCGACACCATCAACGACTGCGTCATGAAACCTCTCGTGGCTCTCGAGTCGACAATTCAGCACCAGACCTCAGCACAAGCAGCACGAGAAGTCGAAAGTTTCATAGATGACCAGCTTCGTCCCTTGAGCCAGCGGCTCCATCCGATCGCGGTGAAAGTAGGACTCATCGCTGCCCTCGCGGCGGAGGGGATCGATGTGCGCACAGCTCCCGTCGTGCGCGAGATGGACTCCCGAGGTGAATTGCTCGACGAATTAGTCCAGGTCGAGCTCTTCCGTTGGATAACGTCCATCGGCGCTACAGGTCAGACGACGGGCGCATCCCCCAGCATCTCCTTGGTCATTGAGAACCGAGCACTCCGGATCGACGTCACTACCGTTGTCCCTGCCGAACTCGATGCCCGCCAGGAGATCAGCGGCATGGCCGTAGTCGGCCCGGGCTCGATCACTGCTCCACTGCGGGGCCAGTTCATCGATCAAACCGCTGTTGGGCGTCCGCAGCAGATGCAAGATTCGAAGGATGGCGCCCGCCTGCACATTACGTCACGTTGGACCGGAGAAAACGATCCCCCAGTGTGGATGATCGCCCTGGTAGCGCTCGGCGCGGCGCCCGCGGTCTCCTTCATTGCAAACTCGTTCGTCGGCCCGAAAGTGATTGTGGCCACTGCCGCATCGTTCCTGGTGCCCGTCGTCCTTTACATCCTCATGCAGTGGCGTCAACGAAGGAGACGAAGCGATGCCTCACTAGGACTGATGGCGCTGTGGTGGGTTGGCATCGGGCTGGCAACCAGCTTCACAGTCGTGGCGATCATGGTGGTTTTCGGTTCTTCAATAACCCTCGGGAGCTTCATGGCTGAGGTCACCCGTTACCTCATGAGACTCTCGCTCTTCGGGGGTGTGCTCACTCTTTTCGGTGCTCTTGCAGCAAGCGCGAGGACGACTGTTGCGGAGGTCGCCGAACAACGTGAGGTTGCGTTGGCGGAGCGTTGGCGGACTCTGACCGACTACCACGAGCGAGCCCGACTAATTGCCGAGGTGCTGCACCGCCGAGTGCAGAGCCGACTAGCGGGCATCGCATTGCTGTTCCATCTTGACCAACAGTCAGACGCCTTGGCACAACTACGCGAAATCACGTCTGAACTGCTCCCGCAACTACTCACCGCATTGACCGATTCCGATCTCGAGCACGCAGCGCATCTCAATACAGTCGCGAGCGCCAAGCACATTCACATCGAATACGGGGAGTCACCAGCTTTGAACATACTGCGCAGCGAACACCCCAGACTCTTCGGAACCATGGTGGACGAATGCGCTGCGAACGCATATCGGCACGGCAGGGCTCGACGTATGCGAGTGGAGGTCACGCACGATGGGAACTGGTGGCACGTGACCTGCAGCAACGACGGCAAGGCTCCCGATGAGAATTGGCTCCCCGGTCTTGGCACACGCCAGTACGACGATGCCGTTGGCCCCGACGGCTCTTGGAGCCTCACGAGGGTTGGCGTGACAACGGTCGTGGCATTCACTTTCCGTGCTAGCACGGTGGAAAATGACGATCAGGACTCTCCACAATCTACGAATGGTGCAGCCGACCTCGTCCGGTAACTCCCGGGCCTGCGCCGAACACCCATGACAGGGACATGGCGCCGCCTACCTCGCTGGGCGCAGATCGTGACCGTCCTCGCCCTTGTGGTGATGCTCCTGGCACTAGTGGTGGCAATTCGAATCACGGCCACACTGCGAAATTCAGCGAGCGTCCTGCGCGAGGACGTGCTGGTGAATGCTGACATGTGGGATACCGAGCCGCGCATGATGGCCGCCGGATTGGGATTCACGAACATCATCGGAGTGGATGACCTCTCCACCGATGATCTGGACGGATCGCGCACGCGTGTCCGACTCGCCGGAGGTGCGTGGAACATCCTCGAGTGCTCACCCGGTCACGAACCCGAACTAGCGAGCTACACGAGCGCCGCCACTCCACAAGCCGTCAAGACCACCTACGGCGAGGAGGTCCATTATTCAGATGGTCTCCCCATCGAGTTCAGTTGGCCGGTGCTGCCAAGCACGGTCGATGCCGATGATTTCCTAGTGAATCTCACAAACGGCACTTCCGTTCAGCCTCGCGTGGCCGCCGCCTGGCCGAACTTCGAGTACAACGAGCGCAGCACCGTTGTCATCTTCGGACACTTCGGTAACCGCATTGATCCAACGGAGCCAGGGGCGATCTATCCGGTGTCGGTCGAAGTAGTCCAGGGTGAGTCAACACTCGAACTGGTCGGCGCGGACAAGCAGCGCGTCTCCGCGGTCGGCATGAGTGCGCAGGCACCCGGCTCCCCCTACACCGACCCGGACGTTTCGCCCCAGGACAGGGGCGGTCCCCGCCTTGCTGCGGCGAAACTCACTCGATACACCTCGGAAGGTGATTCAGGTCCGGCTCTGTTCAGTTCGGGACTCCTTCCCAATCACGGCGAAGCCCTCTACGGAAATCGAGCTGAGTACCGATTGCGCGTCTTTACGACCGGCGGCATGACACCTGACGGCGTGCGCGGAATGTGGCCGACCGAATACGAGCGCTTCTTTAGAATTACTGCCGTCGACGACGCTGGCGAACAGGTCCTCGTCTCCGAAACCGGCATGGACTACCAGATCAACGGAGGAACGCTGCGCGTCGAAGGGCTGGCTGACCTTGGTTTGCCGCAAAGCACCTACGACGACTGCTATCAGGAGGACAAGGACAACCAGATCGACATCATCTTGTCCGGCGATGACGAGGCACTTCGGGCCATCACGCGGGTTCAGATGCCCTCGACCGGCGAGTACTCCCCCGTCTACAACCCCGGTGGCCCAGGCAACGATCCCACTCCCGGGGTCCGGTACACAGCACCATCGCCGCCGATTGATATCCCAGTGTTGATGGCCCTCGACGATCCCTTGGTAGTCAACTATCCCTAGTCCCGGCTTGCCGCAGCGACTGCCCTGAGTACGGTCCACTGGCCCTCGCGAGTGAGTTCGCAGCGGTCACCGCAGTAATCGGCGATGAGCCGACGGCCTAAGCCCGGTGGATTCCCCGTAGGTCCTATCCCGTTGTCGCGGACCTCGATTGCAATCGCGGTAGCGGCGCCATTCGAAGTCTGGTGAACAACCACCTCGATCGTGTCAGCCATTCCGTGCCGGTAGCCGTTGGCCATCGCCTCCTCAACGATGTGGGTGACGTGGGATAGATCGGTGCGCTGGGCCAGTGCTGGCTCCAGGTCCAGTTTCACCTCGCACACGGCGCGCCAGTTACCAACGAGTCGATCGACCTCCTCGCCGAGCGATGCGTTGTCGGTTTCGGCTTCCGGCGAGCCGATGCCCCTTATCGCCTCGGCACTTTCATCCAAAGCACGAACGATTGCGCTGGAATCCCCCGTGCGCTCGGCCTGCTCGATCGACGCGGCGCATGCGACGAGCCGAGTCTGGACCGTGCCGTGCAAGCTCCTGGCCACATCGCGCGTAACAGCCGCGAGAGCACTTCGGCGGGCCGCGGAGTCGATCTCGGTTTGGATTACGTCAGACCGCAGGGACTCCAGAGCCGAACGACGCACGTCCACCAGGGCCCCCACATAGGACACGAGGACTATCCCGGTCAAGAATGCGATCACGATTGACCCGGCGTCTTGAGTGGGCGTGGTCACCTCTCCAGGTATCAGGCTGTAGGCAAGGATCGCCGCCAACGCGAGCAGCACTGCCATGGCGAAGATGCCGCGCTTCGCTGCTGCGGACCGCACGTGTCCGATCACCCGATTGGACACCCACAACAAGCCCCACACGGACACGGTGAGGAGGGAAATCGCGACCGGAGCCCACGCACCGAAGCCACGCACCGAGGCCCCCGGGAGTCCGATGGCGGTGATGAGGGCGGTATTGCCCGCAAGGAAGCGCGGATCGTGCCACAGGTGACGAAACACCTGTCTGGTTCGGGGCCGAGGGTGCTCTGCTTGCACCTCATTCCACAATTCGTGACTCAACGGACGTACAGAGTCTCGGGCCGTGTCCTCGAGAGCAGCAACGATCGGTTCGAGGTTCCCGGGACGCTGGTCAGTGACCGATGCCATGACCAGTACCCGATCGAGCTCCTGCCGTGCTTCGGTCAGCCGGTTATCCACGATCGCATCCACGCTACGGCGCAGTTCCAACCCTGCTTCGCTCTCCTCGAAGGCTGCCCGCTGCAATTCGATGGCCTCCTCGAGCAATTGCGCGCGAGTCTGGAGGAACCTTTCCCGGCTGTCGAGCAGCAGCGAGAAGATGACTCCTAGCCACAAGGTGGTCAGGCAGGCGAAGAACAGTCGAAGACCCACGGGCAGGGCAGTCTGCTTACCCAGGATCGAATCTAGGAATTCCATACCGAGCACCGGAATAATCCCAGCGCTGAGATAGAAGCCCACGTAGAGCCACAGCGGTACTGGTGTGCGAACTCGATTTCGAAAGATCGTGAACATCGCGAGGGTGCCGTACGCCGCGTTGAGGAGGACCGCGACACCCATCACTACTGCGGCCGTCGGGATATCCTCCGGCGGCATTTGTCGCGAGCCGAGGGTGCCTCCCGTCAGCACCATCTGCGGATACGTGAGAGCGTTCGCGAAGACGATTACCTGCCAGGAGATCGCCCAGCGACCGGTAACACGCGCCGACAGGCGCCCGACAGATTCGGTTGTTCCCACGAACGGTGAACCTACTCGCGCCGAGGCGAAAATGACCCGAACAGAACAGAACAAGGGCCCGGAATCATGAGATCCGGGCCCTTGTATCAGTAGCGGGGGCAGGATTTGAACCTGCGACCTCTGGGTTATGAGCCCAGCGAGCTACCGAGCTGCTCCACCCCGCGCTGTCTTCTTACGAAGTCCTCCAAGGATACGCGACCACAGCCGACTCATGGTGAGGGGGTCAGGTCACCTGTTCCTCGGGTATCGCTTCCTCTACGCCCTCTTCGACCGGCGGTGGCGGTAGCGCCTCCCCGGCGATCTGCGCTTCGGCGGCGGCGGCTCTATCGAGAGCCTCGGATAGCCGGTCTTGCGCTTCCCCGTAGGCACCGAAGTCCCCGTCAGCAAGAGCGTCCTGTCCTTCCTGATAGGCGCGCTGAGCATCCTGGATTGCGATGGTCAGATCGGTGAACGGATCTCCAGTAGAGGGAACCGACGGCTCGGATGGCTGAGTGGGCTCCGGGCCCGGCAGCGGATCTGTCCCATCCTCAGGGATGAACTCCGGATCGACTGTTGCTTCCGGTGAGGACCCGAATACCTGGTCGAGCGCACCCGCAAGGGTGTCGTCCAGTGCGACGTTCGCCCCGAAACCGACGAGCACCTTGCGCAGCAGCGGATAGCCCTCCGACGCGGCCCGCAAGTACACCGGTTCGACGTAGAGCAAGCCATCGTTGAAGGGCAGGGACAACAGGTTGCCGAACTCGATCTCCGACCCACCACGACGCAGCAGCGAGAGCTGCGAGGACACGGTCGGGTCGGATTCGAAGTTGTTCTGCACCTGCTGTGGTCCGGGAGTGGTGGTGTTCGAGGGCAGTTGCAACACGCGAATCTTGCCGTAGTCATCTCCGGGATCGGAGTTCACCTGCATGAACGCCGCGAGGGTTTGTCGTCGTTGCGGTGCGAAGGTGGTGGTCAACGAGAACGCCGGTCCCGCCTCATCGGGCATTTGCAGCGTGAGGTAGTACGGCGGTTGGAATACCTGCGCGGGAGTTACCGTCGGATCGAACGGGACGATCCAGACCGCCGTACCGTTGTAGAAGGTGTCCGCGTCCGTAACGTGGTAGCGGGTCATGACGGTGCGCTGGACCTTGAATAGGTCTTGCGGGTAGCGCACGTGCTGCTCGATCTCCGTGGGCATCTGCGACAGCGGCTCCACAACGTCGGGGAACGCCTTCTCCCAGGTCTG
>JAURQC010000043.1 GCA_030836325.1 Candidatus Nanopelagicales bacterium
CACACCATCTGGGTGAATCCACGAAAGGCTGCTCAATCCTTTGAACCCCTGACCGGAGGTATGGCAGCAGCTCTGCCGTACGTGGACACGTTCCTTTCTGGTCACAGCCTGCGTGCCCTGCAGGACGTCATGGAGGCGATTGCCGCTGCTGGCGACCGAGTCGATCGAGGCACTCGCGATCGGGCACGCGTTTTCGGTGCAGCCTGAATAGGCTGGTCCGATGCTCGTATCCGTGGACGACTACCGCGAGGGGATCCTGCAAGGGATCGCTCCGCTCGACCCCATCTCGCTCCATTTGGCCGACAGTCATGGCTGTGTGCTTGCTGAAGATGTCGTCGCCCAGTGGCCGCTGCCGTCTTTCGACAACTCCTCGATGGACGGCTACGCCGTTATCGCAAGCGATGTCGCCTCGGCCAGTGAGGATGCTCCCGTCTCTCTCACGGTGATCGACGACGTTCCTGCGGGCTCGCGAGCGGACAAGGCGCTCACTTTGGGTAGTGCCGTCCGCATCATGACGGGTGCACCGATCCCAGCGGGTACCGAATGCATCGTTCCCGTTGAGCTCACCGACGCTGGGACGCAAACCGTTGAGATTCGAGGCTCCGTCGACGCGGGCGCGTATATCCGTCGGGCCGGTGAGGACGTCATTGTCGGCGACATCGTTGTGCGCGCCGGGACCTTGCTGTCATCACGACACCTTGCGGTAATCGCAGCTGTCGGCAAGGGCCATCTTCTGGTCTATCCGCGACCTCGGGTGGCGGTTCTGTCCACCGGCAGTGAACTCGTTGAACCCGGAACCCCGCTCACTAAGGGGATGATCAGTGATTCCAACAGCTTCCTGCTCGTCGCCGCTGCGAACGAAGCGGGCGCGCAGGCCTACCGGGTTCCGCCGGTTCGTGATGACGCCGAGGCGTTCGCCGCTGCCATCACCGATCAACTGCACCGCGCAGATCTGATTCTCACCAGTGGCGGCGTGAGCATGGGCGCCTACGACACCGTCAAGGAGGTATTTACCGACTACGGAACCGTCGAGTTCACCAAGGTCGCGATGCACCCCGGTATGCCGCAAGGTCATGGCTTTGTTGGTGAGACCGAAGATGAACGCATACCGGTGATCACGCTCCCGGGTAATCCGGTGAGTTCCTTCATCTCGTTTCAGAACTTCGTTCGACCGGCCATCAACAAACTCCGCGGGCTCGAAGCTACGGATCGGCCACGAGTATCAGCCAAGGTGACCAAGGCTATGAACTCGCCGCAGGCCAAGCGTCAATTCGCACGGGGCAGATTCCTGCCAGATGGCCGTGTCGAGCCGGTTGGTGGAGGACAGGGATCGCACGTCATCGGTGGGCTGGCGCAATCGGATTGTCTGATTGTGGTTCCCGAGGGGGTCGCGCATATCGACGCTGGTGACACTGTGGACGTCGTGGACTTGCGGGGTGATGTTCGATGAGCGGCTTCACTCATCTTGATGAGTCCGGCGACGCTCACATGGTTGACGTAGCCGAGAAGCAGGTCACGGATCGGCGCGCGACAGCTCGAGCTTTCGTCCGCGTGGGCCCCACGGTGATCGAGATGCTTCGAGGATCTGGCGTACCGAAGGGTGATGCGCTGGCGGTCGCCCGCATCGCGGCTATCTCTGGAACCAAGCGGACGTCGGACCTCATTCCGTTGTGTCATCCGATCGCGATCCACGGCGTGGATGTCGATGTCGAGGTGGAAGATCAGGGAGTTCGCATCACCGTGACCGTCCGGACCGCGGACCGCACTGGTGTCGAGATGGAGGCGCTCACAGGCGCGAGCATCGGCGCACTTGCGATAATCGACATGGTCAAGGGCGTCGACCGTTCCGCGATGGTGGGTGAAGTCGTCTTGCTGGAGAAGTCCGGTGGTCGCTCGGGTCACTACATCCGCGACGAGTCGCGATGAGTTACCGCGGCCTTGTCATCACGTCGTCCAATCGCGCTGCTCGTGGTGAGTGGGAAGACACGTCCGGCCCAATCCTCGTCGCAGGTTTGACCCAATTGGGCTTTGACGCAGTCGGACCCCGCGTAGTAGCCGATGGTGAGCCGTTCGCCGAAGCACTCGAGCGCGGTGTCGAGGAGGGGTTTGATCTCATTCTTACGACGGGTGGCACCGGTCACACGCCGCAAGACGTAACGCCTGAGATGACCAGACGGGTGATCGAGCGGGAATCTCCCGGCCTTGCCGAGGCGGTACGTAACTACGGCGTTGCCGCTGGTGTGCCGACGGCAATCTTGTCTCGAGGGATCGCCGGAATTGCTGGAACAACGCTGATCGTGAACCTGCCCGGATCCCCAGGCGGATGCCGGGACGGCATAGCCGCCCTTGGGCCGGTGCTTCCTCATGCGCTGGACCAGATTCACGGCGGGGATCACACCCGAACATCCTGACCAGTCAGGCCACGCACCAAGAAGGGACCGAAGGCTGACGCCTTCGGTCCCTTCGCCAGAGGGGCGCCCATCCGAGCGACCGCTCAGATGAAGAGGAGTTGCGCTCCCTCAGTCATCTCGATGAAGTCGCTCGCGTTGATGATGCCGTCCACACCATCGAATAGATCTGACTCATTGACGTGATTCATGTCAGCACTGAGCCGGCAGGCCCACAGTTTCGCGCCCGATGCTTTGAGCAGTTCCAGGAACTCCGGTACCGGAGGAATGTCGAGTTCCTCCAGGGACTTGTTCATCATGTGCGTGGCCATCGAGGTCATGCCGGGCAACGGTGCGAGCGCTGCCGGCATATGTGCAGCGGTGTTGCCCACGGGCGAAAACTTCAAGTGCTCCATACGCCCTTTGGTGATCATGTCGAATCCCCAGAAGGTGAAGAACAGATGGACATCCACTCCCTCGCCGAGCGCTGCGTTACCCAGGATCAATCCTGGGTAGGCCATATCCAAACTGCCCTTCGAGCAGATGATGGCCAGTGTGCGGTCGGTTTCAACCTTGTCGTCGAAGGACGGAACGATCATTTCTGCTGTTGCGGTCATGACGCCTCCCCCTAGACGCAGCCGTGCGGCTTGGGAAGTCCGGCGATGTAGGACATCTTCTTGGCCGGCTTCTTCGGGAACAGTTGGAAGAGCCTCTTGGTGTCGACACCGCCTTCAGTTGAAACTCGCCTGATGGTCGGGGTCTCGCCCTTGGACTTGTAGTCATCGCGCAGGAAGTCAATGACCTTCCAGTGCTCATCGGTCATGTCGACTCCGATGGCGGTTGCGAGTGATTGTCCGATCTCGCGATCCCATTGGTCGTACTTGGTCATGAAGCCTTCGTCGTCAACGACGACCTCTTTACCGTTGATAGTGGTGGTTGCCATGGCAATCAACTCCTCACTGTGTGCCTTGGCGAGCGCTTCCTAGGCGGAGAGCGCCGGCTCTTTTGTGTCTTCTTCGAGTAGTTCTGTCTTCTTGCCTTTGAGAGACATCAGTGGTGGCACCGGCATCGAGCGTCCGGGCATCAAGATGTTCCAGTAGATCCAGCGGAAGGCCAACTTGCCGAGATGGTTGGCCCGGCTCTCTTTCAGCAGACTCATCGGACCGACACCGGCGTACGGGTACTTGCCGGGCAGCGGTTCGTAGTCGTAGTTGAAGTCGATCAGCATCGCCTTGCCGCCGCCGGTCTCGATGAAGCAATTCGCGTGACCGTCGAAGCGGTGGGTCATCTCCATGCCCTTGATGTGCTGCAGGAAGTTCTCCACGAAGATGTCGATCTCGAAGTGCGCCACCGAACCAGCCTTCGAAGCTGGGATGTCGTTGGCATCTCCCAGGGCGAAAATGGTGTCGTACTGCGTCGACAGTTGTGTGAACTTGTCGACCTGGACCAAGTTCAGCTCATCGCCGAGTCCGGAGCGAGCTACGAACTCTGCGCCCATGTTCAACGGCACTGTCACTAAGAGATCGAAGGGGACCTCGCGCTCGTCGTAGGAGACGAGTGCCTTGTTGTCGTTGTCGATCTCCATCAACATGAAGTCCGGCTCGACACCGATGCCCTTGTCCTGAAGTGAGTTTCCGAATGCCTCAGCTGCGATCGGCTTGGTGAATGCGCCGGGTAGGGGAGTGACGTAGGTGATGTCGACTTTGTCCCGAAGGCCCTTGTCCTTGAAGAAGGAGTCGGCCAGGAAGGTGAACTCCAGCGGAGCTACCGGGCATTTGATTGGCATCTCGACGATGTTGACGACGAGTCGTCCGCCGGGCCAGTCCTTGAGCTTCTTGGCCAGGGCCTTGGAACCGTTGTAGGAGTAGAACTCGAAGATCGACTCCTGCCACTGCGGTCCGAGCATGCCGTCGGTTTGATCCGGACGTGGAGTGACGCCGGTCGCAATGATCAACATGTCGTAGGCGAATTCGCGGCCATCGGTCAATGCGACGACCTTCTCCTCGGGGCGAACTACGTCGATCTCTCCGTACTGGAGGTCGACCGATGAGTTCAACGTCGCGCGCCGGGACTTGGTGACTTGGTCGGGCTTATAGGTACCGAAGGGCATGAATAGGTAGCCCGGCTGGTAGTGGTGGTGGTCGTCGGCGTCGATGACGGTGATCTGCCACTCGCCCGACGGCAGCTCCTTATGAAGCTTGTTGGCTGCCATTGTTCCGGCGGTGCCACCGCCGAGTATCACTAATCTCCTCATACCCCTGACGGTATGTCTGGTTAGGGCTCTGGAGACAGGGTCGAAGCGACGGACCTGGTGGGACTTTCGTCCGTCCGCTAGGCGCGAGTAGGAAAGAAATTCCTAGTGCGGGTTGTCCTGGTATCGCTTCCAGGATTCGTGAATCTCTTTCTCGGCCTCGGTGCGACCAACCCAGGTGGCGCCTTCGACCGATTTGCCAGGCTCGAGGTCCTTGTAGACCTCGAAGAAGTGCTGGATCTCCAGTCGGTCGAACTCGGCCACATGGTGGATATCGCGCAGGTGCTCCATTCGAGGGTCACCCGCGGGTACGCACAGCACCTTGTCGTCGCCACCTGCCTCGTCGGTCATTCTGAACATGCCGACTGCGCGACAACGGATGAGGACTCCGGGAAAGGTCGGTTCCTGGATGAGAACGAGGGCGTCGAGAGGATCGCCGTCCAGACCCAGGGTGTCGTCTATGTAGCCGTAGTCGTGTGGGTAGCGGGTGGAGGTGAACAGCATCCGATCCAGGCGGATTCGCCCACTCCCGTGGTCCATCTCGTACTTGTTTCGGCTCCCGGCTGGGATTTCGATAGTCACATCGAATTCGAGGGGCTCCACGGTCAAACCTTCCGCTGGGAGAACTATGGACGTCGGACAACGCCTTCTGCGTAGGGTAGCCGTCGATGAGGAGGGCACGGGCAGTGAAGAGCACGAAAGCCAGTACGCGCGTTGCGAGCGTGCTCCTGGCTGCGGTTGTGCCGGTCGCACTCGTGGCGCCGACTCACGCGGCAGACACGCTTCCTCCTGTCGAGCAGAGCGCATCGACGCCGTGGGTAGCGCTCACGGCAGACAGCGGAACGGCACCTACGACGGCGGGTGTCCGCGCTCAGATCGACAAACTCGCCAAGGCGAAGGCGCTCAAACAGTCAGGGGTCGTCGTCGTTGATCCAGGCTCCGGTCAGGTTCTGTATGACAAGCAGGCATCGCGCCCGTTGATCCCGGCCTCCACCGCCAAGATCCTCACAGCCGCGGCCGCTCTCGAGGTCTTGGGCCCAAACACTCGATTAACGACCCGAGCGGTCGAACAAGCCGATGTCGTCTACCTGATCGGTGGCGGGGATGCGACGTTGCCGCGGTCACTGAAGACAGACGACCAACCCGACGGCCCGGCATCGCTGCGCAGGCTCGCGCGCAACACCGCGACGGCTCTAGGTGGGACAACCAAGGTCAACCTCGTTTTCGATGACTCGCTTTTTTCCGGGCGTGCGCTCGGGCCAGGTTGGGCAAAGGGGTTTCCGCGCGCGGGAGTCGCTGCCCCGGTGACCGCGTTGATGATCGACCAGGGTCGCAAGACGCGCTCATCGCGGGCGCGGGTCTCCGATCCGGCCAAACGCGCGGCACAGGTCTTCGCAAATCTCCTGGAAAAGCGCGGTGTTGAGGTGCGGAAGGTGTCGCGGGGCAAGGCGCCAGAGTCTGCTCAAGAACTTGCTCGGGTCGAGTCCGC
>JAURQC010000044.1 GCA_030836325.1 Candidatus Nanopelagicales bacterium
GGCAGGTTCCACGTCATGGGCGCACCCACAGGTCAACGCCCTCGTTCTCGACAACCTCGCCTTCGACCCAGTCACCGACCGCAGCTGTGCTGTTCACCAAGAAGCAAGCTCCGTCGTCCGGGCCCTGATGTGCCGCACGACCCATTGGCACCCCATCCTCGATGGACTCCACCAGAATTCGAACTCGCTCGCCGATGCGCTCGGCAGCGCGCTGTTCCATGAGTTCCTCAACCAGATCGACGATGCGGGATCGCCGGGCTTCGATGACGTCGTCGGGGACTTTGTCGGCAAGCCCAGCGGCTTCTGTGCCGTCTTCGTCTGAATAGGAGAAGACTCCAACAGCGTCCAACCGCGCGGCCTCCAAAAAGGTCGCTAATTCGTCGACATCATCGTCGGTCTCCCCTGGGAATCCGACGATGACGTTACTGCGAATGCCAGCGGTGGGCGTCAGAGTTCGAATTGCTTCGATGAGTTCGAGGAAGTTTTCGGTCCCTCCGAACCGTCTCATCAACCGCAGGACCCGGGAGCTGGAGTGCTGAAAACTGAGGTCGAAATAGTCAGCAACCGCCGGGGTGCCTGCGATCGCAGCGACTAAACCTGGTCTCATCTCAGCCGGCTGCAGATAGGACAACCGAATCCGATCCACACCCGTGCCAGCTGCCAAGTCCGGCAGCACCGACTCCAGAAGCCGCATGTCGCCAAGATCCTTGCCATAGGACGTCGTGTTTTCCGACACCAAGATGACTTCGCGAACGCCGGCGGCGACCATCTCTCCGATTTCCGAGACGATCTCGGGGGGAGTTCGCGAGACGAACGAACCTCTAAAGCGTGGGATGGCGCAGAAAGAACAACGGCGATCACAACCCGTTGCCAATTTGACCGAAGCGATAGGACCACTGCCCAGACGGATCCTGGGCACCGGAGGCGTGTACCCATGTCGGTCCCGGGACCGCTCCACCGGGCTGATTGGAAGCAAGGTTCGACGATCTACCGGCTCACGTGCTGCGACCTGCTCACCGCGGATCACGGCGTCCAGCCTCGCGCCGATCTCGGGGTAGTCATCGAAGCCCAAAACCGCGCGAGCTTCCGGGAGACTTGAGGCGAGTTCATTTCCGTACCGCTCCGCCAGACAGCCGGTGGCGATAACCGGAGGTGCGTCGTCGCCGGCAAGAGCAAGAACCGTGTCGATGGACTCCCGCTTAGCAGCCTCAATGAATCCGCAAGTGTTCACCAGGACCGCGTCCGCTGATTCGGCTTCCTCGACGAGTTCCCAACCGTCGGCGGCTAGACGCCCCGCTAGTTCCTCGGAATCAACCTCATTGCGCGCACACCCCAGGGTCACGATGGCGACCTTCCTGACGGGTTGGTCGGCAATAGGGGGCGCATCAGGCACGAGGTCGAGCCTACGGAACGTACGAGGCGTGCCCTTACCTACCTCGGTATTCGTCGACGAGGTCGTCTCCATCGAGACCCACGGCCTCGGCAATCATCCGAAGGTGACCGATGACATAGGCATCGCCGCCGGACAATGAAAAATCGCCGCTCTCGATCGCTTTGATCATCAATGAGCGCAGCCGAGTTGCTGCCGCCACATCCTCGACTGTCAAACCCCGTTCGGCTCGGGCTTTGGCGATTCGGTCACCGACCACCGTGGACTCCGCTTCCTCAACCTACTCGAAGCATTCCAGTCAGAGGCCCCATGCGCAATAACCTCCGCACTTTCAAGCAATTTTGGCCAGCGGAGTAAACCGCTGGTCCAATGAGGTCAGTTTCCGCGAATGGATGCCACGACACCAGGCAGGTCATCGGCCTTTACCAAAACCTCACGTGCCTTCGATCCCTCACTCGGACCCACGACCCCACGCGATTCCATCAGGTCCATGAGTCGACCCGCCTTGGCGAAGCCCACCCGGAGCTTGCGCTGCAGCATGGAAGTTGAACCGAACTGGGTACCCACCACGAGCTCCACCGCCTGAAGCAACACGTCGAGATCATCTCCGATGTCCTCGTCAATTTCCTTCTTCGCGGCCGCGGGTGACGTCACTTCTGCCAGGTAGCGAGCCTCGGTCTGGTCCTTGCAGTGCGAAACGATGCCTCGGATCTCCTTCTCGGCAACGAACGCTCCTTGAATTCGAACCGCCTTACTCGCACCCATGGGCAAGAACAGGCCGTCGCCTTGACCCACCAGCTTCTCGGCACCCGGTTGATCCAAAATGACCCGCGAATCGGCCAGGCTCGACGTTGCAAAAGCCAACCGCGAGGGCACATTTGCCTTGATCAGGCCAGTGACCACATCCACACTCGGCCGCTGCGTTGCCAAAACCAGGTGGATGCCTGCCGCGCGAGCCAACTGCGTGATCCGCACGATTGCATCCTCCACGTCGCGCGGAGCCACCATCATCAGGTCTGCAAGTTCGTCCACGATCACCAACAGATAGGGGTACGGACGCAAGACCCGCTGGCTGCCAGCCGGTGGCTTGACTTTGCCGGCTCGGACCGCTGCGTTGAAGTCATCCACGTGCCGGAAGCCAAAGTGGGCGAGGTCGTCGTACCTCTTGTCCATTTCTGCCACTACCCACTGCAGGGCGTCGGCGGCCTTCTTCGGGTTTGTGATGATCGGGGTGATCAAGTGGGGAACACCCTCATAGATGCTCAGCTCCACGCGTTTGGGGTCGACAAGGATCATGCGAACCTCATCCGGCGTCGATCGCATCAAGATCGATGTGATCAACGAATTAATACAACTTGACTTACCGGCTCCTGTCGCACCGGCCACGAGGATGTGGGGCATCTTCGCCAGATTTGCCACCACGAATCCGCCTTCGACGTCCTTGCCCAGCGCCACGACCATCGGATGCTGATCAGCTGCTGCCGATGAGCTGCGCAACACATCACCCACGGCGACGAGTTCGCGGTCGGTGTTGGGGATCTCGATGCCGATCGCCTTCTTGCCCGGAATCGGGCTCAGGATGCGAACGTCGGCGCTGGCCACGGCGTAAGCGATGTTCTTGCTCAAGGCGGTGACCCGCTCGACCTTGACACTCGGACCGAGCTCAATCTCATAACGCGTGACCGTCGGCCCCCGCAGGAAGCCCGAAACCTCAGCGTCGATTCCAAACTGCTCGAGAACTTCGCGCAGCGCTTTGACCACTTGATCGTTTGCCGGCGTCGACTTCTTGTGACCGGCACCTGCCTTCAACAGTTCGGCCTTAGGCAGTCGGTATCGACCCGACTCCATAACCGGCATCTGCGTCGGTGAGCCCTCCGGGGCAGTATTGATGGACGGCTCAGAGGCCACCGGATCCACGGTCTCGGGGCTCCCAGAGGCCACCGCAGGAATGGTGACGGTGTCGTCACCCGCACCGGAGAAATCGACCTCGACCACAGCAGCGATCGCCTGCGTGTCGTCATCTGGACCGGCAACGAGCGCGATCACATCGGTATCGGCCTCTGCAACGCGAGTGGCTCCGGGCAGGTCATCTGCGTCACTGGATGACACCGGGACGAACAACCCAGCCGCTGGCCGTTCTTCACTAACGATGTCCCCGGGCAGGGGTGTAGCAAAGGGTTCGTCGCCCGCAAGCGGGGTGTCACGCAGGACTTCGGCATCGCTGAGATCGCGCACGGCAGCCGACACCGGCTCATCCATCAGATCCTGGCCATGACCGGGTAGTTCGAGTTCGGTGACGTCGTCGTCCTCAATGGACTCAGCGTTACGTGATGCGTCATCCGCGGAATCCAACTCGCGCGGATCCGGTGGAACGAGAAGCGAGGCCGCACCGCGCATTGAGCGCCACCAAGACACCACATAGCCGCGCAGCGCCTGGACGGACGTGCCCGTGACGACCAGCAAGCCAAAGCACAAAAGGATGCCCAGCACGATCCCACTGACGATCGGACCCACGGCGGCAACAATCGGAGCGGTCGCGATCCAACCGACTACTCCCCCGGCGGAATTCATCGCCTCGGCGCCATCGGAAGGCGTGGGTGCGGTCCGGGTCAGATGCCAGATGCCGACTATCCCGACGATCACGGCCGCAGTGCCGATCACCAAACGGCCAGTCGTTGCGTTTTGATCGGGGTGGCGCAGAAAACGCCATGACAAAGCCAAAAGACACAGCGGGGCAATCCAGGCGAGCGCGCCGAAGATAGCCGTTGCAATCGCACCAGCCCACGCGATGAACCAACCTTCGACGCTGAACCAGGTAGCAGCCGCAACGACGACTGCGCCGGCGATCAGGCCGAGCCCTAGTCCGTCACGTCGATGCTCAGGATCCAGATCTCGCGCGCCACGACCAATTCCTCGGGCGATGGTCCCGGCCAGGTGTGCCATCGCGACCCAAATCGATCGAATACCCCGACCGATCGCCATGATCGCCCGGACGAAAATTCCATGCGACGGGGCCTTGGCAGGTCGCCGGCCTGCCGACTTTCGAGGCTTGCTCGTCTTGCGAGACGGTGCGGATTGACCCCCCGACGCTGATCGACGAGACGAATTCGTGCCAGATGATCGGCTCGCCGGCCGACTCGAGGACCGACTCGAACTGCGTGCAGGGGTACGGGAACGGGAAGAGCCGCTTGCCGAGCGCGCACGGGACGTACGTGGGGAAGCGGACGTACGAGACGCCATAGCGGTGAGGCTAGCGGGGAAAACCCCTTAATCTCGGTAGTCACACGCGCAACACGCGCCCCATCCGATGCCGCCCTGCTCCCTGTTGTGGCCTCACTTACGGGCATTGAGAAGCTGAGAGCGGCGCCCAAGACTGACGCCACAACAAGGAGAAGAGCCTTCGGGTCAGGCTGCGGGTCAGGCTTCGACGATGACGGGAACGATCATCGGCCGGCGGCGATGGGTGGCGTTCACCCAGCGGCCCACCACCCGACGCATCCGCTGCTGGAGGTCGTGCGGGTCTTCGATCCCATCTGCCAGCGCCTGCTCGAGCGCCTCGCGCACCTTCGCTGTGACGTCCTCGACACCGCCACCTCCGGCCAGCACCTCCTCACCGAATCCGCGCTCGTGGATTTCCGGACCGGCCACCACAGTGCCGGCCACGATGTCCACCACGGCAACGATCGAGATGAAGCCTTCCTCGCCCAGCACCCGACGATCCTTCAGCGACGCCTCGGTGAGGTCTCCGATGCTCGAGCCGTCGACGTAGACGAACCCGACCGGGGTGTAGCCACTGATCACAGCGCGGTGCTCATCGAGGTCGACCGAGACGCCGTCGTCTACGAGCAGGATCCGCCGCGGGTCGATTCCTACGCTCTCAGCGACCTTCGCGTTGGCCACAAGATGGCGCCACTCACCATGCACCGGCAACACGTAGCGCGGCTTGACCAGGTTGTAGACGAAGCGCAATTCGCCGGCCGACGCGTGACCAGACACGTGCACCAGCGCATTGCCTTTGTGGACCACAGCGGCGCCAAGGCGGGTTAGTCCGTTGATCACTCGGTTAACCGCTGTCTCGTTTCCAGGAATCAACGACGACGCCAGCACCACAGTGTCGGACGGTCCGACGGAGATGGCGTGATCGCGATTGGCAATGCGTGAGAGCACCGCCATCGGTTCGCCTTGGGATCCGGTACATATCAACACGGCCTTGTCGTCCGGAAGTTTGGCGAGGTCATCCGCCGATACGAGTGTGCCCTCGGGAATTGTCAAAAATCCAAGGTCGCGTGCGATGTGCATGTTACGCACCATCGAACGCCCGACGAAGGCGATCTTGCGGCCATGGGAAGTCGCCATGTCAATGATCTGTTGAATTCGATGCACGTGAGAGGCGAACGAGGCAACGATGACCCGACCCTGGGCCTTGGCAAAGACGTTGTCCAGCACGGGCATGA
>JAURQC010000045.1 GCA_030836325.1 Candidatus Nanopelagicales bacterium
AGGTTCCCGTGGCAACGGCGGCGCCGACCATCACACCGGCCTCCGGGGTGATGGCCGGGACCACCATGACGGCCTCGGATGGGACGTGGGACTTCAGTGGAGGCAGCTATCTATACCAGTGGCAAGCCTGTACGAACGGAGCAGATCCAAATACGTGCACGAATATTAACGGCGCCACGGCAAAGACCTTCGTTCCCACCGCCGCAAACACGAATCAGTACATCCGCGTTTCGGTCCAGGCATTGAACGGCAGCGGTGCGGGAACACCATCCTTCTCCTCCCTGGTTGGAGTGGGAACCACTCCACCACCGGCACCAACACCGGTCGCCGGTGGACAGACGGTGACTATCGCCGAAGGGGTCACGCTGACTTTGAAGGCCGCCAAACGCCCCCGTGCTGGGAAGAAGAAGGCGTTTGCCGTGATCGCCAACACCGCCAACATCAAGGGCAAGGTACGGATCACCATTGTCGACTCTGCTGGTCGTGAGCGTCAGGTGATCGCCAAGGGTCGCTGGCTCAAGCCGTTGGGTGCCAACGCCAAGCGTGCACTCAAGCGCAAGCGGATCAGCCCGAGTCTTCCGGCGGGGACCTACACCGTGAAGGCGGTGTTCACCCCAACACCTGCTTTCCGGGACAACTACCCGGTCGCCACCATGACAAAGGTGCTGACCATCCGTCCACGTCGCTGATCGGGCTAGGGTCCGTTCGTGCGAACGGACAAGATCGTGCACGTCGTGCACGTGCATGCCGAGGGTGAAGTCGGAGACGTCGTCGTGGGCGGGGTCGCGCCGCCTCCTGGTGATTCGGTCTGGGAGCAGTCCCGATTTGTTGCGCGGGATGGTGAACTCCGCTCGTTCCTACTGAATGAACCGCGCGGTGGTGTCTTTCGTCACGTGAATCTGCTTGTGCCTCCGAAGGATCCTCGGGCGCAAGCTGCTTTCATCATCATGGAACCCGAGGACACCCCTCCGATGTCGGGCTCCAACTCACTATGCGTTGCAGCTGCTCTCCTGGAGACTGGCCAGATCTCGATCTCAGAACCAACGACCAATATCGTCCTTGAAGCACCTGCAGGGTTGGTATCGATTCGCGCTGAGTGCTCCGATGGTGCGGTCGATGCGCTGACATTGACCAATGTTCCGAGTTTCGTGGAGCGTCGTAACGAAACGCTCCATGTCGAGGGCATCGGTGACGTCCGTGTGGATACCGCCTTCGGCGGTGACAGCTTCGTGATCGCGTCTGCTGCGGATATCGGAGTGGAAATCAAACCTGAGAATGCTGACCAATTGGCGGCATTGGGTCGAGCTTTGTGTGATGCCGCCAACGCGCAGTGGACGTTCGAACATCCAACGCTTCCGGAGTGGACCCACTTCTCCTTCGCGTACCTCACCGGACCATTAGAGGAGCAAGCCGGAGTCCTGTCGTCGCGGAATGCGTGTGCGATCAACCCTGGGAAGATCGATCGTTCGCCAACTGGGACTGGATGCTCGGCGCTCATGGCGCTGCTCCACGACCGTGGTGAGTTGGCGGTGGGTGACCGTTATCGCGGACGCTCGATCATCGACTCGGCCTTCGACTGCTCAATCGTCGGTACTGAAAAGGTGGCCGATCGTGCGGCTGTCATCCCCACCATCCGAGGTCGAGCGTGGGTATACGGGACCAGTCAGTACTACCGCGATCCGCGCGACCCATGGCCACTGGGTTACCGGCTCTCCGACACCTGGCCTAACTCAAAGTGAGGTGTCCCGCCTAGCGGGAAAAAGAGTACGCATAGCGGGACAGTTGCCGACAGACTGATGCCATGGAGAGATTCGGACACGTCATCGGTGGGGCGGAAGTTGATTCGATCGACGGCCGCACCATGGACAGCATCGACCCCTTCACCCGCGAGCCGTGGGCGAGCGTTGCCCTGGGGTCGGCTGCCGACGCTGATCGGGCGATAGTTGCCGCCCGGGAGGCCTTCGATTCCGGACCCTGGCCGCGGATGGGCTACGAGAAGCGCCAAGAAATCCTGCATCGGTTGGCCGACCTGATGATGGAGAACGCCGATGAACTCGCGATGGCCGACACCCGGGATATGGGCAAGCCCATCGCTCAGGCACACCATGATGTAGCGCGCAGTGCATGGAACGTCCGGTTCTTTGCCGACCACGCCCGACTCACAGCCGCCGATGCGTATCCGATGGACACCGGTCACCATGCCTACTCGACCTACGGCCCGGCTGGAGTCGTGGTGGCGATCTCACCATGGAACTTCCCGCTCATGCTCAGTACGTGGAAGGTCGCGCCAGCGCTCGCGTGGGGCAACACGGTGGTTCTCAAGCCGGCTGAAGATACGCCGACCTCAGTGACAATCTGGGCCCGATTAGCACTCGAAGCCGGAGTCCCACCGGGAGTCTTGAACGTGGTGCATGGATACGGCCCGGATTCAGTTGGTGAAGCACTGACCCACAACGCCGATGTAGATCGCATCACCTTCACTGGGGAATCCACCACGGGCAAAATCATCAGCGCCGCGGCATCGCAGCATTTGATCCCCGTAAGCCTGGAACTCGGTGGCAAGGGCGCCAACATCGTCTTTGACGATGCCGATCTAGACAACGCGGTCAACTGGGCAATCCAAGCGATCTTCCGCAACGCTGGTCAGGTTTGTTTGGCCGGGTCGCGCCTATTCGTCCAGCGCGGCATCTACGACTCGTTCATGGAGAAGTACGTTGCTGCGGCCAAGGCAATGCGCCAGGGAGATCCGAAAGATGGATCGACGGAGTTCGGTCCTCTTGCGAGCCATACTCACTTCGAGAAAGTGTCGAGCTACTTCGAAACCCTTGACGAAGATGGTGGGCGGGTTGTCACGGGTGGAGTCGGCGACGGTTGGTTTGTTGAGCCGACGATTATCGTCGATGCTCCATTGTCTGCTCGCGTTTGTCGCGAAGAGATCTTCGGGCCGGTTGTGGTGGTCCAACCATTCGATACTGAAGACGAGGTCGTCGACATCGCGAACGACACTAAGTACGGCCTGAACGCGATGGTTTTCACGGAGAATCTGAGCCGAGCACACCGAGTTGCCGATCGATTGAATGCGGGAACCGTGTGGGTTAATTGTTTCTTCATCAGGGATCTACGAGCACCATTTGGCGGTGTTGGTGAATCCGGGGTTGGCCGCGAGGGCGGTAACTTCAGTCGCGAATTCTTTACCGAACCAAAGGCCGTGGTGATGCAGATTAGTCGGTGAGTCCCAGCCGGCGTGCGGCTTCTTCGAAGGCTGCTCCCGGATCGCGGACGTCGAGCAGGATGCTGCTCAAACCCACGGCCTCACCGCCGCCCACGTATGTTGGATTGTCGTCGACGAAAACGATCTCCGATGCGGGTAAGCCCATCTGATCGATGGCGATGAGGTAGGGCTCGGGCGCCGGCTTTCGAACGCCGAGTTCCGTTGAGTCGACGAGGACTGGAAACCAGGGAAACCACTCTTGGGCTTCTACCCATTCTCGCCCTTGGAAGTCCATCAGTTCGTTGGTGAGAATGCCTAACGAGAGTCCGGCGGCCATGGTCCGTTGCACGAGATCGATAGCCTCGGGGCGGGTTGCTGTTATTCCCGGTGTTTGAAACATGGCGCGCATCAAGGTGGGGTGTCCATCCAGTGGCGCCCCGTTGGCTTGCGCCTTAGCCGCGAAATCCAGCCAATATTCCCGCTCGGTTGCCTCTCCGCTGAGGTACCGCTGCCAGCGTTCGTCGCCTTCAGGATCGAGAGGTCCTCGACCGACGACGGTGCCGGGGGGTAACCCACGAAGTCGTTCGTAGTCGTCGGCGATCTCCCAGGCGGACTTAAACAGGACCACACCAACGTCGAGAAGGAGTCCGCGCGCTGTCATGAGATCTCTTCCCCGCGTGCGTGTGCTAAAAGGATCTCCCTCATCGAGCGTTCACGAGGAGCAGTGGGTAAGTCGACCTCGATGTAGTTATCGACGGTTCGAGTGGAATAGGCAGCAACGGCGGTTCGTGGATCACCCTGCTTGGTGCCATCAATGAAACTGAAGCGCCACAGGTGGGCCGGACACGTGACACACCCATCGCGCAATCGACCCTCACTCAAGGATGCGCCTCGATGGGGACAGGTGTCGCCGATTGCATGGACTTGACCATCGATGGTGGCCAAACAGATGTCGCGGCCGTCGATGGTGGCTCGGAACATCGCTCCTTCGACCAGTTCGTCGTGAGGGAGAACTCGATGCCACATGATGCGCCCTAGCCAGCTATTGGCGTGAGCGGATCACGGACATCGGCTCACCGCCGACTGACCATTCATCCGGCGTGACTTCGTAGATCGCCACACGGACGCTTGAAGGATTGCTACCGATCGAATTGGCGACGGCCTCAGTGAGTTGCTTCATGAGTTCGTGCTTTTGCTCGACAGTGCGTCCTTCCATCATGGTTACCTGGATAAATGGCATGTGCTCCTCCTAGACGCAGGGAATCTCGACGGTGCCAAGACGATCGAAACGGGCGGTAATGACGTCACCGGGGGAAACGGGAACCGCCTCAGTCATCGAGCCGGACAGGACGATGTGGCCGGCCTCCAAGCCCTGACCACGTTCGGCCAACTTTCGGACCAACCAAGCGACGCTCGATGCCGGATGTCCGAGAACAGCGGCTCCCGACGCGGTAGCGACCAACTCCCCGTTTTTCTCGAAGACGCAACCGGTCAGTCGCATGTCGAATCCGGTGGGATCGATTCCCTGACCTCCGAGCACATACCCCGCGCACGAGGAGTTGTCAGCCACCACGTCGGGGAGGGTGAAGGAGTAGCCGGCGAATCGCGAGTCAAGGACGTCCACTGCCGGGAACACGAGATCCGTAGCAGCGATAACGCGTGCTGCGGAGACATCAGGTCCTTCGAGATCTTCTCCCAAGAGAAAAGCGATCTCCGGTTCGCACCGAGGTTGGATGAACTGATCGCACACCAGTTCGGCCGCAGTATCGATGACCATGTCGTCGCTCAGCCACCCGTAGAGGGGCTCACTGACGTTCATCTGCTGCTGTTTAGCCGCGCTCGTAAGGCCGAGTTTGGCTCCCACGATCACGTTCCCTGCATCGCGTCGGGCCTGGACCACTGCGTCTTGGATCGTGTACGCGGTGGGAACGTCGAGGTCGGGGTATTCATCGGTCAGTGGGGTGGTGGCAATCCGATCCTGCGCCGCTGTGATCAGGCGGTCGGCTAACTCCGAGGGATTCACTTTTCCTCCTGTGCGTGCTTACGCGCAAGCTCGAGCGCGACATCGATGATCATGTCTTCCTGGCCACCGACCACTTGTCGTCGCCCAAGTTCCAAGAGGATCTCTGCTTGAGACACGTTGTAGCGCTCGGCCGCGCGTTGTGCGTGCAGCAGGAAGGACCCGTACACCCCGGCGTATCCGAGGATCAACCCTGCGCGATCGATGACCTGCTGGCGCGGCATGATCGGGCGAACGACCTCCTCGGCTACGTCCATCAGTTTCAGGGGATCGACGCCGGTCTCGATGCCGTACTTGGTGGACACCGCAGCCAGGATCTCCGTCGGACAGTTTCCGGCGCCTGCGCCCAGTCCCGCGCTAGTTCCGTCGAGATTGGCGGCGCCTTCCTCATAGGCGGCGATTGAGTTCGAAACCGCCATTGCGAGGTTGTTATGTGCGTGCACACCGAGCGGGATATCGAGTGCCCCCACCAGGGCATTTACCCTTCTGCGCACATCTTCGGTGGTCATAGCGCCCGCGGAATCGGCGATGTAGATGGCATCGGCGCCATAGGACTGCATGAGCAGAGCCTGCTCGACGAGTCCCTCCGGTGAGTTCATGTGAGCCATCATCAAAAAGCCGATTGCCTCCATCCCTAACTTCTTAGCGGTTTGGATGTGCTGCTCGCTGATGTCGGCCTCAGTGCAGTGTGTGGCGATACGAGCCATCCCTACGCCGAGTTCTTGAACATCCTTGAGATCATCGGCAAGACCGATTCCGGGTATCAGGAGGCACGCGATTGTGGAGTCGCCTGCCTCCTGGCAAGCCTTGGCGATTAGCTCCTTTTCGTCCACTTTGGAGAAGCCGTAGTTGAAACTCGAGCCGCCGAGGCCGTCGCCGTGCGCGATTTCGATCACCTGCACCCCGGCGGAGCTAAGTCCGCGGACGATGGCGATGACCTCGTCTGCGTCGTATTGGTGACTAATCGCGTGCGAGCCGTCTCGCAGCGTCGAGTCGATTAACCGGTAGTCGACACTGGTACCCATCGTTGTCATGCCGGTACCTCCGCCTTGGCTTGTGCTACCGCCTCGCCGACCCGCATTGCGGCGGCGGTCATGATGTCCAGGTTGCCGGCGTAGGTCGGCAGGTAATCACCTGCTCCCTCGACTTCGAGGAGCACGACTGCGCGGTGCGGCACCTCACCACCAGGTGTCTGGAATGGTCCCTCTTCGACTACTGGCGGGTTCTTCAATCGATATCCCGGCACGTACTGGGCGACTTGGGCGGCCATCTCATGGATTGAGTCGAGAACCGCCGCATGATCCGAGCCCTCGGGAAGGCCCGCGAAAACCGTGTTGCGCATAAGGATGGGGGGTTCGGCGGGATTGAGAATGATGATGGCTTTGCTCTTTTCTGCGCCACCGATCTCCCGTAGCGCGGTGGAAGTCGTCTTGGTGAATTCATCGATGTTCTGCCGGGTTCCCGGACCGGCCGACTTGCTCGACACTGTGGAGACCATCTCTGCATACGGGAGTTGCTCGATCGCTCGACGGATGGCGTAGACCATTGGAGTTGTGGCCTGTCCGCCGCAGGTGACCATGTTGATGTTGGGCGCTTCGAGGTGGTCGTAAAGATTGACTGGCGGAATGACCTTGGGGCCACGGGCAGCCGGGGTTAGATCGATCGCGGTGATACCTGCGTCGGCGTATTGCTTGTAGTAGCGAACGTGGACGTATGCGCTTGTCGCATCGAAGATCATGTCGATGTCGTCGGAGTTCTCCAGAACCCATTCAGGGCCGGAGTGCGGCGCCTCTAGCCCTTCCTTACGTGCGCGAGCGAGTCCGTCGCTGTCGGGATCGATACCCACCAGGGCAACGAGTTCGAGTTCGTCGCTTCGCAGCATCTTGTACATCAGGTCGGTACCGATGTTTCCCGACCCGATGATCGCGCAGCGTTGTGGCATTTACTTCTCCTGTCCGGTGATTCGCAAAGTAATCGGCCCGAGGTGATCGAACTCAGCGCGGAACGTGTCACCGGCTTCGATCGGCACCATGGCGTGTAGTGCTCCAGTCATGATCACGCTTCCTGCGGGGAGCGTTACCCCCAAGGGAGCGAGAGTGTTGGCGAGCCAGGCGACCGCCGCTAATGGGTCACCAAGCGCTGCCGCTCCTGCGCCGGTTGCGATCATGTGTCCGTTCTTAGTGAAGACCATGCCAATGAGTCGAGGGTCCATCCCATCGAGTGGAACGACGACGTTCCCTAGAGCGATAGCTCCATTGCTAGCCAAATCAGCGACGGTGTCCGCGATCTTGATTTTCCAGTCGCGGATGCGCGAGTCGACAATCTCGATTGAAGCGACCAGCCCTCGCGTCGCCTGGAAGGCATCTGCAACCGTGCAATGCGGTCCGGACAGGTCCGAGTCCAAAATGACGGCGATTTCAGCCTCGACTCGGGGGGCGATGTATGCATCCACGGAGACTTCCGCACCGTCGCGATGCACCGTACTGGCGAATACCGGCCCGAAGTCCGGTTGGTCGACTCCCAGCAGTTTCTGCATCGGAGCCGAGGTAAGACCCAGTTTGTACCCGCAAATCTGCTCACCATCATCAAGGAGACGATTGACCAGGTGTTGCTGGATGGCGTAGCCGTCCGCCATGCCGAGGTCTGGCTGCGCCTCGGTGAACGGGGAGATAGGAACCAAGGATTCTCGAGCGCGATACAAGGCTTCTGCGTATTCCCGTGCTTGCTCGTCGGTGAGAATGGTCATGCTTGTCCTCCCTGCGAATCTCGGTATCCGAGGCGTCTACTGATGGCTACTCCTGCGTCGATGCAGGGGCGGGCAAACCTTCGGAGGGACTCTCCACCCAGGCGCTGCAATGGTCCGGCTATCGAAACCGCCGCGACTACCTCGCCCAGTCCATTTCGGATCGGCGCGGCCACGGAACCAACACCCACTTCGGCTTCGCCTACATTCTGCGCCCAGCCTTGGTTCTGGATGACGCCGATTTCTCGCCGAAGGTCCTCGACCTTGGTGATTGTGCGGGGTGTTTTCGCTGTCATGCGCCACCCGCGCAGGGTTCTATCAAGTTGCTCGGGAGGAAGGCACGCAAGCAGCAATTTTCCAGTGCTCGTGCAGTACGCGTCGTTTCGGTGTCCGACTCTGCCGAAGAGGCGAAGGGTCTGGGGGCTTTCGCGGCGCTCGACGTAGACAACTTCTCGACCGTCAAGGACTGCGACCTGAACCGTCTCCTTTGTCGCATTTCTCAACTGCTCTATGACCGGCGTACAGGCCTCATGGATGTCGGTCTGCCAATGCACCGCTGTTCCCAACTCGTACATCGCCAAGCCGAGTCGGTACGCGCCTGTATCGGGATCCTGTTCCAGTAAACGCTCCTCCGCGAGCGTATTTACTAAGCGATGGGCCGTGCTCTTACCGATGCCGAGTCGACGGGAGAGTTCCGTCACGCCGAGCTCTCGGTTTGCTTTCGAGAACTCCTTCAACAGTCGAGCTGCATTACGAACGCTGGAGAGCGTTGAATGGGCACGTCGAGGCTCACCGGGGGTGCTCTCTAGCTGGTCGGTCATCGTGATGACCCGCGCAAAGTGGTTAACGCGAGGCGGCGGATTTCGTCGAGGTCGGAAATGTCGACTGACACTGCGGTGTGTCCCACGAGTTCATTGGCCAATAGACGCAGCGCATTCGGCATCTCGTTTACGTGGGCGGAGTACATCTCCGCAACCAGTGAACCTTGGTTTGGAACTAGTTGCGTCAGTGTCGTGAAGTCGCGGTCGGCTGCCGCCTGCGAATGCGCCAGTCCAGTTCCAGCGTGCTGCGCGTGATGCGGTGTGAGCCCGCTCCCTGGTGGCACGGATAGGTGGTACATAACTGAGCGAACGCCGAGTGTTTGACGAACCTGCTGGGGTTGTGGCCCCTCGGTTTCATCGATCAAGCCGAGTCCGGGGGAGACCACGGGGTCGAAGAATCGGACGCTCCACTTGAGTCCGGCGAGTTCGTCGTCAATCGCGACCTCCGGTCCCTCCGGAAGTGGGAGGGGATCAGTGGTGGCCAACACGTGCAGATACCGAGTTCCAGCGGCGATGACAGTGAAGGGCTCATGGGTGAAAAGTGGCAGCCGGGCCCGGTCTCCCGGTGGCAGAGCATCGGCGGCGTCCACGTATGCCCGATGCGCCGCACGTACGTAGTCAGCCATCGCGGTCCGCATCTGCTCGGGACCGACATTGCTCGCCATGCCGCAGGACGTTAGCAGCGAGTGTTCCTGTAGATGGGACGGCGTACTTCCATGCGGGACACATTCCGCTTACCGTCACGCCTCAACACCGTTGTGGTGTGTGGTGTGACGCAGGTGAGGGAGATGACAGCGGATGGGCATACAGAGGTTGGCGCACGTCGACGTGACGGTCACCGACTTGGACCTCGCTACGGCCTACTACACCGAGGTCATCGGCATGCTTGAGACCGAACGCGACGAGGACTCGGTCTATTTGAAGTGTTGGGACGAGCCCAATCATCACTCCCTACGTCTCATCTACGGCCCGAGAGTGGGCTTCGACATGATGTCCTTCAAGGTCGATCGTGAAGACGATCTTGCCGAGTTTGAGAACCGCGTCAATTCGTACGGATTTCCCGTCCGTCGCGTCTCCAAGGGTGAGCGGGTCGGACAAGGTGAGTCGATTCAGTTCGAAACTCCCTCGGGTCAGGTTATGGAACTTGCGGCCGATCTCGAGATGGTCGGCCGCGCAACGTCACCGGTCAATCCGGTGCCCTTCGTCGAGGGCCTGCCCGGCATAGCACCGCCGCGCCTGGACCATCTGCTCGTAACTGCCGAAGAAGTCGGCGACTCGACGAAATTCTTCGAAGACGTTTTTGGTTTCCGCACTACGGAGCAGTTACTCGATGGACAGGGTCACCAGGCGGCAACCTGGCTTACGGTCACCGACTCCCCGCACGACCTGGCCATCGTCAGTGGAAAGAACGGTGGTCTGCACCACTTCGCATGGTGGCTCGATGACTGGGATCACGTTCGTCGGTCGGCTGACATATTGGCGTACAACGGGATCCAAATCGACGTCGGTCCAACGCGCCACGGAATCACGCGAGGCAACACCATCTACTTCTTCGATCCACTGGGTACGCGCAACGAGGTTTTCACCGGTGGATACCGGCCGGATCCGGACTTCCCGACCATTACTTGGACCGAGGATCAGATCGGTCGTGCTGTCTTTTACTACGAAGGCGAACTCAATACCCGCTTCATGACGGTTCACACGTAGGGGGCGGCTAGACATGGGAATCTTGCGTCTCTCGCACGTTGAGGTGCGTGTGCCCGACCTGGAGTTGGCAACC
Source organism: Candidatus Nanopelagicales bacterium (assembly GCA_030836325.1). The sequence goes on from JAURQC010000045.1 coordinate 10,576, forward strand.
GCCTATTACACCGAGGTCGTTGGACTTTACGAGACCGCTCGGGAAAACGATCGCGTGTACTTGAAGTGCTGGGACGAACAGCAGCACCACTCGGTCATCTTGACCAGTGAGTCGACTTACGGCTTGAACCACATGGGCTGGAAGGTCCGCTACCGCGACGATCTTGACGACTACACCGCGCGCCTTGAGACCGCAGGCTTCGCGGTAAGCCGTTACGCGGCGGGTGAGATCGGACCGGGGCACGGTGAGGCCATCCGGTTCACGATGCCCAGCGGTCACGTGATGGAACTCGTCTATGGGATGCAGCAGGTAGGGAACCTGTTGCCGCTGGTCAATCCGCCACCCAAACCAATCAACATGGTTGGGTTCGCGCCACCACGGCTTGACCACGTCTTCATCACGTGCGAAGACGTTGCGGGAAACACTCGATTCCTGCAGGAAGTCTTGGACTTCCACCTAACCGAGCAGGTCCTCGGCGATGACGGCTTCCAAGTAGCGACGTGGCTTGAGCGCTCCCACCACTCACATGACATTGCCTTGGTGACCGGGAAGGACCGGGGACTCCACCACTTCGCCTTCTGGGTGGATGACTGGACCGCGATACGCGATACGGCCGATGTCTTGGCCTATCACGGTGTTCCGATTGAGACGAATCCCACGAGGCACGGAGCAACCCGCGGGCACTGCCTCTACTTCTTCGATCCGGCAGGCAACCGCAACGAAGCCTTCACGGGGGGCTACCAGGTTGATCCTGAAGAACCACCCATCACGTGGACAGAGGCTGAAATGGGACGGGCGATCTTCTACTACGACGGCGTCGTGAACCAAGAGTTCTTGACGGTGCATAGCTAGGGAGAGATATGACGGCTTCGGATACCAGGGACGAGGAAGCGTTGATTGAGTCGATTGCTGCTGATGGCGGCACGCAGCGCCCTCGCCTGCCGCACATGGATCGAACTGACCCTCCGGCTTACCTGCAGAAGTACCTCGAACGTGAGGCTGGGGGCGGGAAACCCCACGAGGCCGAAGGATTCGAAGTCGACCGTACGGACGATGCTCCGCTCTACCTTCGTCGTTTCCGTGATCGCAAGACCGGTGCAACACCGCTGGAGGCACAGCGGCCGACGTGGAATGGCGAGGAGCTAGGTGTCACGCTTGCGCGTGCAACGATCACCAAGACCAAGGAAATCGTCCCCGAAAGCGCCGAGCAAGCGGGACCAGCGGCCCTCACCCAGGTGCACATCATTCGCCACGGCGAGACCCAGGGCTATTCGACCGAAAGTGGACTGACGCCCCTAGGCAGCTGGCAGGTCCATCGTCGTGGCTTTGATATCAGCAAGTCGATTCGCGAAGGCGAGCGCGTGCACATCGTCTGCGCAGATACCAATCGGGCACGGCAGACGTCCGAGGGCATCCGCAAAGGGCTGTTAGACGGACTCACTATGTGGGGACGCACGGCTGAAATTTCCGAAGTGGAGCCGATGGAGGAGTTCCGTAACTTCCAGGTCTGGACTCCTGAGGGTTTGCGGGACGTCACCGGCGCCTTCCGCTTGTACAAGCGCGAGATGGAGAAATACGAACGGGTGGGAATGGGTGATCGACCCAACTGGCTCGTCGACATCGATCGTTTCTATAAGACGCAACAGGGTGGAGCCGATCCAATCACGCTGTGGACGCAGATCCCGATGCTCAATTTCGAGCCGCCTTCGGCCACCGTGCGGCGATTCTGGGCCGGTATTCAACGGATTCAACAAGAGCATCCGGGCGATCGAATCATCGTCGGAACCCACTCTGGTCCTATCCGCGTCTTCGCAATCAGCGCTTTCGGCTACGACCCGGGAGAGCCGTACAACACTGAGGAAGTGATTGTTCGGCTGGTCGAGGGCAATTCGGCCTTCATCGCGTATCGCAACAGGGTCCAAGAAGTACAGGTCCCGAATCTCGAGGAACTTCCCGATTGGTGGCAGGGGCTGAGCGGTCGAGCTCTCCCCTCGTCGTTGCGTGAGGAGGCTGGCGCATGAGCTTGGTTATGTGGTTTGAGGGTTATTGGCACGGCTTGAAGAATGAAGTGGGTGGCAAGGGTGCGAGTCTGGGTGAGATGACCGGAGCCGGGCTTCCCGTGCCACCGGGGTTTGTCCTGACGACGCATGGATTTCGGGCAAGCAAGGAAGCATCGGATCTCGACGACCAACTGGCAGTCCTACTAGCCGACCTCGATACCGATGACACAGCGATGGTCGCGGAGCGGTGCGGAAAGATCCGCCAGGCGATCGAAGCGATGGCAATGGATTCGCAGGTCGAAGCCGATCTCCGCGCGGCTTACGACGAACTGTGCACGATGTCCAACACTGAGCGGATTCCGGTGGCCGTTCGATCCTCGGCAACCAGTGAGGACTCCCCTGATGCGTCCTTCGCTGGCGAACATGACACCTACTTGTGGATCCGAGGCGGGGACGATGTCGTTGATGCCGTGCGCCGCTGTTGGGCCAGTCTGTTCACTGATCGTGCGACTTGCTATCGAGCAGAGATGGGCTACGAGCACCGATCCGTTGAAATGAGCGTCGTAATCCAAAAAATGGTCCGTCCCATTTCCGCTGGCGTCGCGTTCACTCTGAATCCCTCAGACGGCGATCGTTCGCAGATCTGCATCGACTCAGCCTGGGGCTTCGGGGAAGGAGTTGTCTCCGGTGAGGTGACTCCCGACAACTTCCTCATCGACAAGGTGATGTTTGAGATCGGCAGGCGCGAGATCTCAAACAAGGCCCATGAGTTTCGTTTGACCGATCACGACACTGTCGAGAAGGTTGAGACGGATGAAGAGCGCGCAAACTCGGCGAGTTTGACCGACGCGCACATTAAAGCCATCGCCGCGTTGGCGAAGGAGGCCGAGAAGCACTACGGCTGCCCACAAGACATCGAATGGGCAGTCGATGCAGATCTGCCAGAGGGGGGAAATGTGGTCCTTCTGCAGTCCCGACCAGAAACGGTCTGGAGCAAGAAAGAGCGCAAATCCGCAACAGGGGGATCCAACGGAGACTTCATGGCGAGCATCGTCTCGACATTGATGAATCCATTGCACGCCCAGAAGCACTGACGTGCTCTGGTAACCGTTCTACGAAAGGAATGTAGGGATGGCTGATCGTTTCCCCAGTCCCTTCGAGGTGGAGACACCCGAGGGGGCCGAAGGCTGGCAAGAGATGTATACGTACTCGTCGATGTTCTCCGAAGCTCGACGTGACTTTGATGATTCGATGTTCTGGTTCCAAGATGGGGTGCATTGGCCCAACGTCCTGACGCCATGGGATGCGACCCTGTTCGAGTTCGCTATCTCGTCGCTCTCGCAGTACAACACCCGCCACCTGCAGGTTCCGCCGGCCAATGGCATCGCCTTCAGGATTCTCAATGGGTATGGCTATCTTTCGCCGGTTCCAGCCGATGAGTCCACGATCGAGCAGCGGGTAGCCAACTTCACCGAACGCGCGGGTCACTACTTCATGAACTGGAATGACCTTTACGACAACTGGATGGTCAAGATCCGTGAGCTCGTGGGTGAGCTTGAGGGGCTGGAGTTCGAGCCCTTGCCGGAGATCGAGGACGCGGAGTCTGTGGTCAAGGCGGGGGCTGGTCTCGGATCGGGTTTTGCTCTGCAGGACAACTACCACCGCTTAGTCAGTCTTTCTTTAAAGCTATGGAACTACCACTTCGAGTTCTTGAACCTCGGCTATGCGGCGTACCTTGACTTCTTTATGTTCTGTAAGACCGTGTTCCCGAATATCCCGGATCAGGCCATTGCAAAGATGGTCGCCGGTGTAGATGTGGATCTGTTCCGTCCGGACGATGAGCTCAAGCGCTTGGCACGGAAGGCTGTCGAATCAGGTGTCGCTGAGGCCTTCTCGGCCGGTGATGTCGAGGCAACCTGCCAGGTACTCAAGGGATCCACGGAGGGTCAAGCGTGGATTGCCTCATTTGAGGAGTCTGCCGAGCCGTGGTTCAACTTCTCTACGGGATCGGGCTTCTACCACCACGACAAGATCTGGATCGAGAACGTCGAGGTGCCCTTCGAGTTCATCCGCAACTACATCGACAAGGTGCAGGCCGGCGAAGACCTGAATCGACCGGTCGAAGCTATCCGTGCCGAGCGCGATCGTGTGGTGTCTGAATACACCGAACTCCTCGGCTCCGCGGAAGATAAAGAGGCCTTCGAAGGCAAGCTTGGCCTTGCCCGCGTGGTCTTCCCTTACGTGGAGAACCACAACTTCTATGTGGAGCACTGGAGCCACTCGGTCATCTGGCGCAAGATGCGGCAACTTGGCGAGACATTCGTCAAGGAGGGCTTCTGGAGCCAGGCCGACGACATCTTCTACCTCAAGCGCACCGAGGTTGAGGACGCACTATTCGACTACTTCAACTCCTGGGCTACGCCGGAGCAGCCGATGGGCCCGTCGTATTGGCCGCCGATCATCGAGAAGCGCAAAGGCATCTGCGACGCCCTGGGTAAGTGGAAGCCGACGCCGGCGCTCGGCGAGCCGCCGGAGGTCATCACCGAGCCGTTCACGGTCATGCTGTGGGGAATCACTTCCGAGAGCGTGAATTCATGGCTCGGTGGCGGTGACGCTGCCGAGGGTGAGTTGCGTGGCATGGCGGCATCGCCGGGTGTGGTGGAAGGCCTTGCGAGGGTCATCTTCTCGGCGGACCAGATCGGGGAGATCCAGCAGGGAGAGATCCTTGTCGCTCCTCTCACTGCTCCGAGTTGGGCGCCGATCTTCGGCAAGATCCAGGCAACGGTTACCGACACCGGCGGCATGATGAGCCACGCCGCGATTGTGTGCCGTGAGTACGGACTACCTGCCGTTACCGGCACCGGCTTCGCAACAACGAATCTGACCACCGGTCAGCGGATCCGTGTGGATGGAACTAACGGGACGGTCACTGTCTTGGAGTAGGTGTTGTCGGACCCGGGGCCGGGGAGGACGAAAGTCCATTTCCGGCCCCGGTTCCTTCCGGCGGGACGAATTACTTGCCCCGCACCACAACAGCAATAACCGTTAGCATCAGGTCGAAAGAAGGGATCAGGTCATGCTGACTGTCGAACAAAATGAGGAATTGACCCGGGTTGGTCCGGGAACTCCGATGGGGGAACTTCTGCGTCGGTATTGGTACCCGATCGCCTTCGAGCAAGACTTCGATGACGCTTTCACCAAGACGGTTCGACTTCTCGGTGAGAATTGGACGCTGTTCAAGACCCCCAAGAGCGGGCGTTACGGGATCGTCGCTGAGGCCTGCCCGCATCGCCGCGCATCGCTCACCTACGGCGTTGTTCACGAGGATGGCATTCGCTGCGGCTATCACGGGTGGAAGTGGGACTTTGACGGCAACTGCATGGAGCAACCTGCGGAGGCTGACAACCAGAACTTCCGTGATCGTGTTCAGCAGAAGGCTGGTAAGGCCGAGGTGATGGGCGGCATGGTCTGGGTGTACGTCGGTCCAAGCCCGGCACCCGAGTTGCCTCGCTTTGATGTGTACGTCATGGATGGAGTCAAGGACTGCGGTTACACCACCCTGCCCTGTAACTGGCTGCAGATCATGGAGAACTCGGTCGATCCCCACCATGTCGAGTGGCTGCATGGCCAGTACTTCGAGTTCCTCGGTCAGACAGAGGGATTCGATGCCCCTAAGGCCTTCCAAAAGAAGCACATGAAGACCGGCTTTGACGAGATGGAGTGGGGCATCCTCAAGCGCCGTGTGCTGGAGGGAAGTTCGGAAGAGAACGACGACTGGAAGATTGGCCATCCGCTCGTCTTCCCGTACAACATGCGCGTCGGTGGCGCAGGAATTGATCAGATGCAGATTCGGGTCCCTATCGATGACACCACAACATGGAAATTGTTCTACTCCAACCATGCTCCTCAGGGTGCGGAACTCCCGGAGCAAGAGCGTCCGGTCTTCTACGAGTACGCATGGAAGGACGAGAACGGTCGGTTCATTACCGACTACATCGAAGGTCAAGACACCATGGCTTGGGTTTCCCAGGGTCCGGTGACCGACCGATCGCAAGAGCACCTGGGCCGATCCGATGCAGGCGTGGCGATGCTGCGCAAGATGTTCAAGGAGAACATGAAAAAGGTCGCTAACGGTGAGGATCCCATCGGTACCGTTCGCGAGAAGCACGATCGCATCGATCTTCCCTGTGAGAAGGACAAATTCGGCGCCGAGCGAGAGTTCGCTGAGGCTTGGATCACTCTCGGGTCCTCCCGCTATAGCCCCATCAAGCAGGAGCTTCTCGATCTGCATAACAATGCTTGGGCTAACAGGGAGAAGGCCGGTGCCGACGCCTGACGACGCCCTTGGTATTTCCGAGCGAGCCCGCATCATGGCTGAGTTGCCGCCAGACCCCCACCGCCTTCCACCCAGGGGGGAGTGGTTCTCGTCTGACGCCGAGCGTCACCTGCTTGACCGCCCCAAGTTCTGCCCGATGTGCGCTGGGGATCTTGAGGCCGACGGTGGGATCGCCACGGAATACTGGACTAGCGACACACGTAACTTCATGACTTGGTGTGGAGATTGTGGCTGGTTTGGAGAAGTAGTCCGATTTGACATGGTCACCATCCAGGAAGAAGAGCACTGAACGATCACGACTCGTTTGTGGTCGGCATTGCGGAGTCCATCGCTCAGGCGCGACGGGCTGGCAGTGTGCTCGGCGCGGATGATGTGGCTGTCCCTGACGATCAGGCTTACGCCGTGCAACGCGAGGTCCGCCGGCTCTTGTATGCCCAAGGCTCGATCATTGGGTTCAAGTTGGGCTACACCTCGCAGGTTATGCGCGATGCCATGGGGATCGCGCATCCAAACCACGGACCGTTAATCGAAGGCATGGTCGTGCAGTCGCCGGCGCGCGTTCATGGGTTGATGCAGCCGAAGGTCGAACCTGAGTTCGCGATTGTGATCGGTAACGGCGGGGGCATCACATCGATACGAGCCAGCCTGGAAGTAGTGGACTCGGTGTGGCGCGGCTATCAATTCAGCTGGGCTCACAACACTGCCGACGGATCGTCTGCGGCCTTCGCCGTGATTGGTGATGAGATTTCGATCGACGCTTCGTTAACGGATATGACGATTGACGTGACATCGAGTTCGGGTGAGGTATCGGCGGTTTGTGCCGCCGATTCAGGAATCGACATCGAAGGTAGCCTGCAGTGGCTGGCAAACAGTTCGGAGATTCCTCGAGAACTCCAGCCGAAAGACATCGTCCTCACCGGTGGATTAGCCGCACCGATTGACCTTCCCGACGGTGGTTGGATAGAAGCGACCTTCCGATCGAGTTCGTGGGTCACTCGAGTTCGCGTGGAAAGGGACGAGCATCGATGAGGGGTTTGGTTTTCGATTTCGGCGGTCCGGTACTCCTGACACCGTTCGAGGTGCGTGCAATTGGTGAACGTAACCTTGGACTTCCTTCGGGATCTTTCGCGTGGACTGGACCATTCGATCCTTCGTCAGACCCCGAATGGCGCGCCTTTCAATCGGGGGAAATGAATGAGCGTGATTATTGGGCGATCCAGGCTCAACGATTCGCTGAACTGACCGGACGGCCCTCGGATATGGCATCGATGATGGGTCCTTTCTATGCCGGGGACGAGGACGAACTTGTACGCCCGGGCGCTCGCTCACTGATAAATGACGCGAAGGCCGCCGGAGTGAAGGTGGGTATCCACACGAACGATCTCACTACATTCCATGATGCCGATTGGCTCGATCGCATGACCATCCTGCGTGAGTTCGAAGTCATGGTCGATGGCAGGACCGACGACGTCTACAAGCCAGACCCCGAGGCTTACCGGTTGATGGTCGAACGCATGGGCATGTCCGCCGAGGACATCGTCTTCATCGACGATCAACCGATGAACATTGCGGGTGCAGAGTCGGTTGGCATGGTGTGCGTCCATCTGGACCCGACCAATCCCGAGCCAGCGTTCGCACAGGCCCGCAAACTCCTCGAACTCCCGGCTGCCTAGGCCTCCAGCTCGGGAGAGCCTTCTTGGGAGGTCCCCACGCCGCGATCCATCAGTCGTAAGCCCCAACCCACGCTCGGTCCGATTAACAACGCAAAGAGGACTGTTCCCAGACCAACGGTTCCGCCGAGTAGCCACCCAAAGATGAGCACGGTCACTTCGATACCTAGACGCACGCGGGACACCGGCCATCCGTAGCGAATGTGCAGACCCGTCATCCAGCCATCGCGTGGCCCGGGGCCGAGGTTGGTGGTTAAGTAAAGCCCACTACCCAGACCGATGAGGGCAATGCCCGCAAATACGAATGCCAGCCGCAACCACAGGGGATCGGGATGGGGAATGAAATGCACACCGACCTGCAAAGCGCCCGCGATGACGATGGCGTTGGCAATCGTTCCCAACCCGGGACGCTCTCGTAGTGGAATCCACAGGAGCAAGACCACTGCACTGATGACGAAGGTTGCAACGCCGATGGACACTGGAGTCCGCACGGTCAGTCCCTGAGCGAGAACGGTCCACGGGCCGTTGCCAAGATCCGAGACCACTAGCAGAGCTTCTCCGGTCCCAAAGAGCCACAACCCGAGGACCAAGATGCCAAGCGTTGACGGTCGAGCGCGCCAACGTGACCTCGAGCGCCAGGGGGTGATCGGAATCGTTCGGGAAGGTCGCAGCCATCCGGGGATTCGCAGTGTGGACATCATCGTGGCGTTACCGTACGGCCATGTTCAAGTCCCGGGTACTCGGTGTTGGCATGGGTGCCGTGCTGGTCCTGGCGCTCGCGGGTTGTGGGGAGGAAACGGCCGCCGAAGATGTGTTCGAGTCCGCGGCACCTCAGGCGTTGCCAGCTGAAGAAGGCTCAGAACAATTTTTGGATAACCAGGAGTTATCGATCCTGGACCAGCGCGTGACGTACCCAAAAAAGAGGCCTGCTCGGATCAGCAGTGAGACGGTGGTTCTTGAATCAGGCGAGAGCACAGGCTGGCGTCGACATCGCATCCCGGTATACGTCCATGTTCTCTCCGGGACCTACACCGTCGACTTCGGTGAAGGGGCGCTGGTGGAGTATCCGGCCGGATCGGCATTCATGCAGGCGACAAAGACGGACTACAACGGCATAAACACCGGTGATGAACAAGCAACCGTGCTGCACGTCTATCTCGGAGCCAAGGGCCTACGGGATGTCATTGAACGCTGACGTGGCTGATCGTTCTACCTGAGGTCTGCCAGGTCGGCGGGTCGATCGATGTCCTTGCCCGACGCCACATCGCCTACTTCGACAAGAGCCACATCCTCTCGTCCTTGGATGAACGACCGCGCACCCTCGTCCCCGATGACGGTGTCGATGAGTTCACGGAAGTGCTCACGCGGAATCCGAACCGGGTGACCACGTTCGCCATCGAATGCAGCGACAGCGATCCCCGACTCCGCATTCTTCACTCGGGCAATTGCTTCGGATGTGAGTTGGGGTAGATCGACGAGAGTGATGAGTGCGTAGTCGGTCTCGGTGGTGGCGTTGACCCACTTCAGGGCGATCCGCAGTGAGGAACCCATGCCCTCTTCCCAACCGTGGTTCACGATCACGAGGGCACCGTCGACCGAGCCTTCCCAGGCACCGAGGATGACGAATACCGGATCGCACCCGGCCTCGCGCAGAAGACGAACCGCCCGGTCGACCAGCCGTTCGCCTTCGTAGACGACAGGGGCTTTCGGTTCACCGAACCTTGAACCGTTGCCTGCAGCGAGAACAACGCCCGCGACGGTAGGTGCGGGCTCGGTCATCGGGGTGCACCCGGATGAATAGGTCCGTTGGTGTCTGTCAGGTGGCGACCCGTCCCGCCCCACCGAGCTTGAACGATCTCCGCAGCGATGGAGATGGCGGTCTCCTCGGGCGTGCGAGCGCCGAGGTCGAGGCCGATCGGAGAATGAAGGCGCTTGAGTTCCTCATCGGTGACGCCGGATTCGCGCAGTCGGTCGAGCCGGTCTTCGTGCGTGCGACGTGACCCCATTGCCCCGACGTAACCGGCACGGCTTGCCAGTGCGACCTTGAGGGCGGGAACGTCGAACTTGGGATCGTGGGTCAGCACCGCAATGACGGTGCGCTCATCTACGTGTTGCTTCTCCAACCAGCGGTGCGGCCAATCAACGACGACTTCATCGGCCTCAGGGAAGCGCTTGGTGGTGGCGAAGATCGGGCGCGCATCGCAGACCGTGACCCGGTAGCCGAGGACCTTGCCAACTCGAACCAGTGAGGCAGAGAAGTCGATCGCGCCGAAGACGAACATCTGAGCCGGTGGCGCGTAACTAGCGACGAAAACATCCAGGCCTTCACCAAGGCGCTCACCCTCGCCGCCGTAGTGAAGGAAACCCGTCGTGCCGGCAGCCAGCATGCCCAGCGCGTCCTCGCGAACGGTGTCATCAAGCCGTTTGGTACCCAGGCTGCCCTCGGTGCCGGCGGGCCGGATCACGAGGTGTCGGCCAATGCGGTCGGCAACTCCCTCAGGAGCCTTGACCACCGTCGCAATTGCTACCGGCTCGTCGGCTTCGATGCTGGAAGCGATGCCTTCGAGTTCGGGCCAGGTCTGCTGGTCGACCCGCTCGGCGAAGACCTCGATGATCCCACCGCAGGTGAGACCGACTCCGAAGGCTTCGTCATCGCTGATCCCGTATTTTTGATACTGAGCCTGACCATCGGCGAGGATCTCCAGCCCAACGTCGAACAACGCCCCCTCGACGCAACCGCCACTAACCGAGCCAACCGCCTCTTGGTCGCTGGTAACGAGCATCGCCGCACCGGCGGGGCGTGGGGCTGATTTCCACGTCCGGATCACCGTCGCCATCGCCACAGGTTCACCAGCCCGGTAGGCGGCTAGGAGTTCTCCGAGCACCTCTCGCATGATCTGCAGAGTAGGCCAATAATGGTCCTATGGCTCAGTCAGAGGCGCAGGTGCGCTTGGTCGCGGTCGGCACCGAGGTGATCGACGCCGATCAACTTCGCCGTCTTGTCTCGGACCCAGCTGCAGGTGCTTGCGTCGTTTTCACCGGAGACGTCCGTGATAACGATCATGAGCGCTTTGTGGTCTCCTTGACCTATGAGGCTCACCCCGAGGCTCAGGCGGCCTTGGAGCAGGTGGCGGCTGAGGTCATCGCTGACCACGACGTTGTAGCCGTAGCCGTGGTGCACCGACACGGCCCGATCCCTATCGGGGAGTCCGCCCTTGTGGCAGCAGCCAGCGCTCGCCATAGGCAGCAGGCCTTCGATGCCTGCGTGGCGCTGGTGGAGAAGACCAAAGAGAGAATTCCGATCTGGAAGCATCAGGTCTTTGCTGATGGAACGGACGAGTGGGTGAACTGCGCATGAGTGAGAACGAGAAGTCGCTTGTCGACACGTACGGTCGCGTTCACCGTGACATGCGCGTTTCCCTGACCGATCGCTGCTCACTTCGCTGCAACTACTGCATGCCGGCGGACTTCGCGGATTGGATTCCCGGTGAGCATTTGCTGACTACCGACGAGATGATGCTGGTCTTAGACGTCGCAACGGAAATGGGAATCGACCAAGTTCGGCTCACGGGCGGTGAGCCCCTTCTTCGGCCTGATGTAGTGGACGTGGTCCGCCGCATCTACGCCCTTCCTCATGCTCCGAAGATCTCGCTGACCTCCAACGGACTCCGCTTACCGAAGTTGGCGCAGGAGCTCGCGGACGCCGGTCTAGAGAGGGTCAACATCAGCCTGGACACCCTTGATCCGCAGCGCTTCAAGGAGATGACGCATCGCGATCGCTTCCACGACGTGATCGCAGGTATCGAGGCAGCGAAAGAAGCCGGCCTGCTTCCGGTCAAGGTCAATGCAGTGTTGCTTCGCGGTGTCAACGACGATGAAGCCGTTCCACTGCTGCGCTATGCGCTGGAGAACGATTGGAAGTTGCGCTTCATCGAGCAGATGCCGCTCGACGCCGGCGGATTGTGGGCACGCCCCAAAATGGTCACCGCTGACGAGATCACGGAGATGCTCTCGGCTGAGTTCGAACTGACACCAGTGCCTGCCCGAGGCTCCGCGCCCGCGGAGGAGTTCTATGTTGACGGTGGACCGGCGACTGTGGGCATCATCGCAAGCGTGTCGCGGCCGTTCTGCTCCGCGTGCGATCGGCTACGCCTGACGGCCGACGGCCAGTTCCGCAACTGTCTCTTCGCGCAAGACGAAACCGACGTGCGAGCCCTGCTTCGAGATTCGTCGCTGTCCGAAGATGAGATTCGTGCAGGTATTGCCTCGACGCTCATGAAGGTGACCAAGTCGAAACTGCCCGGTCACGGGATCAACGACCCCACGTTCATCCAGCCGTCCCGACCAATGTCGGCCATCGGCGGCTAGCCCCGCCGGCGTATTCCCGGGCCGGCCTAACCGCCGGCGTATTCCCGGGCCGGCCTAACCGCCGGCAAAGGGCGGCAGGACGTCCACCTCCGACCCCTCGCCCACCTCGATGTGGCTCGGTTCCTCGTGAGTGGCGACGCCGTCGATCAGGTACGAGCAGCGTGGCAGGACTGTGGCGAGTGCCGGGCTGTTCGACACCAGTCCATCAAGGACGGACTGAAGGCTCCCGGGCGGCGCCGATGTCTCGCTTATTCCCGCAGCGGCCCGGGCGGCGGCGAAAAGGCGAACGGTGACCGGCATGGACGGCAGGTTAACGCTTCGCGTGACGAGCGCGAGATCGGTTAATACGCTTACAGAAGGCGCAGGGCTGTCCTACCGTGGAGTTCTCGTCATTGGTGGCAGGCAAGACAGGGAGATCTGATGGATCTAGAAAACTCGTTCACAGTTCCCGCCGACGTCGATACCGCGTGGCAGACGCTGCTCGATGTTGAGGCCATCGCGCCCTGCATGCCCGGAGCCACCCTCGATTCAATCGACGGTGACGACTTCAGCGGCAAGGTCAAGGTCAAGCTTGGACCGGTGTCGATGGTCTACGGCGGAAACGCCTCCTTTCTGAGCAAAGACGAAGCGAGTCATACGGCGGTGATTGAGGGAACGGGCAAGGAGAGCCGTGGCCCTGGTACCGCTCAGGCGAAGGTGTCGATAACACTCACCGAAGAGGGTCCGTCGAGTACCCGGGTCGACGTCTCGACCGATCTCACGATCACTGGCAAGGCTGCCCAGTTCGGTAAAGGCGTCATGCAAGACGTGGCAAGTCGTCTCGTCGGGCAATTTGCTACCAACCTTGAAGGCGTCATCGCATCGCGCTCAGCTGCTGCCGTTGAGTCAACCGCTTCTGAAATGACAGGAGGCGAGACGGGGGGACACGAAGTGACGTCACCGGCCGCCACGGCACCGGCACCAGCGCCGATCCAACAGGCCGAGGCTCTCGATCTCGGTTCCGTTGCGGCAGGTCCCGTGCTCAAGCGTGTGGTCCCGGTAGCCGTCGGTGTATTGGTGGTCGCCGCGGTTATCTGGTGGATAGTCAAGTAGGTCGTCGTTAATGTCCGTCGCAGAACTCGTCGCGTCTCCCGAAGATCTCATCGCACGGCTTGCCGGTGAGGGGTATCTAGCCGACGAAGGCCTTGCGACGGCCTTGTTTTGCGCCATTCGCTTGCCGCAACCGTTGTTGCTAGAGGGCGAAGCAGGGGTGGGCAAGACGCAAGCGGCGAAGTCGCTGGCGCACATGCTCGACACCCCACTGATTCGTCTTCAATGTTTCGAGGGCATCGATGCATCTGAGGCGCTTTATGAATGGAACTACCCCAGGCAGCTGTTGAGCATCCGTACGGCCGAAGCGCAGGGCGCGGCTCTCGACGAAGCATCATTGTTCGAGCGCAACTACTTGATCGAACGGCCACTCCTTCAAGCAATCGAGCACGATGGGCCACAGCCAGCGGTCCTACTCATTGACGAGGTTGATCGTGCGGATGAGGAGTTCGAAGCGTTCTTGTTCGAGATGCTTGCCGAGAACACCGTCACTGTTCCCGAGATTGGAACAATTAAGGCGAAGCAACCGCCGATCGTCATCTTGACGTCCAACCGCACCCGCGATTTGCACGATGCGCTGAAGCGACGCTGCCTATATCACTGGATCGACTATCCCGACCTCGAGCATGCGACCGCGATAGTTCGATCCCGAGTGCCCCAGGCATCGGGCGAACTGGCGACGGAAGTGGCCGAAGCAGTCCAACGCCTGCGGAGCCTGGAGGTCCAAAAGCTGCCCGGAATCGCGGAGGCGATCGATTGGGTGCAAGCGGCGGCACTGCTCGGCCTGAGGTCACTTGACGAGAATGGTGTCGAACGCACGTTGAGTTCGGTTTTGAAGTACCGCGAGGATCAAGACCTCGCTCGTGCAGAGGGTCTGGCCTGGGTTGCCGGTCACTGACCAGCCCGATCTCAGGGAGATCTGTGCAGCGTTCGGAGATCTCCTTCATCGAGCGGGTGTCCCGGTAACCCCCGAGCGCAGCGCGCGCTTTGCGGCGGCGGTGACCCTCGCCAACCCGCAGGACCTATCCCATCTCTATTGGCTGGGTCGCGTCACTCTCACCACCAATCGCGAGCAGTTCGACAGCTACGACCGTGTCTTTCGTCAAGTGTTCCGGGGTCTGGTGGATCTTGGTGAAATCCAGTCACCGGATAGCAGCGCCAGTGAGTCCCCGGCGCCCGAAGCGCCCGGAGGTGACACCGCACCGTCCGTACGCGACCGCGGCGAAGAGGGTGACGCAGGCCAGCATGGGACTAGTGCAACTCCGGGAGCGGTGAGCGAGGGTGCTGATTCCAGTCAAGCGAGTGCACTCGCTGCGGTGAGCACAGTGGAGCGACTCAACGATCGCGAATTCTCGACTCTTACCGCGGAGGAACTCGCCCTTCTCCAACGGCTCGTCGAGCAGTTGCCGCTCGTACCACCGCTGCGCCGGGGGCGTCGTTCCAGGCGTCATCGTTCCGCGGGTTCGATTGATGTCCGTGCGACGCTTCGGCGCTCGCACCGCACAGCGGGAGATCCCGTTCGCTTGGTGCATCGAAAGCGGGCGACCAAACCCCGACGGATCATCCTGATCGCGGATGTCTCAGGGTCGATGGAGCCGTACGCGCGCATCTACCTGCACCTGTTGCGAGGGGCCGTCCGGGCGATCAAGGCAGAGGCCTTCGTCTTCGCCACACACCTCACCCGACTCACGACGCAGCTTTCATCTATGAATACCGAGCAGGCCTACGCGAAGGCCGCCCAAGCTGCGAATGATTGGTCCGGAGGAACCCGCATCGGACACTCAATCCAGTCATTCATCGATGGGTACGGGCGCCGAGGCCTGGCGCGCGGTGCCGTGGTCGTCATCGTTAGTGACGGTTGGGAAAGCGATCGGCCCGAGATCCTCGGAGAGGCGATGATGCAGTTGAGCCGTCTCGCCCACCACACCATCTGGGTGAATCCACGAAAGGCTGCTCAATCCTTTGAACCCCTGACCGGAGGAATGGCAGCAGCTCTGCCCTACGTGGACACGTTCCTGTCCGGTCACAGTCTGCGTGCCCTGCAGGACGTCATGGAGGCGATTGCCGCTGCCGGTGACCGGGTCGATCGCAGCACTCGCGATAGAGCACGCGTTCTCGGCGCCGCCTGAATAGGCTGGTGCGGTGCTCGTATCCGTGGACGACTACCGCGAGGGGATCCTGCAAGGGATCGCTCCGCTCGACCCCATCTCGCTCCATTTGGCCGACAGTCATGGCTGTGTGCTTGCTGAA
>JAURQC010000046.1 GCA_030836325.1 Candidatus Nanopelagicales bacterium
AAAGGAAAGGTGATTTGGGGTGTTAGCACCCCTATTCGCTGCCCGTATCGGTCGTCACGAGCACACGCGCCGTCACTTGTCACCCGCCGCCGGATGGTGCGGGCGTGAGAATCCACCGTTCGCGTTGAGGCGCAGTAGGTGGATACCAAGGCCATCAACCGTGCTGTTCGAGGTGAGCGCGTAGACACCGACCACGGCTGACGCCACCGCCAACCGTCAAACATCGGGCAATGTGGGCCGGGGCAACCAGTTCTGCACCGAGCGAGCCCGCCGTTAAGGCGAGAAATACTGAATTCACTGTGGCTCCGAGTGTGAACGTCTGCAACGAAATCACCCTTCGGCCGCCCACACGTTCGCGGAACGCGGGTACGGATTCCGGTACCGTCATCGGTGGATCGGTGTTTCGTGGGACCGCATAGGGGAGCATGACACTTTGATCGCAGACCCGAAGGCGAAAGGCGACATCATGAGCGACATGCTCGACACCCGCACCTCGTGGTTAAGCGACTCCGACCTGGAGTCGGCGCGCGAACGTGTCCCCATGGTCTACGTCGATGCAGTTCCCGTTCGGACCGACGAGCGTGGACAGGTCACTACCGTCGGTCTCCTACTGCGCGCGCTGCCCGATGGTTCGATCAGTCGGGCAATCGTCTCCGGTCGGGTGTTGTACGGCGAGCGGGTTCGCGATGCTCTTCTCAGACATCTAGAGAAAGACTTGGGATCAATGGCCCTTCCGCAAGTACCTGCCTCACCGCAGCCATTTACCATCGTTGAATATTTTCCTGATGCCAGCGTGACCGGCTTCCACGACCCTCGCCAGCATGCGGTCTCGATGGCCTACGTGGTGGCAATTGAAGGAGACTGTGCTCCCTCTCAGGATGCCCTGGACTTGGTCTGGGTCACTCCGAGTGAGGCAGTTAGCCCAGAGTTTCAGGGCGAGATGAGTGGTGGTCAGGGCCGCCTTGTGCGAATGGCGTTGGCGCACTGCGGCTTGCTGCACTGACGTAAAGGAGCCCTAACGCCCCGCCGAACGATTTGGGAAGTTCGGAGACCGCTTTTCACTTCGAGCAGCCAGAGCTTCGCCCAGATCAGGCCAAGCGAAGGCTTCGGCCATTGCCTCCAATGACGCCGATACAGCCTCACCGAGGGCGAGACCATCGGTCTTCAGGAGTTGCTTCTTCATCATCGCGACAGAGGTCGGAGAGCTGAAGGTTGCGATCTCACGCGCCCAGGACAATGCTGTCTCTACCGGGTCGTCACATGCTCGTGCCAGGCCCAATCCATCGGCCTCCTGCCCGGTGATGGTCCGACCGGTCAGCAATAGATCCGTGGCCGTCGGCAAACCGACGATCCGTGGCAGTAGCCACGCGATGCCGTACTCGGCCACCAGGCCCAATCGAGCAAAGGTAGAACTCATAGTCGCCTCTCGTGCGACAAAGCGGGCATCTGAGCTGATGGCCAGGACGAATCCAATGCCGGCACACGGACCGTTGATCGCGGTGGCCACAGGCGTTCCGAGGGTTAGGGCGACGAGTGGCAGCGTTTCCAATGACTGACCGTGCACGTAACCAAGAAGCTCGTCTTGACTACCTCTCAAACTGGCGAGGTCGGCGCCCGAGCAAAAGCCACGTCCCGCTCCGGTGACGACTATCGCGCGGACCGAGGGATCGGCATCGAGATCCTGCAGGCTTCGCGCGTACCGCGGGCCCATCTCGGGGGTTAGAGCATTGAGGCGGTCAGGACGATTGAGGGTGACTATCGCAACGGAGGAGTCGTGAACATCACGATCGATGACGATGGTGTCTGGTGAGTCGCTAGGGTCGGGGGCCATAGCGCTAGCCAAGCACAGAATCGAACGCGCGCGTTAAGAAGGAGCCAACATGTCCGAACATGGCAGTGAGATCGGTAAGCGTCCCGAAAAGAAGTCCGGGATGACGATCACGTGGCGGGGCATCGTGTTGATCGTCATTGCCGTCGTGCTGCTGGTCTTTGCTGTTCAAAACCTGCAAAGCGCCACGGTGTACTTCCTGGGCGTGGAGTTCAGCGTGTGGGTGTGGCTGCTGGTCGTTGGATCATTCCTGTTGGGCATGGTTCTCGGTGGAGTCGTCCGCGCTGGAGCACGACGGTTGCGCAAGCCCAAGCCACCAGCGGCAGGCAAGAAGTAGATCCTCCTATTCAACGCACCAGGTGCTGCGGCATCGGCCCCTCTACTCGTAGGGATCGACTCCCAGCAGCGTCTCATCCTCGGGAGTTAAATCCTCCTCTGGTTCATCGAATTGGTCGAACTTCGGATCTGCCCGCTCAGCATCTGTCTCATCATCAAGGTACGCGTCGGCCGCAGGATCAAAATCGTCAACGGTGTGCATTGCAGATTCCTCTGCTGAAATCCACGGTCGCGGCGTCAAGCCACCCGCATGCATGGGATCGTCACTGCCATCCTCGGCGTCCTCCATGGCGAGAGTCGACTCAATGTCTTCAAGCGGGTACTCCAATCCGTCCAGCGAACCTTCACCACCACCGCCATTTAGGGCGTTGTGAATTGCCTCCGCCTCCATGACCATGCTCAGGTGCTCGGCCTGGTCCGCTGCGTCGCCCGCGGGATCACCGACAGTGGACGTAGCGGCAGCAACTTCTGGCGGGGAATCACCGTGAACGGCCATCGTGATCGTCCTCCCTTCTGAGGTCCTACTGCGAGGAGTCCACGCTAGCGCGTCGACACGTCTGCTGGAGTAGACCAAAGTCCTGTCTTTGACGAACAATGAGCGTCAACCATGGGCGAATTAGTGGACGATTGCGGCTGGCGCACCGAAGTGCAGGCTGCAGTCCTGCGCGAGGATCGAGAACTATTGAAGAAGCTGTTCGACGAAGCGGTACATCAGTGTGGACAGGCCATTGCTTCGCAAGCCTGGTTGCAGATCATGAGTGGATTTGATGCACGTGCGGCCACTGGGTGAGATACTTCACCGGTGAGCACTGAACTGGAACAACTCATCAAACGTCCGTGGAGCGCTCGACGCCCCCAGAGTTGGGTGCTCAGCGTGGTTTTCATCGCCGTTGCCGTTGCACTCGTCTGGCAAGCGTTTGCCTATATAGGTCAAGGCATAGGTGGAGCTGTTCCGTATTTCTTAATCATCGGTGGCCCGCTGTTGGCCGGCTACTACATCTGGTACTTCAACTTCCGCGACTTCGAAGCAGAGCAGGCGGCAGACTCTCAACGTAGCTAGCCGCTTGAGAACGTAGTTCGTCGCGAAGTTCCGCTGTTCGGACCATGGGTGCGGCGCCGGATCCGGCGCTCTTGGATAGTTTCAGTCCCTTGTGGGTGATCAGGGGATGGTGCAGGACTTGACAGCGAGCGAACGAATTCTGTGGCAACAGTGTCGAAATGCGTTCTTGTAGATCAGTTGACTCCCGTAAATCGTCACCGCGAACAACTAAGTCAATGTTCCACTCGTGATCGTCAGCCACAGAGGTCAGGTGGTAGGCGGGAACGTCATCGCGCCGCCAGACAACCGGATCTTCGAGATCCTCTACGTGAACACGCACCGACGTGATGCCCGGCTGGAATGCGTAGTTCCGAAGTCCACACGATCCCGGGCAGTCGATTCCGGTGTAACCGTCCCAGTCCGCGCGCGAGCACGAGCAGGCGTAGGCAAACCCGGAATCCAGGAGTGCATCTCGCAATGCGGCATATCCATCCAGTCGTCGTCGCTGAGACCACTCGACCATGTCCGACGCCGCCCGAGGGCCGTGGGTCCAATCGATATTGAGCCAGGTCAGTACCTCGAACACATCTTCTATGTATTCGTCCCGGATACGGGCGGTATCCACATCATCGATGCGTAGCGCAATCTCCGCGCCACAAACATCAGCTACTCGCTCGATGATGAGGAAATTGAGTGCGTTTCCCGCGTGCAGGAACCCGCTGGGCGTAGGAGCAATGCGCGTTCGCACCACTCCAGGCTAGGCCGCTCCCATTGCGAACGAGACGGGTGCCTGGTAGCCCTGATACATGAAGAGGGTTCGTTCATCGCTCCTCGTCGGTGTGCTGTGCGCCGCAATGTTGGCACCGACTTCGTTCGCGAATGCCGATGA
Organism: Candidatus Nanopelagicales bacterium; assembly: GCA_030836325.1. The sequence continues at coordinate 4,093 of JAURQC010000046.1, forward strand.
TGACCTCTGGGATGAATTGCGAGTCGAAGATGGAGTTGTGCTTCTCTTTCGGCATGCGCTTGCGCCTGGTGGCGGTGATCCAGCCAACTTCGACGTCACCGATTGCTCTACCCAAAGAAATCTTTCGTCAGCTGGTCGGGCTCAAGCCCGCGAGATGGGACGTCAACTGCAATCGGAGAACGTTGACGTCAGCCGGGTTCTGAGCAGTCCATGGTGTCGGTCGCGAGAAACGGCTGAACTTATGGATCTTGGACCGGTTCGATCGATGATGCGCCTCGGTTCGGTCTTCACCGCTCCTTCGGTCGTATCCGACCGGCGCGAGAAACGTGCGCTGCGCACGATCGCTCGACACGCGCAACGAGACGGCGTTCTGGTGATCGTTGGCCATCAGGCAAACATCATCGATCTGACGGACATAGCCCCAAAGTCGGGAGAAGGAGTTGCTGTTCGATACCGAGATAACGGGACACTGGAGGTCTTGGGTCGGGTACCAGCGCCCGAAATCGATTGATCGCTGATACCTGCTCGCAATGATGGGGCCCAGGTTGGACCTGGACCCCATCTGCGTGTCCGAGGGGGGACTTGAACCCCCATGCCCCGTAAAGGGCACTAGCACCTCAAGCTAGCGCGTCTGCCAATTCCGCCACCCGGACGAGAGTGCGCGTGAAAACGTGCGGCGCACAGCATAACCCTGCGCCCTGTGCACTTGACGGGGCAGGATAGAGGCATGCTGGATTCGAACACTCCGGATCAGGGTGAGGACGTCACCACAGCGCTCGAAGATGATGCGGTGGACATCACTCGGGAGCTGATCCGGATCGACACCAGCAACTGGGGCCCTGACCCACAAACCGTCGGTGAAGCCGAGGCGGCCGAGTACTGCGCAGCCCGGCTTAGTGAAGTCGGCTGGAATCCCGAGGTCATCGTCACCACAAGCGATCGACGCCGCGGGGTGGCGCTGAGAATCCCAGGCACGGATCCTCAAGCCTCAGGCATGGTTGTGCATGGCCACCTCGATGTTGTTCCGGCGATCGCCTCGGATTGGTCCCATCCACCATTCGCTGCAGAGATCGACGACGGCTTCATTTGGGGTCGCGGAGCAGTAGATATGAAGAACATGGATGCCATGATCTTGGCCGTTGCTCGGCACTGGGGGAGAACTGGCGAGCGGCCCCGCCGGGATGTCACCGTGGTGTTTTTCCCCGACGAGGAAGCCGGCATGGTTCACGGATCTCGTTGGTTCGCAGACAATCGTCCAGATCTGTTCGCCGGGGCCAGCGAGGCTGTCGGCGAGGTCGGCGGATTTTCCCTCTCGGTGTCCGATGACATTCGTCTGTATCCGATCCAGACAGCGGAAAAGGGCATCAAGTGGCTGCGCCTGCGCGCCGCAATGCGGGCCGGGCATGGCTCGATGATTCATGAAGACAACGCCGTCACCGAGTTGGCTGATGCTGTCGCTCGGATTGGCCGATATCCATGGCCCATCCGGCGCACCAAGACGGTTGACCGCTTCCTGGACGAACTTTCAGATGCCTATGGCATCGATTTGTCGAATTCCGATACCGAGGCAGTCCTGAAAAAGCTCGGCACGCTGGGGATGCTCGTGGGTGCAACGCTCCAGAACACTGCAAATCCGTCAATGCTGGAAGCGGGTTACAAAGTCAACGTGATTCCCACCGAAGCAATCGCGCACGTCGACGGCCGATTCCTGCCCGGCTTCGAACGCGAATTCGACGAGACCATTCGTTCGCTGGTTGGTGAGTACATCGAGATCGAGACCGTCAACGAGGACATCGCCATCGAGGCTCCCTTCGAGACAACGACGTTCGATCTCATGGCTCAGGTTCTCAAGCGGGAGGATCCCGCGGCTCACGCTGTGCCGTACATGATCAGCGGCGGTACCGACGCCAAGGCGCTCAGTGGTCTCGGAATCGACTGCTACGGCTTCTCTCCATTACAGATGCCCGCCGACCTCGACTATTGGCGCTTGTTCCATGGTGTGGACGAGCGTGTGCCGGTCGAAGGCTTGAAGTTCGGGGCCCGAACCCTGCATCGATTTCTGATGGCCTGCTAGTGATCTGCAGGTGTTCCTAGGCGGTTCGAATCATGCGGTAGACGCGCCGCCGCAAGCGGTACTGGCGTCTGCCATCACGGAAGATCCTCGTGCGATCGAGTTCCCAGTTGCCGGTTTCTGCGCTGGCGGTGAGCAACTGTCGGGCTTCCTCGCGCGGCGTGTCGCGCGAGATGCTCACCTCGCGGAACTCCCACGTGCTGCGCCTGGTGGACACAGAGGTCAGCCTACGTCCCGACGGATACCTGCAACAGCAGAAACTTCAACGACGCTGCGCCCAACCGGCCTCCGGATAACCCATGTCCGGCTCGGATATGTCATCGAGGGCCATCACGATTTCCTCCGGTAGTTCGAGTTCCTCACTCGCAAGAGCGGAGATCAGTTGCTTGGCGGTGCGAGCCCCTACGATCGGCGCCACCACGCCCGGCCGGTCACGCAACCATGCCAGGGCTACCTCGCCGGGCGCAGCATCAAGGCCCTCAGCCGCTGTGCACACGGCATCGACGATCCGGTGTGAGCGCTCGTTGTTGTACGCGTTCACGAAACCACTTGTCTCGGGATTGCCACCACGAGAATCAATCGGAATCGAATGCCGATACTTGCCGGTGAGAACCCCTCGGCCGAGTGGTGACCACGGCAAGATGCCAATGCCCAAGGAAGGCGCAGCGGGAACGATTTCGCGCTCGATGCCTCGCTCCAGCAGTGAGTACTCCATCTGAGTCGTAACGAACGGCGCGGCACCTCCAGAGCTTTGAAGTGTGCACGCCAAGGCCGTCTGCCAGCCTGAGTAATTGGAGATACCGACATAGCGGACCTTGCCGCTGGTCAGAGCGTGGTCGATGGCACGAAGGGTCTCTTCGATCGGAGTCCAAGAATCCCACCGATGCATCTGCCACAGATCGATGTGATCGACATCGAGGCGTTGCAACGAGGCATTCAACGCATCGAGCAGGTGCCGGTGGCTCGCGTCCAGGCGGCGGTCGGTGTCCGGGCGCTGCACCGCCTTGGTGGCTAGGACGATTTCGTTGCGGCAGTCGAACTCCTGGATCAAGGTGCCGAGTAGCTCCTCGCTGGCCCCTTGACCGTAGTTATCGGCAGTGTCGATGAGCGTCCCGCCGGCATCTAAGAAGGCAGCTAACTGATCGCGTGCCTCGTACTCATCGGTCTGCTTGCCCCAGGTCATCGTCCCCAGGGCCAGGCGCCCCACCCACATGCCGGATCTGCCGAGCGGTCGTTGCTGCATGTCCGCACGCTATTGCGCAACGAGCCGCAAATGCGTCTTTGGCCCTAGGGTGGCGCTATGAAATTGGGTGTAAACCTCGGCTACTGGGGTGCAGGAAACGATGCGGACAACCTCGAGGTCGCACGGGAAGCCGATCGTCTTGGCTACTCGGTCGCGTGGGCTGCCGAGGCCTACGGCTCCGATGCAGCGACCGTCTTGAGCTGGATCGCCGCTCAAACGACGTCGATCGATATCGGATCGGCGATCTTCCAGATTCCCGGGCGTACCCCCGCCAACTGCGCGATGACGGCCGCCACCCTCGACACGCTCTCTGGCGGGCGCTTTCGGCTTGGGCTCGGAGTCTCCGGACCACAGGTATCCGAGGGCTGGCACGGCGTCCGCTTCGACAAGCCTCTGGCGCGAACGCGGGAGTACGTCGACATCGTTCGCATGGCGCTCCGGCGCGAGCGTGTGTCGTACGAGGGAGAGTTCTGGCAACTTCCACTGCCCGACGGGCCGGGCAAAGCGCTGACACTGACGGTGCATCCGGTTCGCGAATCATTGCCCGTATACCTCGCAGCCATCGGGCCCAAGAACCTTGAACTGTGTGGTGAGATCGCCGACGGATGGCTGGCCATCTTCTTCAGCCCCGAGGATGCTTCGACGCTCATGCAGCCCCTCGCGGAGGGCCGAGCCAAGACCGGCAAGACGATGGACGGGTTCGACGTCGTGCCGACCGTTCCGGTGGTGCCGGGCAAAGATGTGGAGGCGTGTGCGGACCTCGTCCGTCCGTATGCGGCCTTGTACGTCGGAGGTATGGGGTCGCGGGACAAGAATTTCTACAACCAGTTGATGGTGCGCATGGGCTTCGAAGATCAAGCCATCGAGATCCAAGAGCGGTATATGGGTAAGGACTACGCCGGTGCCGCTGGTGCCGTCCCGATGGAGTTCTTGGATCGCACATCACTGCTCGGTCCACCCGAGCGGATCGGGGAACGTCTGCATGCGTACGCGGATGCGGGCGTCACCACCCTCACCATCGGATCGTTCGCTGGGACGATCGAGCAACGCGTCGGCACATTGCGGATGATGGGGGAGGTCCTCGACGCTTCGGGGCTGGCTGATTGATGGCCGATTCCGTCAGTTGGTTCGAGGCGATCGTCCTCGGCATCGTTCAGGGGCTCACCGAATTTCTGCCGATCTCATCGTCAGCACACATCCTCATCGTCTCGCGACTGTTCGGCTGGGGTGATCCCGGGGCCGCCTTCACTGCCGTGTCTCAGATCGGCACTGAAACCGCCGTACTCATCTTCTTCCGCAAGGACATCGCTCGGATTCTCCGCACGTGGTTTCGAAGTCTTCGTCACACTGAACTCCGCTCGTCGATCGACGCTCGCATGGGCTGGTACGTCATCGTCGGAACGATCCCCATCGCGGTACTCGGGCTCGCCTTTGCTCCCCTGATCGAAACGGCTGCTCGGAATCTGTGGTTGGTGTCGACCGTCCTGATCGTGTTTGGCTTGGTTCTTGGGCTAGCCGACCGCCTCGGCTCCAAAGTCAAAGAACTGGAGGCCTTGAACGTCAAAGATGGTGTGCTTTTCGGATTCGGACAGGCTTTGGCCCTGATTCCCGGTGTCTCACGCTCGGGCGCAACCATCTCCGTTGGATTGGCGATGGGCTACTCCCGCTCTGCCGCCACCCGCTACGCATTCCTGTTGGCGATACCGGCGGTCCTGGCATCGGGTTTGTACGAAGCAACGAAGATCGGAGACGATCCCAATGTTCAGTGGGGTCAAACACTCCTTGCGACCGTCATCGCACTCGTCATTGGATACCTTGTCATCGCGTGGCTCATTCGATGGGTGTCCACCCGGTCCTACATGCCGTTCGTGATCTATCGCTTGGTCTTAGGCGGCGTGCTCCTCGTCTTGCTCGCTACCGGAGTAATCGCCGCCACCTAGAGCCAGCCGTTGCGCTTAAAACCTCGATACAAGAGGCCACAGATAATCGCAATCACGGCAAGCACTGTTGGGTATCCCCATTCCCAGGAGAGTTCAGGCATGTTGGCGAAATTCATCCCGTAGACGCCCCCCGCAACCGTCGGCACAGCCGCAATTGCCACCCAGGCAGAAATCTTTCGGGTATCGGAATTCTGCTGCAGGTCCTGCATGGCAGTACTCGCCATGAGCATCGTCATCAACAGCGAGTCCACCGACTCCACCGCGTCGTGAACGCGCAGCACGTGCTCACCAATGTCACGGAAGTACGGCTTGAGCTCTTCCGGCATTGGTGTGAACTCCTCTTCGGCGAAGTCGTGTGCAACTCTTACCAATGGGTTGACCGCACGCCTGACTTCCATGTTCTCGCGCTTGAGTTCGTAGATCCTCCGGGTGACATCCGAAGCTCCACCGGGTGCGAACACTTCGGTTTCGACCTCGTTTACGTCGTCGGTCACAGCATCCATGACCGCGAGGTATTCATCGACCGTGGCATCCATCACGGCGTACAGCACAGCCAACGAACCGTGCTCGCGCAGTGTTGCGCTGCTGCGCAACCGCTCTCGCACTGTAGCTAGATCCCCGTGCGGGCCATGCCTGACCGTGACCCCGTAACCGGGACCAGTGAAGATCGCGACCTGCCCTGTGTCCACATCCGCCGTGTGTTCGTCGTATCCGAGGGTCTTCAACAAGGTGAAGATCGTTCCCCTCTCGGACACGTCTACCTTGGCTCGCTGCCGCGGGTTTCCTGCGTCATCGAGTTGCAAAGACTCCAACTCGAATATTTCACCGATCGCATCTAGTTCTGGCGCGGTCGGGTCGAGTAGGCCCACCCAAACGAATCCGTTCTCGTACGCGGTCGTTGCATCCCTCAACTCCAACAGTTGCGCTCGGACACTGACTCCGGCGGGGTCGTCACCATCGGCGATGTGGCGGGGAGTGTCATCGACAGCTTCGATGGTGCCACCCGAATGAAAGGCACCTAGCCCGCGGATCACGCTCATATTCTGCCGTTGGCGAACCGACCCCCACGTACGGCACGCTGGCGCGCCCGTTGTTTATCGAGTGCCTAGGCTGAGGATGTGCCAACGGTGATACTCGTTCGACATGGGCGAACCGCAGCCAATGCAGGCGGGATCCTCGCCGGACGAAGCCCTGGCGTGAATCTGGACGAGACCGGTGTCTCGCAGGCCGAGTCAGTAGGCCAGCGGCTCTCCGGAATTCCCCTGGCGGCGGTCATCTGTTCTCCCTTGGAGCGAACTCGACAAACGGCGGAAAGAATCCTTACAGCAGGGCAAACTCGCCGGCGCCGAGCAACTGAGATTTCCATCGACGATCGCTTTGCCGAATGCGACTACGGCGATTGGACCGGCCAGCCGTTGAAGACCTTGGCTAAGAAGCCGCTCTGGAAGCAAGTGCAAGGTCACCCGAGTTCGGTTACGTTCCCCGGCGGCGAATCGATGATTGCAATGCAGTCACGCGCTACATCGGCAATTCGAGAATGGAATGAGACTGTCGGGGAGAAGTCCATTTACGCAGTGGTCAGTCACGGCGACGTCATCAAGGCGATTCTGGCGGACGCGCTCGGCATGCACCTGGATCAGTTCCAGCGACTTGCAGTAGACCCGTGCTCGGTCTCGATCATCCAATACACGACCTTGCGCCCCTTCGTTCTGCGAAGCAACGATTCCGGCTCGGACCTTGGCTTCCTGGCGCGCAAGCCCCGCTCATCGGCCTCGTCGGACGCGGCCGTCGGCGGAGGTGCGGGTAATGGATAGGCGCATCTGGGAATTCCGGCTGCCGGAGAGGTTCGTCGTCGGGACGGTAGGCATGCCGGGGGAGCGAACCTTCTACCTACAGGCGAAGTCCGGTGACGAGATTGTCACCGTGGCATTCGAGAAGCAACAGGCGAGTGTCCTTGCAGATCGAATGGATCAATTGCTCGACGAGATCGGAGGGACTCGCGCGCCGGAAGGAATCGTTCCCGAATCCGCGCCTGTTGAGCTCGCGGACAACGCTCCGCTGGATGTACCACTTGAGGAAGAGTTTCGGGTGGGTGCCATGGCGCTCGGTTGGGATGATGCCAATAATCTTGTCGTGATTGAGGCACATGCGGTTTCCGATATCGAGGATTTCGAACCCCCGGACCTAGCCGACGACGACTCTGAAGGCCCGGACACTCTGCGGGTGTGGCTCGCCGCGCCGTACGCCCGCGCATTTGCTGAACGAACCCGCACGGTGATTTCCAGCGGGCGACCTTCATGTCCGTTCTGCCAACAACCGCTGGATCCGCATGGTCACATGTGTCCGCGGGCTAACGGATATCGCCGTCGTTCATGAGGATAGGCGCGTAATGGTTGATGAGCGTGCAGTCTCGAATTCCGAGGACATACGTCAACTCCTTACCCGCGAGCCATTACAAGTGGACGGAAGACTCCTGGAGGCGAGCAACGCGACGCTGCGATGTGTTATCGGCGAAGGCATCGGCGCGACTGTGTGCGTCTATAAACCGCAGCGCGGCGAACGACCCTTGTGGGACTTTCCCTCTGGCACATTGACCGGTCGGGAGATCGCCGCGTACGAGATCGATCGCGCGCTGGGCTTTGACCTGATCCCTCCGACCGTGTGGCGCGATGAGGGGCCGGCGGGTCCTGGCATGTGTCAGTTGTGGGTTACCGAGGACGACGATGCGCGCCTGGTGGACGTCGTAGCTCCGAGCCAAATCCCCGACGGATGGATCGCAGTGCTTCGAGCTTCCGACGGCGCCGGACATCCAGTTGCACTCGTGCATGCGGACGATCCTCGACTGAGACAAATGGCGCTGCTGGATGCGGTAATCAACAACGGTGATCGAAAGGGTGGGCACGTGATCACCGACACAGCAGGTCGCGTCTGGGGGGTCGACCACGGTGTGTCTTTATCCTGCGAGCCCAAACTCCGAACGGTCCTGTGGGGCTGGGCACAAACGAAAATTCCAGATGATGAACTAGGTGCTCTGCGGGCGCTGGAACAGCGCATCGGACGAGGCTTCGCCGAACTTGAGCAATGGCTGAGCGGCTCGGAGGTGGACTTTCTGGCGCGCCGGGTGGGGGATCTTCTTGCTTCCGGGGAGTTCCCGATGCCGAGTGAGGACTGGCCCGCGATTCCGTGGCCGGTGTTCTAGTTGCCGAGATGAGCGCAGCAGTTTGACGACTCAGCAACCTCGCTAGGCTCCTTTCGTGGAGTCCTGGTCTGCACCGATGCCGCACGCCCTGCCCGGCACAGGAAAACCCCTCGCGCTGTTCGACACATCAAGCGGATCCGTGCGACCCACCGCACCATCGAGCACAGCCTCCATGTACGTCTGTGGCATCACTCCCTACGACGCCACGCACATCGGCCATGCCAATACCTACGTCGCCTTCGATTTGATAAACCGTGTGTGGCGCGATTCTGGACATCACGTTCGATACGTCCAAAACGTCACCGATATCGACGACCCGCTACTCGAGCGCGCAGTCGCCACAGGCCAAGACTGGCGGGAAATCGCCGATCGCGAGACTGCGCTGTTTCGCGAGGACATGACCGCACTGAACGTCCTACCGCCAGATGAATACATTGGCGCCGTTGAGGCGATACCGTCAGTCGCAGAGAAAGTGACAGAACTGCAGGCCGCTGGCGATATCTATGCCGTCGACAACGACCTGTACTTCCGGGTTCGCAACGACGAACACTTCGGCTCCGTGGCACGACTTGCCGAGGAGGAGATGCGACGTCTGTTTGCCGAACGCGGAGGCGACCCAGACCGGCCCGGCAAAGAGCACCCTTTGGACTGCCTTGTCTGGCAAAGCGAACGTCCAGATGAGCCCGCCTGGGATACGCCATTAGGTCACGGACGCCCGGGATGGCACATCGAGTGCGCAGCAATCGCCTTGGATCACCTCGGACCCACCATCGACATCCAAGGGGGAGGATCGGACTTGTCGTTCCCGCACCATGAGATGGGTGCATCCGAAGCTCAGCGACTCACCGGCGAATGGCCGTTTGCGCGCCACTACGTCCACTCGGGGATGGTGGCGTGGCAAGGGCACAAGATGAGCAAGTCTCGCGGCAACTTGGTGTTCGTCTCGCAGTTAAGACACGACGGCGTCGACCCGATGGGCATCAGACTGGCATTGCTGGCCCACCACTACCGCAGCGACTGGGCCTGGACACCGCATGGACTCGAGGGTGCAATGGAACGATTGAGTCGCTGGCAGGCCGCAGCGGCCTTGCAGTACGGGCCCAAAACCGATCTGCTCCTGGACAGAGTCCGGGAGGTGCTGGCGGACGATCTGCGCGCCCCAGCCGCCTTGGATGCCGTCGATTCCTGGGTCCATAGTGCTCTCACGCAAGGTGGCGACGATCCGGCAGCTCCGCGAGAGATGGCAACCATCGTCGATGCACTTTTGGGTATCCGCTTGACCTAGCCGCCATCGGGCAAAGTGAGGACAGGTGCAGGAATGAACGAGGTCGTCGTCGATCCGGTCGAATGTCAGGCGTGGGGGTTGCTCATCGCCGAAGCCGAGCGCCTCCAGCACTCGTCTATTCGACAACTGCTGAACCATCCACGCGACTACTTAAAGGTCGAGGCTGGCGGCGTGCTATTCGACTTCAGTCGTCAACGGATGGATCGAGGTGTCCTCGATGCTTTGCTAACCCTCGCTGAGGAGACGGGCGTGGCTCGAGCCCGGGATGCGATGTTCGACGGCAAGGAAATCAACCTCACTGAGGACCGCTCGGTCTTGCACGTCGCCCTTCGAGCTCCGCGCGATGCCAAGTACCAGGCGGCCGATTTGGACGTAATGGCCGACATTCACTCCGTGCTCGAGCGTATGGAGATCTTCGCGAATTCAGTCCGTTCGGGACAGTGGCGCGGCAACACTGGTCAATCGATAACAACCGTCGTCAACATCGGGATCGGTGGTTCAGACCTCGGACCCGCGATGGCTTATCAGGCGTTGCGCGCTTATCGGAATCCGGACATCACATGTCATTTTGTCTCGAATGTGGATCCGGCAGATCTCACTGATGTGCTCACTCAGTTGGATCCGGAGCGCACACTTTTCATCATTGCATCCAAGACCTTTACCACTCAGGAGACGATGGCCAATGCCGCCCGAGCTCGTGAATGGATCGCCAACGCCCTCGGTGACGACGCCATTGCTTCTCATTTCGTTGCGGTGAGCACCGCGGAGGATCACGTGCGGTCCTTCGGTATCGATACCGAGAACATGTTTGGCTTTTGGAATTGGGTTGGTGGTCGGTATTCGATGACCTCAGCGATCGGCTTGTCGACAATGATCGCGATAGGGCCAGCCAATTATCGCCGACTCTTGTCCGGATTCCACGCGATGGACAATCACTTCCAAGACACTCCGGCAGATCGCAACGTTCCAATGCTGATGGGGCTGTTGGCCGTGTGGAATCGCAACTTCTTAAAGATCCCCACGACCGCCGTTTTGCCATATTCCCAAGATCTGTCTCGTTTTCCTTCGTACCTGCAGCAACTAACCATGGAAAGCAACGGCAAGTCGGTTCGACGCGACGGCTCACCTGTCAACTACGAAACCGGGGGAATTCTCTGGGGTGAGCCGGGCACGAATGGTCAACACTCGTTCTACCAACTGCTGCATCAAGGAACCGACGACGTCGCCCAGGACATCATCGTTGTTGCGCGACCCAGTACCTCGAACGCCACGGCGGACCGGGCGATCCTTCGGCAGCACGACATGCTCGTAGCAAACGCGCTTGCCCAGGCGTCGGTTCTGTCGGTTGGACTCACCGCCGATGAAGTTCGAGCGGCCGGGACGGAGGAATTCTTGGTTGCTCACAAGGTCATGCCTGGAAACAGGCCGGTGAGCCTCGTGATGGTCCCCGAACTGACGCCCTACGAACTCGGTGTTCTGATTTCCGCATACGAGCACAGTGTGTTCGTGCAAGGAGCCGTGTGGCAGATCAACCCGTTCGATCAATGGGGAGTGGAGCTGGGCAAGAAGGTAGCTGGCGGAATCCTGCGTGATATCGACGCTCGTATCGCAGAAGATGCCCAACTGGATGAGGCGACCCGAGCGAGCCTGACCGACTACCTGGGGTACCGAGACAGTCAGTGATGAATGCAGCTTTCGATGACGTGAAATTGGCGCGGCTTCTCGAGGTTGCCGAGGCCGACCTAGCTGCCGCAGCGGATGGACAGCCACTGTGCAAAGTATCGATGACGGGGACAACGGGGCAGGCGATGAAGTACTTCGAGGGACGTTGGGCTGCATTGCGCGAAATCTCTCGCGGCGCCGACCCCATCGAGGCTTTTCGCCGCTGGCGCGGTGACCACGAGCACTACGTCAAGTCGGGAGCCGGTCCGGCGTGGGTGCACTACACCGCCGGTGGCACGGATGCCTTGTTCGAATTGATCGATTAGTCGCTGGTCGTTAGTCATTATCGCGTCGGCGCAGATACCGTTCGAACTCACGCGCTATGGCCTCACCCGATGCTTCCGGCAAGTCAGTAGTGTCGCGTGCCTGCTCTAGTTGTCGTACGTAGTCGGCGACTTCTTCATCGTCTTCGGCGAGTTCATCGACGCCAATCTCCCAAGCGCGAGCCTCCTCAACGAGATCCCCAAGAGGCACAGGAACGTCCAGGATGTCCTCGATCTTCCGTACAAGCGCCAGGGTCCCCTTCGGGCATGGCGGCTGACCCACGTAGTGGGGAATAGCGGCCCATAGTGAAATGGAAGGCACACCGAACCGTTGGCAGGCCTCGTGTAGGACGCCCACGATGCCCGTGGGACCTTCGTAGGAACTCGGTTCGAGGCCGTAGGTTTCCTCCAGCGACGCGTCTGATGTGGCGCCGGTGACGGGTACCGGACGCGTATGTGGGCTATCGGACAGCAGCGCACCAAGCGTGATCACCATGGTGATGTCCAACTCCGCCACTAGGCCAAGAATCTCCCGGGTGAACTGCTGCCAGCGCATATTCGGCTCGATGCCTTGGACCAAGACAACATCTCGCGGGAACAACGGAACTCTGGCAAGAAAGATCCGGGTAGCCGGCCAGTCCAATTGACGAACGCCCGTTTCATCCACGCCGATGTGGGGGCGGTTGACCTGGTAGTCGTAGTAATCCTCCGAATCGAGTTCGGTCACCAAATCTGCGCCCCAAACTTCGCGTAAATGAGAAACGGTGGAACTCGCGGCTTCACCCGCGTCATTCCAGCCCTCGAAGGCGGCAATCATCACTGGGTCACTTAGGGCCGGTAACCCGTCGAATTCGATCACCGGGCCTCCTGCGGATCACTTGTACGTTCAACAACAGTCTCCACCAAGCCGGCGACGAGAGCAGGCCACTGCAGTGGAACGTCGTGGAGGGCGCCGAACCACTTCTGGAGGAAGAAGGCCGGTCCCAGCGAATCCATCGAGGTTTGTCGAGCCATCGCCCAGGCCGCGGACATGGTGGCATCCGGATCCTCATCGGAACCGGGGCTCACCGCAGCTGAGCGCTCCTCGCACACGACCACCCATACCGGGCAGGACATGTCTGCAATGTCTGTAGCCGGGTCGTAATCGAATAGGCCGTCGAGGACCGCCATATGGCGGTCCATGCCCAACCGTGTGAACACATGACCGGTGTCGTCGACCCGGAAAGTCGGCTCCAGGGCCGATCGGACTTCATCGGACCAATAGGGAGACAGGTCTCCTTGCTCGATCGCCCGCCACAGCGTGGGTTCCAGCATTCCCAGGGGAGGTGGACGCAACGCTTCGCGGACATCGTTGTGCGCACCTGCGGGACCCACTAGGTGGCGCGGACCGAAAATGCCACCGTCGATCAAAGCTGCGGCTCTGATCCGAGACCGATGCCGAGCGGCCGCGTGGAGAGCCACTGACGCACCCCAGGAGTGACCGACCACGACTGCCTGGTCGATGCCGGCAGCATCGAGGATTTCCACGACATCCTGCGCGAGTCGGTTCATAGAGAAGTCGCCGTCGGCTGAGATCTCGGGGCCGGACGCGTCACCATGGCCGCGTTGGTCGACCACGATCACGTTGGCCAGGTTCAAACGGCTGAGGACCGGATCCCAGTAGTGCCGCTGCTGGGTAAGTCCGTGCAACAAGACCACGGGTAGCTGGCGTGGGTCTTCAAAATCGCGTCCGCGGTATTCCTCGTACGCGACGGTTGCGCCGTCGGAAACCGTGATCTGCACGCCTCCACGCTAGCGGCTCGGGGGATTGTGGCTTCTGGGTAGGCTCCGGACATTGTGCAGGCGTCGAGACTGGGCGGATCCCAACCTGCTGCCGTCCTGTTCGACATGGACGGAACGCTGGTCGACAGCGAGCACCTATGGCTCGAATCCGAGATTGATGTCATGCGTTCGCTGGGCGCCGACTGGAGCGAGCGCGACCAAGCGCACTGCCTTGGCGGACCCCTCGAGCGAGTGGCCGCGTACATGGCCGAACGCAGTCGTACGGACACCTCACCCGAGGACGTTGGTCGCCTGCTGCTCGGCTCCATTGAATGCAAAATGCGCACAGAGCCCCTGCATTGGCGGCCAGGGGCGCTCGATCTCCTCCGGGAATGCCGCAGCCTTGGTATCCCCACCGCCCTCGTTACTGCTTCGTGGGAGGTTCTCGTTCTGGCCCTGGCTGCACGGATGCGGATAGACGTCGGGTCCGAGCCATTCGATGTGATCGTTGCTGGGGACCACATCACCAACAGCAAGCCGCACCCAGAACCCTACGAGTCGGCAGCCCGACAACTGGGCGTCTCACCGGATCGTTGTATGGCCATTGAGGACTCGCCCACGGGCGTCGGGTCCGCAGTAGCAGCCGGGTGTGTGGTTGTGGCCGTTCCCCACATCGCTCCGATCGACCCGCAAGCAGGCGCTGCGCTCATTGCAGCAACGTTGGAAGGTCGCGGCCTACTGGAGTTGTGGGAGCGTGCGTTAGGCCGGTAGCGCCGGCATAGGTGGTGGGGTTCCACCGAACGTCGGACATACCGTCTGGAAGGAACACCAGTCGCACAGAGCCGAGGGAGATGGAGAGAAACCGTTCTCGGCAGCATGTGAGATCGCTGAGCTAATGGCGAGGATCTTGCGTTCAGTGGCGAGAAGCTCCTCGGCATCGGGGTCGTAGCCAATACGCTCACCATCACCGAGGTACAACAGCTCCAATCGCGTGGGAACTTCGCCAGTAATCCGCCACCACATCAGCGCGTAAAAACGCATCTGGAACAGCGCCTTGGATTCGAAACCTCGGCCGGGGCTTCGTCCCGTCTTGTAATCCACCAAGCGAACGAGACCTGCCGGGGACTTGTCGACCCGGTCTATGTAACCGCGAAGTTTGAGCCCAGATTCCAATTCAGTCGCAACAGCCATTTCCAACGCATGCGGCTCAAGGCGACGGGGGTCCTCCAGTGCGAAGTAGGCATCGATGAGACGCCGGGCGGGGGCGACGACGGCGGCAGCCACCTCCGACGATGACGGATCACCATCCGCCAGGCCCTCGGCGAGGACAGCTGCGTCCGCCGGTGCCTCGATGACCAGTTGCTCCCACCGTCGGGCGATGAAAGCTTCCGCCGTGTCGGCGGTGCGATCCGCGGCTGGGGCTGAGTACAGATCCTCAAGAACACCGTGAACCAGAGTCCCTCGGACAGCGGCCGCTGATGGCTCCTCGGGAAGTTTGTCGATCACGCGCAATCGGTAGAGCAATGGACACGTCATGAAGTCGTTCGCGCGAGAGGGCGAAAGCGACACAGGGAACACGAAGGGCACTCTATGTCGCCTGCACGACAAGCGCGGTGCTCCAGGTCGTCATCGCTAGGGTCATCTGGTGGCGCGCAAGAGACCCCCTCATCCACCCGCACCCCAGGATCCCGTTGACGTCGGTCCTCGACCGATCGGACCGATCGGGGCAGGTGAACTTGTCCAACTCACCGACACACGAGGTGTCAAGACCACTATCACCACCGTTCCCGGCGCGATCTTGCATACGCACCGAGGCCAGATTCCCCACGACGCACTGATCGGTGTGCCGGAAGGGTCCATCACCGCGTCCACTCGGGGCATCGACTATCTCGTCCAACGCCCGCAACTCGACGACTACGTACTGGGAATGCCCCGTGAAGCCGCCGTCATCTATCCCAAGGACGCTGCGCGGATCGTCGCGCTCGGAGACGTGGGTTCGGGTGCGCGAGTGCTCGAGGCGGGTGTCGGATCTGGTGCATTGACCTGTTATTTACTCAAAGCCGCGGGACCGACGGGTTCGGTCACGAGTATCGAACGGCGCTCGGACTTCGCGGAGGTTGCGCGCGAGAACGTTTGCCGCTGGTTCGAAGGCTTTCCCCGTTCGTGGAGGCTTCTAGAGGACGACCTCGTCGACATCACCGATGAATCCGTAGGGCCGTCGACCATCGATACCGTCATCTTGGACATGCTGGCACCGTGGGAGTGTCTTGATGTAGCCGATCGAGTCCTACGCCCAGGAGGGAGCCTCGTGGGTTACGTAGCAACCACCACCCAACTCTCGCGCCTCGTCGAGACTATGCGCCTGTCTGGGCGATGGACCGAACCCCGCGCAGAGGAAAGCATCCTGCGAACCTGGCATCTCGATGGCTTGGCAGTTCGTCCTGATCACCGAATGGCCGGCCACACTGGCTTCCTTGTCTCTGCTCGTCACATGGCACCGGGGCAGCAGGCGCCGGCCCGCCGACGGCGTCCAGCCCCTGGGGCGTACGGCGAGGATTACCAGGGTCCTGGCTCGGAGCAGGTGAACGAGCCAGAACCGGGTTAGGGTCATCTAACGTCCCCCGAGGGAGCCCGCCAGCAACGAGAGGATGCGATGAGCACTCCGAACCCCGAAAGCCGGCTGCTCGCTGTCGAAACGGCCTTGAGCGAGGTCCGAGGCGAATTGGCGGCTCAGAAGGACCACAACCAGCGCCTGATTTCGACACTTCGCGACGCTCGCGAGCAGATCGTCGCGCTGAAAGCTGAAGTCGATCGACTAGGCGAACCGCCGAGTGGTTACGCAACGTTCATCGAGGCGCATGAGGACGGGTCGGTCGACATCGTTTCCTCGGGCCGGAAGATGCGGGTGGCGGTCAGTCCGGGTGTCGGCGCCGACACGCTCGTGCCTGGTCAAGAAGTCGTGCTCAACGAGTCTATGAACATCGTGGGTCAGCGTGAGTACGAAGTTGTCGGCGAGATAGTCACCTTCAAGGAGATGCTGGGGCCCGATCGCTGTGTGATTGTCGCGAACGCCGACGAAGAACGCGTGGTCCGCGTAGCCGACTCCCTCAAAGGAATCACCCTGCGCGCCGGTGAAGCCCTGCTGTGCGACGTCCGATCCGGCTACGTCATCGAGCAGGTTCCACGGGCCGAGGTCGAGGAACTAGTCCTCGAGGAAGTTCCCGACATCGGATATGAGCAAATCGGCGGCTTGATAAATCAGATTGAGTCAATCCGAGACGCCGTGGAGCTTCCCTACGTTCACGCTGCCTTGTTCGCCGAACATGATCTGCGCGCACCCAAGGGAATCCTGCTCTACGGACCCCCAGGGTGTGGCAAGACGCTCATCGCCAAAGCGGTCGCGAACTCTTTGGCCAAGAAGGTTGCGGAGAAGACAGGGGTACGAGAGGCCAAGAGTTTCTTCTTGAACATCAAGGGACCGGAACTTCTCAACAAGTACGTCGGCGAAACCGAACGTCACATCCGGCTGGTCTTCCAGCGTGCGCGGGAAAAGGCGTCAGAGGGAATGCCGGTAATCGTCTTCTTCGACGAGATGGATTCTCTTTTCCGCACTCGAGGTAGCGGTGTCAGTAGCGATGTCGAGAACACGATCGTGCCCCAACTGCTCAGCGAGATAGATGGTGTGGAGAGCCTGGAGAACGTGATCGTGATTGGTGCCTCGAACCGCGAGGACATGATCGATCCGGCGATCCTTCGACCCGGTCGCCTAGACGTAAAGATCAAGATCGAGCGGCCCGATGCCGAAGCTGCACGCGACATCATGAGCAAGTATCTGGTGCCTGGCTTGCCCATTCACCCAGACGACATCGCTGAGAATGCTGGAAGTCATGAAGCGGCTTGTGCATCGATGATCGATCGGGCCATCGAGCGCATGTACGCCGAGTCCGACGAGAACAGGTTCCTGGAGGTCACCTACGAGGGTGGTGACAAGGAGGTCTTGTACTTCAAGGACTTCAATTCCGGCGCGATGTTGGAAAACATCGTCGCCCGCGCCAAGAAGTCGGCGATCAAGGAATTCTTGGAAACCGGACAAAAGGGTATACGTGTCCAGCATCTCCTCGATGCGTGCGTGGACGAATTCCGCGAAAACGAGGATCTGCCCAACACCACCAACCCCGACGATTGGGCTCGAATCTCCGGCAAGAAGGGTGAGCGGATCGTGTTCATCCGAACATTGATTCAGGGCAAGCAAGGCGGCAGCCCCGGTCGCTCGATCGACAACGTGGCCAACACCGGTCAGTACCTCTAAGTGTTGACACATCGAGTCCACGCAATGTCGAGTTTCGTATGAGCGTTCACCGGATCATGGGGATCGAGACCGAGTACGGAATCAGCGTGCCCGGCCATCCGACGATGAACGCGATGGTGACGTCCTCGCAGATCGTCAATGCCTACGCCCATCTGGTCACCGCTGATCGAACCACCAAAGCACGGTGGGACTACGACGAAGAATCACCGTTGCGCGATGCCCGCGGCTTTGACATGTCGCGTGCCGAAGCGGATCCATCGCAGCTCACTGACGAAGACCTTGGCCTGGCCAATGTGATCTTGCCCAACGGTGCACGGTTGTACGTCGATCACGCGCATCCTGAGTATTCAAGTCCAGAGGTCTCGAACCCGCGTGACGCCGTCTTGTGGGATCGCGCCGGGGTAATGGTCATGAACGCAGCCGCAGAGGCTGCGGCACGCACCCCGGGTGGCGACCACATTCTTTTGTACAAGAACAACACGGACAACAAGGGCGCTTCCTACGGTTGCCATGAGAACTACCTGATGCGCAGGACCACGCCATTTTCGGATGTGGTGCGTCACCTGACGCCGTTCTTCATCACGCGGCAGGTCTTCACCGGTGCCGGTCGCCTTGGTATTGGCCAAGACGGGCGCATCAGTGCCTATCAAATGAGCCAGCGCGCCGACTTCTTCGAAGTAGAAGTCGGGTTGGAGACCACGCTGAAACGCCCGATCATCAATACCCGTGATGAGCCCCATGCTGACCCGGAAAAGTACCGGCGTCTGCATGTGATCGTCGGCGATGCCAATCTCAGTGACACCGCTACCTATCTGAAGATGGGTACCACGTCGATTGTTTTGGCAATGATCGAAAGCGGATACTTGGGTGCGTTTGATGCCATGCCGATTGATCCTGTGGGGGAAATGCACCGCGTTTCCCACGACATCGACCTCGAGCATCTCGTGCACCTGTCGGGTGGTCGTGACTGGACCGCGATCGACATCCAACGAGCATTCCTCGAAAAGGCGTGGGATTTCTGCGAGGGCTCGACAGTCGCTGAGTTCGACGATCAAACCAAGGATGTCCTGAGCCTGTGGGGCGAACATCTAGATGCGCTGGCAGACGATCGAGCGAAGGTGGCTAGCACCGTCGATTGGGTTGCCAAGCTCTCCCTGCTGGAGGGCTATGTCCGCAGAGATGGTCTGTCCTGGGACGACCCCCGTCTTCATCTGATCGACCTGCAGTACGCGGATATTCGGCCAGCTAAGGGCCTGGCGGCACGACTCGAGCAGCGCGGTCGTCTTCGACGCATGTTCGACGACGAAACCGTTCTGGCAGCGCGTTCGCACCCGCCCGAGGACACGCGGGCCTATTTCCGAGGTGAGTGCGTCCGCCGCTATCCAGATTCCATCGCTGCGGCATCCTGGGACTCGGTCGTGTTCGACATCCCCAACCGAGACACCCTTTTGAGAGTCCCCACTTTGGAGCCAACTCGCGGCACCTCGGCGCATGTCGCGCAGGTCCTGGACGCGTGTCCGGACGCCACAGCCCTCATCGACGCGCTCACCGAGGAATAGGCCGTTACCCTGGGGGCATGGCTGCACGCGAGAACGCTGAACACCGTAAGTCGAACCGACGAGACGATCACGAAGAAGAAGCCGTCGAACTGGCGCCAACCGAGACCAGCGAGGCACTCGATGAGGACGTGGATGCGATCCTCGAAGAGATCGACGGTGTTCTTGAAGAGAATGCCGAGGATTTCGTGAAGTCCTTCGTGCAAAAGGGTGGCCAGTGAGTCTCGACCTCACATCTGCTTTCGGTCTCGTGGGCTCACCCTCATTCGCTGAGTTCTTGAACGCTTCAGGAAACAGCCCCTCGCGGGGCGATTCAGGGTTGAGTGGAGCGCCATCGATAGGCGGTTCGAGTTCTCGTGTCGACGCACCCCACGGAACCACGATCGTGTCTCTGGTCTGCCGTGATGGTGTGGTCATGGCTGGTGACCGTCGAGCCACCATGGGCAACCTCATCGCGCAGCGCGACGTACAGAAGGTATTCGAAGCCGATGCCTTTTCGGTCGTAGGTATCGCCGGTACGGCCGGTCTCGCCGTCGAGTTGGTTCGACTTTTCCAGGTGGAGCTCGAGCACTACGAAAAAATTGAAGGAACGCCTCTTTCACTCGAAGGCAAGGCCAATCGGCTGTCCACCCTGCTACGAGGCAATCTCGGTATGGCAATGCAAGGACTCGCGGTCGTCCCACTCTTTGCCGGCTACGACTTCATCAAACAGCGCGGACGGATTTTCTCCTACGACGTCACTGGCGGTCGTTACGAGGAACACGACTTCTATGCCGTTGGCTCGGGTTCCACCTTTGCTCGAGGTTCGCTGAAGAAGCTCTTCTCACCCGATGCTTCCAGTGACGAGGCCGTCCGGGTGGCGCTTGAAGCGTTGTATGACGCGGCAGACGACGACAGTGGCACGAGCGGACCGGATGTTGCTCGTCGCATCTTCCCGGTCATCAGTGTGGTGACTGCGACCGGAGTGGAAACGATCGACGACGCCCGCATCGGCGCCGAAGCCGAACGCATGCTTAACGAGCGACTCGCTCGCCCAAATGGCCCTCGTGCATCAATCGGAGATCAGGCATGAGCGTTCCTTTCTACGTCTCGCCCGAGCAGATCATCAAGGACAAGGCTGACTTTGCGCGCAAGGGGATCGCGCGCGGCCGCAGCGTCGTCGTTGTCCAGTGCAGTGAAGGCATCGTTCTGGTCGCGGAGAACCCGTCCAAGGCCCTGCACAAAATCAGTGAGATCTACGATCGCCTCGGCTTCGCAGCCGTTGGTAAGTACAACGAATTCGAGAATTTGCGTGTGGCAGGGATTCGTCTCGCGGATCTTCGTGGCTACTCCTACGACCGTAGCGATGTCACCGGACGCTCTCTCGCGAATGCCTACGCTCAGACTCTCGGATCGATCTTCACAGAAACGACCAAGCCCTATGAGGTGGAGATCGTTGTCGCCGAAGTCGGAATCGACGAGTTCTCCGATCAGATCTATCGGTTGACGTTTGACGGATCAGTGGCCGATGAGCACGGCTTTGTGGCCATGGGCGGATCCGCCGAGGCGATAGCAGGAGCGATGTCGGCGGCTTGGCACGCCAACCAGGATCTCGGGACGTCTCTGCGGCAAGCGGTCCACGCCCTAGGCCAACACGGCACCGAGGAACCTCGTGATCTCACAGCCGACGATCTTGAGGTGGCGGTTTTGGATCGCACCCGCCCGCGCCGAAAATTCCGACGCATCGAGGGCTCAGAACTCGCTTCGATCCTTTCCGGCGAGTAACAAGAAGCGAACCGCTGCTCGGACTCCTACAGTGGGGGAGTGGACCGCCGCATCTTCGGAATCGAAACCGAGTACGGAGTCACCTGCACGTTTCGTGGCCAACGGCGACTTAGCCCGGATGAAGTAGCTCGTTATCTCTTCCGGCGAGTAGTTGCGTGGGGTCGCAGCAGCAATGTTTTCCTCCGAAACGGTTCTCGCCTGTACCTGGATGTGGGCAGCCACCCGGAGTATGCGACGGCCGAGTGCGACAGCGTCCAGCAGCTGATCACGCATGATCGTGCCGGAGAACGCATCCTCGAGGGTCTATGCGTCGATGCCGAGCAACGTCTGCGCGAGGAAGGCATTGCCGGGGACATCTATCTGTTTAAGAACAACACCGATTCCGCCGGCAACTCCTATGGCTGTCATGAGAACTACCTCGTCGATCGATCCACTGACTTCCTCGCTCTTGCCGAGGGATTCATCCCTTTCCTGATTTCCCGACAGATCATTACCGGGGCCGGCAAAGTCCTTCAGACTCCCCGCGGTGCGATTTATTGCGTGAGTCAGCGCGCGGACCACATTTGGGAGGGTGTTTCGAGCGCCACCACGCGCTCACGCCCCATCATCAACACGCGCGACGAACCACATGCTGATGCCGACTTGTACCGTCGCCTGCATGTAATCGTTGGAGACAGCAACATGAGCGAGACCACCGCCATGCTCAAAGTGGGCGCCGCGGATCTCGTTCTTCGGATGCTCGAATCCGGAGCCGTCATGCGCGACATGTCGTTCGAAAACCCGATTCGTGCAATCCGCGAAATTAGCCATGACACAACCGGCACCAAGACGGTTGCCTTGAGTAATGGCCGCGAGGTCACGGCGTTGCAGATGCAGACCGAGTACCTCGAGAAGGTCGCTCAGTACGTAGACCGGCGCGGCCTGCGTTCGGATCCGATGATCGATCGAGTGATGGATCTGTGGGAACGGTCCCTTAAGGCCATCGAAGCTCAAGACTTCTCCGGCGTGGAGACCGAGATCGACTGGGTCATCAAGCAACGGCTACTCCAGCGTTACATGGCCAAGCACGGTCTCGAACTTTCGGACGTCCGCATTGCCCAACTAGACCTCGCCTACCACGACATCAATCGATCGCGGGGGCTGTTCTACCTTCTCGAGCGCAAGGGACTGGCTGCGCGGATCACCCACGACCCCGAGGTCTTTGAGGCCAAGGAGGTGCCTCCGCAGACCACTCGAGCGAAACTGCGCGGAGACTTCGTCAAACGAGCCCAAGAGCGTCGGCGCGATTTCACTGTGGACTGGGTTCATCTCAAGCTCAACGACCAAGCCCAACGAACCGTTTTGTGCAAGGACCCGTTCGTCAATGTCGACGAGCGAGTCGATCGCCTCCTAGCCAGCATGTAGCCCCTTGTGGCGTAGCCTGCAGCGGTGAAGAGATACCTGACCGCTGTAGCCGTTGCCTGTCTTGCGACTCTCGGCCTTGTCGCGTGTTCATCGGATCCCTCGACGGGCTCGGGTGCCACCCAAGTCGCATCCGGGGGTTCTTTCTGGATGACCGACTGCACCCAGATCGGTGATCCGACACAGACCGATTCGGCATCGGGCACGTCCGTGACTCCTGATATTTCAGTGTTGGACGACGACTCACCGTTCGTGTACGTCCGTGAGGGAGCAGCACCTGCCGCAGGTCTTGTCACGAGCGAATTGCGTGCAGGATCGGGTGATGTCGCTGCCGTGGACGACATCATCACCGTGGAGTACTGCGGAGTCGGGTTGTCCAATGGTGCTCTTTTCGACTCATCCTGGGCCCGTGGCGCGCCAGCCACGTTCCCCTTGTCCGAGGGTCAGCTGATACAGGGTTGGGTCGATGGCATTCCAGGTATGCAGGTCGGTGAGTGGCGGGTCCTGGTCATCCCCAGTGACCTTGCTTACGGCGACACGCCGCCACCGGGTATCGAGCCAGGAGAGACCCTGGTCTTTGTCGTTGAACTCCTCGGTGTGGGAGCCTGACGTCGGCACTTAGGTGTAAGCAAGCACAATCAACAGTGGGAGAAGGCATGAGCGAAAAGCCGGAAATCGACTTCATCGAAGGTCCGCCACCCAGTGAACTGGTCATCACAGACCTCATCGAAGGGACAGGGGCGAGCGCCGCTGCCGGCGACACCGTGGAGGTGCACTACGTAGGAGTGGACTTCGGAAGCGGTGAACAGTTCGATGCCTCCTGGGACCGTGGTGAATCCATCGTGTTTCCACTCTCGGGACTCATCGCGGGTTGGCAAGAGGGGATTCCGGGCATGAAGGTCGGTGGCCGTCGCCAGCTGGTTATCCCACCGGAATTGGCATACGGCCCAGCTGGCTCCGGTCACCGCCTTGCAGGAGCGACACTTGTTTTCGTGATCGATCTTCTGGATGTCCGCTAGTACGTCCGTGACCCGCACTGAGCGCCTGCTGAACCTGGTTATTGCGCTCCTTGCGGCCCGCGCGCCCATTGCTCGACGTGCCATCCAGACGTCGGTTGCTGGCTATGACCCCGAGGCCACAACAGTTGCCTTCGAGCGCATGTTCGAGCGAGACAAGGACGAACTCCGTTCGATGGGTATCCCCATCGATACAGTCCTGGACGCGCACGGCGAGGTTCAGGGCTATCTCATCGACGCCGCAAAGTACGCCTCCGGTGATGTGTCTTTCAACGTCGACGAACTTGTAGTGCTGAATCTGGCAGCCCTTGTATGGGACGACGCCGTTCTCGACGCTACGGCAACCACGGCGGTGCGCAAGATTGAATCCATCGTCGGCCTTCAAGCCGATGAACTTCCGAGCGATATGGCGCGTGGTTCCGGCACCTTCGCACACGTGAGCGCACGGGAAGCGGCCCTTCTGCCATTGATGCGGGCCGTTCGGGACCGCCGAGTCGTACGTTTCGACTATCGAAGGCCCGGGATGGCAGATCGCACTAAGCGAGAGGTGGATCCGTGGTCACTGCACTCCGAGGGAGGGCACTGGTATCTATCGGGATGGGATCACGAGAGGCAAGCCGCTCGTCGATTCCGCGTTTCGCGGATCCATGGCAGCGTCACAGTGACGGCAACACCGAGCTCCACCCAGCACGACGTCGCGTCTGCGTCGCTGACCGAAGACACCGACGACGTCGTCACCGTTCGAGTGCGCATGCCCAAGGGTAGGGGAGCCGAGCTGCGCCGACACCGATCCTTCGCCGCTAAGGAGGATGGGACGTTCACGATCACAGATTCACCGCATCGCATCTTGTCTCTACTGTGGCGAGCTGACCCGGACGTCACGGCTGTTGACCCACCTGAGGTGATTCAGGCTTTCCATGCCGGCCTCGCGCGACTCGAAGCAGACCACCGATGAGCGAAACAGCGACCGAGCGACTGTCCCGACTCCTTGCCCTAGTTCCGTGGCTGCGTGCCAACGACGGCATCACGATCGCCGACGCCGCTCAACACTTCGGGGTGTCGGAAGAGCAGCTGTCCACCGATCTGTGGCAAATAATTGTGTGCGGCATCCCCGGTTACGGACCCGATCAGTTGATTGACATTCAGTTCTGGGACGACGACCGCATCCACGTTCTCAATCCCGTGGCGCTCGAGCAGGCGATGCACTTGACGCCGGAGGAAATCACGGCCCTACATCTTGGGCTCCGGGTTCTCGCACAAGTCCCCGGAGAGCACGATCAACGCGCCTTGGTCTCCGCGATGGTCAAGTTGGAAGCGGCGACACAGACCGAGATGCCCGTGGACATACAGATGAGTGAGCGACCAGACATTGTTGCTTTGGTTGGGGAGGCGATCCGCACTGGCGCGGACCTTGAAATCGACTACGCATCCGGGGACGAAGATCGAGTGGAGACCCGCCGGATCGAGCCACGCTCTAGTTTTACTGTGGACGGGCGCGTGTACGTGCAAGCGTGGTGCTCCCTTGCAACCGATATCCGCACATTTCGCATCGATCGGATCCACTCGGCGAGAGTCGTGGAGACTGCGGACCCAAAGCGGCGGACGGAACCCCTCCACACCGACCCGTTTCGAGCCGAACCAGACAATATGTCAACCGCGCTGGTACGGATCCAGCCAGATGCCTTGTGGGTACTCGACACCGAACCGGTCACAGTTGTCACCACCGGTGATCCTGGTCCAGATGCCAGCGTCGATGCCGAAATCAGTTACGCCTCACCTCAGTGGCTGATCCGCTGGATTCTGGGTCTCGGGGGTGGTGTGACCGTCCTCGAGCCTGCCGATCTACGCCGGGCCGTACGGGAAGCTGCCGTCTCGAGAGGACAACCGGGTTAGACTCTGCGCATGCGGGTTCCGGGCACCGGGATTCGCACCCCAAGCTAAGGAGCGTGCACGATGCCCAATCTGCGGTGGCAAGAACTGCTGATCATCGTGGCCCTGGTGTTGTTGCTCTTTGGAGCCAAGCGTCTGCCGGATGCCGCGCGTGGGCTCGGGCGTTCGCTGCGAATCTTCAAGGCCGAGACCAAGGGCCTGGTCGAGGGTGACGAGCCTGATGATTCCAAGACCGCCGGCTCCACGCAGACCGATTCGGCGACCCAGCCCAGCGCCATTGAATCCTCCCAGCAGCAGTCCGCTCCAGAGCCCGCCGAACGGCCCGCGGAACGCTCTGACGGCTAACCCTCCCCGTGGCCGTACAAGAACAGGGGAGTAGTCAACAGGCGGCTATGCCGCTGACGGAGCACCTGCGCGAGCTTCGCTCCCGGCTCGTGAAGTCTGGTATCGCGATTGTGCTCGGCATGATCGTGGGCTGGATCGCCTACCCGGCGATCTTCGATCTGCTCAGCCAACCCTTCGAAGGTGCTGTCGCCCAGGCCCAAGCCGAGGGCCGAGATGTCACCTTGGCTTTGACCGGTGTAACCGACCCCTTTGTACTGCAGTTGCAGGTGGCTGCGATTGCTGGCGTGGTCCTGGCTTCGCCGGTCTGGCTCTACCAGTTATGGCGATTTGTCACGCCCGGGCTGCACAAACACGAGAAGAAGTGGGGCGTTGCCTTTGTTGCGGTCGCGTTCCCGCTGTTTCTCGCAGGAACGGTACTGGCCTATTTGGTGCTCCCGATTGGTTTGGAGATCCTGCTGGGATTCACTCCTGACAATGTCGAGAACATTGTCTCGGTTGACCGCTACCTGTCCTTTTTCATCCGTACCGTAATCGTGTTCGGAGTCGGCTTCTTGACTCCCTTGCTCATTGTGACGCTGAACTTCGCCGGCATCTTGTCAGGCAAGCGCCTGTTGTCATGGTGGCGGTGGATCATCTTCGTCGTCTTCATCTTTGCCGCGGTTGCTACCCCCACCGGTGACCCCATCAACCTCATACTGTTGGCCGGTCCGATCTTGCTCCTGGTGGTGATAGCTGTCGGCATCGCCTTATTGAACGATCGTCGCCGTGCCAAGAAGGGCGTCTTGGAGCCCGACTACGACGATTGGGACGACGACCAAGTCTCGCCGCTGAACGAGGATTCGTGATCCGAATCATCGCTAACCCCACCGCGGGTGGGGGGCGGGCTCTAGGGGAGGCCAGTCGCCTGGCCCGTGCCTGCGCTGATGCCGGGATACCGACGCACGTTCATGTTTCCTCAGACCGCCGCGACACGATACGCACCGCACGCGAAGCTGCCGCACTCGGACTGGTGGTCGCGTGCGGCGGTGACGGCACCATCCATGACTGCCTCAATGGTGTCATGCAGGCGGAAGATCAGGCTCCGCGTTTGGGTATCTGGTCGGTGGGCACCGGCAACGACATCGAGCGGGGCCTGCGACTTACTCGCCAGGGATCACTTGAGAGTTCCGGAACGAAAGATGAATCCGTAACGGGGGATCCGCGATCGATCGCGGCCTTCGTTGATGCGGTCGTTGAGGGTGTCTTCCGATCCGTGGACGTAGGTACGGTCACTTGCGATCAAGACGACTCCACACAGCACTTCCTCGGTGTCCTGTCCTGTGGATTCGACTCCGATGTCAACGAACGTGCCAATGCGATGCCAGTTCGAGTCGGTAAAGCTCGGTATCTGCTGGGTGTAGCGCGCGAACTCCCAGGCGTCCGGCCTCGCTGGTACGCCATCGACAGCGACGGCCGCGACCGCAGCATGGCGGGAATGGTCGTGGCAATAGGTAATGGTCCGGCCTACGGATCAGGCATGCTGGTGTGTCCTGGGGCGGATATGAGCGATGGTGCGCTCGATGTCACGTTGGTAACCGACACCACCCGACGTACGTTCGTATCGGTCTTACCGAAGGTCTATTCCGGGCGCCACATCGACCATCCCTCAGTCGTTTCCTGGACTGCCAAACGCATCCGTATCGACGCACCCGACGCCATCGTGTACGCCGATGGAGAGCGTGTCGGGCCTCTACCGGCGGTAATATCCGTGCTCCCGAGCGCCCTCGAAGTCTTGGACACGTATCGGACCTAGGCTGATGTCGTGAGCGGCATATCCCCAGCAGAGCGGTACGCCGCAGCCCAACAACGCGCACGTCAACCCGAAGTCGAAGTCTTCGCTCGTGAGTACAACTTCGGGCTCGACGAGTTCCAACTCTCTGCCTGCCGCGCCCTCGAAGGTGGTTCTGGGGTCCTGGTCGCTGCACCCACAGGCGCCGGTAAGACCGTCGTTGGAGAGTTCGCAATTCATTTGGCTTTGCACGGTGGCGGCAAGTGTTTCTACACGACCCCGATCAAAGCACTGTCGAATCAAAAGTATGGCGAACTCGTGGAGAGGTACGGCAGCGAATCCGTTGGACTTCTCACGGGAGACAACTCGATCAACGGTGAGGCACCAGTGGTCGTCATGACCACAGAGGTACTCCGAAACATGCTCTACGCAGGTTCGTCGACCATCTCGAATCTGACTCACGTCGTCATGGACGAGGTCCACTACCTCGCCGATCGCTTTCGGGGAGCGGTTTGGGAAGAAGTGATCATTCACCTGCCAGCGACCGTCACCGTCGTCGCACTGAGCGCAACAGTTTCCAATGCGGAGGAATTCGGATCTTGGCTGTCGACTGTGCGCGGGTCCACCGAGATCGTCGTCGAAGAGCACCGTCCTGTCCCGCTCTGGCAGCATGTGATGGCCGGCCACCACCTGTATGACCTCTTCACCGAAGACCACGAAGTCAACCCCGAACTCATCGCGCTTGCGCGCCGGTCGCGTTCGGGCGCCAACCGCTATGCCGGACCTCGAGGCCGAACGCGATCGCGAGACAGGCGTCCACGTCGCGACAATCTGACGCCCTGGCGCAGCGATGTCGTCGAGGAACTGTCTGGAGACGGTCTGCTTCCGTGCATTTACTTCTTGTTCAGCCGGGCCGGTTGTGACGATGCGGTCGAGCAGTGCCTACGAGCGGGTATTCGACTGACGTCGGGGGCAGAGCGCGAGACCATCCGCTCAATCGTCGCCGAGGGCACGATGGGAATCTCCGACGACGATCTCGCGGCGCTGGGATACGTGGATTGGGCCGATGCCCTGGAGCGAGGCTTGGCAGCCCATCACGCGGGGATGCTCCCGGCCTTCAAGGAGATCGTCGAAAATCTTTTCCAACGAGGCCTGATCAAAGTTGTATTTGCGACGGAGACTTTGGCCCTGGGCATCAACATGCCCGCACGCAGTGTGGTGCTGGAACGGTTGGTGAAGTGGAACGGCGAGGCGCATGTAGATCTCAGCGCAGGGGAGTACACGCAACTCACGGGCCGAGCTGGTCGGCGTGGCATTGACGTAGAAGGCCACGCAGTGGTGCTCTGGTCAGAACAACTCGATCCGGAAGTCCTCGCGGGACTGGCGTCAACGCGTACCTATCCCTTGCGCTCGTCGTTCCGCGCGTCCTACAACATGGCGATCAATCTCGTCGGACAGATGGGCCGAGCTAGGGCCCGCGAGGTGCTGGAAACGAGTTTCGCCCAGTTCCAGGCCGACCAGTCCGTCGTTGGGCTGAGTTCAGAAACGCGCAAGTTAACGGAGGCGCAGCGCGGCTACCTGGATTCAATGACGTGTCATCTAGGCGACTTTTCTGAGTATGCGCGGCTGCGCGAGGAACTATCTCAAAGTGAGAAGAGCGCCGGTCGATCCGCCAGTGCAGCGCGTAAGTCCAGCGCCGAACAATCTCTCGCCGCACTCCGGCCGGGTGATGTCATTTCGATTCCGCGGGGCAAGCGTGCTGGTCCCGCGGTAGTCATCTCCGCAGCGGAGCGGCCCCATGACCCCCGCCCCCAGGTACTGACCCACGAACGTCAGGTTCGGCGCATCTCGACCATCGAGGTGCCGCACGCCATTTCCACTCTGGGACGTGTGAAGATTCCTCGGCACTTCACATCCAAGGACGCTGCCATGCGCAGGGACTTAGCGCGGCGGGCTGTCCAGGTGGCGGAACGAGCCGCTCATGTGGACTCCGTTCCCATGCGTGGGGAGGCGAACGATGAGATTTCCGAGTTGAGAGCACGACTACGCGCTCATCCGTGCCACGGATGCGAGGAGCGCGAAGCCCACGCTCGATGGTCTGAGCGTTACTTCCGTACCGAACGACAACTGCAGGAACTCGAGCGCCGGATCGCAACGCGGACCCATAGCATCGCGCGTCAATTCGATCGGGTGTGCGAGACGTTGGTGGAATTGAAGTATCTCGAGGGCACAGGGGATGACCTTGAGGTAACCCAGGAGGGACGGATGCTCGGCTGGTTGTACTCCGAATCCGATCTCCTAGTGGCCGAATGCCTTCGAGCAGGTGTTTGGTCAGGGCTTGCGCCGCACGAACTCGCGTCGGTCGTCTCGGCCGTGGTGTACGAATCCCGTCGATCTGAGGGTGAGATTCGCCCGGCCGTTCCAGGTGGAGCAGTCGAAACAGCAGTCGAGCACCTCTATCGCACGTGGGCGCGTCTCAGTGATGTCGAACGCTCACACAAGCTGACTCCAGGGCACGAACCCGACGCAGGCTTAGTGTGGGCGGTGTACCGATGGTCTCGGGGAGCATCTCTTCTCACCGTCTTGACGAGTAACGACGTCAGTGCAGGGGACTTCGTGCGCTGGACGCGCCAGGTGATCGATGTCCTCGGTCAAATTGTGCAGGCGTCCAGCGATCCAGTCATGAAGGAGACAGCCGAACGCGCAGCCGCGTCCCTCGATCGCGGAGTAGTCGCCTATCAGCCGACGGCTCCCTGAGCGAATCGCCGAACTCCCCACTCGTCGATAAGCATTTCCCATGTCTGCAGGTCCACGGGCGCTCGCGGAATCGGTGCGGTCACCGTCTGCTCTATGTTCAGAATCGGCACATCGCGCCGGATTCGCGTAACTGTGGTGGCGGCATCGAGGTACTCGCCACATCCCTCGATCAGTCCTGCAATTCGAGGGGTCAAAGGCTTCATCAGTTCGTCTAGATCGTTGTCCCCGCATGCTTGCCGCACACGATCGAGCGATCCATACGTTCGGATCAGCCCAACGGCCGTCTTCTCGCCCACGCCCTTCACTCCAGGAAGGCCATCGGAAGGGTCACCACGCAGGACTGCAACATCGAGGTACTGCTCTGGCGATACTCCATATCGTTCTTCGACGAGGGCGGCATCGAGTAGCGGCCACGCCTCCATACCGCCCTTGACGGTCATGAGGACGCGTGTGGCGGCATCGACCAATTGCACGAAATCGCGATCGCCCGTCACGAGGACGGTTTCAAGCCTCCGCCGACGCGCATGCTCGGCGAGCGTGCCGGCAACGTCGTCGGCTTCGAAGCCCTCGACCCCCACCACGGGTACACCCCACGCGTTGAGAATCGTGTGAATGCCGCCGATCTGTGGACCGAGATCGTCGGGTTCGTCCTCGACGTCATCACCTTCCTCGGCCACTCGATGGGTTTTGTAGCTCGGAACTAGGTCAACGCGCCAGTCGGGACGCCAATCTGTGTCCCAGGCAGCGATCAAGGTTGTGGGGTTGAAACGCTCACGCAGCCTCTCGATGGTCTGCAGCAGCCCTCGGATGGCGTTGTGCGGATGGCCGTCCGGTGCGGTCATCGACGACGGCAACGCGTAGTACGAGCGGTAGTACAGGGATGCGGTGTCGAGGATCATGACGTCTACGCCGGAGGTAGGCATGCGCGAAGTCTGACACGGCTTACGGTTGGACCGTGGAACTCGACATGATCACCCGGATCCAGAATCGGATGTCCCAGCAAGACGTGGCCGCGATGGTCATCACCCCCGGCGCCGACCTCCGTTACGTGGCCGATTACGACGCCAAGGCGCTCGAGAGACTCACAGCCCTGGTGATCCCCGCCTCAGGCACCTCGACCTTGATAGCACCGTTGCTGGAGGCTGGAGAGGCTCGGGAGTCCGGCTTCGGTCAGGCCGGGGGACAGGTGGTCACGTGGACCGAAACGCAGGACCCCTTCGCGCTGGTGGCATCCCTGGTTGATCAGGCTGGCTCGGGTTCGGTGGCAGTGGACGATCACATGTGGGCGCAGCGCGTGCTGCGCCTGCGCGAGGCGCTTCCCGATCGTTCTCAGGTCCTGGCGGGACCGATTCTTGGCGAGATACGCCAAATCAAGGACGAACGCGAGATCCAAGCCTTACAAGAAGCTGCAGATGCAATCGAGTCCGTGCACGCCCAGGTCCCGTCGATCATTCGTGCGGGCATGACCGAAGCCGAGGCCGGCTCGTTGATCGCTGAGACGATCTTGGAAGCCGGCCATGTGGCCGTCGATTTCGTGATCGTCGCGAGCGGGCCCAACGGTGCCAATCCCCACCACGCAGTGTCCGATCGGGTGATCGAAGTTGGCGACCCAATCGTGGTCGATATCGGAGGCACGATGCCCAGCGGTTACCGCAGTGATTGCACGCGCACGTATGTCGTGGGTGAGCCCAGCGAGGATTACCTCGCCGCGTATCGCGTCTTGATGGAGGCGCAGGCATCGGCCGTGAAGTTCGTGGAGCCAGGTCGAACGTGTGAAGCGATCGATGACCACGCGCGATCGATCATGAAGGGGCACGAGCTCGCTGATCACAACTTGGCGGACTTCTTCATCCACCGGGTCGGACATGGCATCGGCCTCGAGAGCCACGAAGAGCCGTATTTGGTGTCCGGAAACGCGTCCCCAGTGCAAGCAGGGATGGCGTTCAGCATTGAACCCGGCTTCTACGTGTCTGGCCGATTCGGTGCCCGCATCGAAGACATCGTGGTCTGTACACCCGATGGAGTTCGCAATCTCAATTCCAGCACGCGGGAACTTGTGAGGATTCCTGCGTGAGCCGATCGACACGCACTCTGCTCATCGGCGCTGCGGTCTACTCGCGCAGTGAACCGTTCGCCACGGCGCTGCTCATCGACGACGGCATCATCACCTGGGTCGGCGATGATGCAGGTGCCAAGGTTCACCGCGACATTGCGGACAACGTCGTCGATCTGAATGGCGCATTCCTTGCTCCGGGATTCGTGGATTCACACGTACACGCTGCCAGCACCGGCCTACGCCTCCTCGGACTTGATCTTTCGCACACACGATCTGCGCGGGACGTACTTGAGGCGGTCTCGGCCAAGGCGAAGGACGTACGTGGGGCGTTGATCTACGGGCACGGATGGGACCAGAGCACGTGGTCAGACCCCACACTGCCCACCCGAAGCGAACTCGATCGAGCATCCTGGGGCAGCGAGGTGTATCTCTCGCGCATCGACGTTCATTCGGCTCTGGTGTCAAGTGCGCTGATCGCTCGGGCTCCGGCGGCACGTTCGCTGGAAGGTTTTTCCGATAGCGGATTCGTGATTCGCGAGGCCCACCACGTACTTCGAGAGGAGACACTGACACGCATCAGCGTTCACGACCGCACGGCTGCGCACGCCGAGACTTTGGCAGCAGCCGCTCGAGCAGGCATCGTGGCTCTTCACGAGATGGGCGGGCCCACTATCGGCGGAGCCGATGACCTTCGGGATCTCTTGCGGCTATCGCAGGAGCAGCCCGGCCCCATCGTGTTCGGATACTGGGGCGAACTCGCTCGCGACGGCGGCATCGACACAGCGCGAGAGGTTGGTGCCATAGGCGTCGGTGGAGACCTTTTCGTGGACGGGTCCCTTGGGTCACACACGGCCTGCCTGAGCGAGGCTTACGCCGACCTACCCAACGTTCACGGAACGCAGTACCTGTCTGGAGACGAGATCACCCAACACATCGTTGAGGTCACTCGTGCTGGGATGCAGGGCGGCTTCCATGTGATCGGCGATGCCGCGTGTTCCAGCGTTACAGCGGGCTTTCAACGCGCCGGGGAAATCGTGGGCGTGGACACTTTGCGCGCACGCAACCATCGACTCGAGCATGCCGAGATGCTGTCCGAGGCAGACATCTCCACATTGGTGACCGTCGGGGCAGCGTTCAGCATGCAGCCGCTATTCGACGGTTATTGGGGTGGCCTCGACGGGATGTACAGCACTCGCTTGGGCCGCGAACGGGCTCAGACAATGAATCGGTTCGCAACCATCATTGCCCAAGGTGGCCACCTCACTTTGAACTCCGATTCACCAGTCACGCCTATGGACCCATGGGCCATCTTGCGTGCCGCGACCGAACACTCGGTACCCGCCGAACAACTCACCGCTCGTGCTGCCTTCACGGCTATGACGCGAGGTGCCTGGCGAGCCGTCGGCGACCATCGAGCCGGTGCCATCGCGGTGGGATCCCCGGCACACCTGGCAGCGTGGAGCGTCGAGGATCTAGAAGTGCGCGTCCCCGATGAGCGCGTTCAGGGTTGGTCTACCGATCCGAGGTCGGCAACCCCGGGGCTGCCGATCCTCGATGGCCCTGACCCCGTCTGTCTTGCCACTTGGGTGGATGGCGATCCCATATTCGGTCGTGAATTCCTCGAGGTGCAGCGTGGCTGACAAAACACACACAGGTCCCGTGCGAGTCATTGCCTCGCTCTCAATCGCTGCCATCTCGGGTGTGGTGACCGCACTTGCCTTTGCACCCATCGGTATCTGGCCGCTGGCACTACTGGGTGTCGTCGGCGTGCTTGCGGTGCAATGGCGGGGGAGAAGCCTGCTCGGGGCTGCCGTGGGTTTCGTCTTCGGTGTGACGTTTTTTCTGGTGCTCTTGTCATGGATGACGGTCATCGGAACCGATGCCTGGATCTTGTTGGCGGCCTACTGCGCACTGTGGAACGCCGCACTCGGTGCGTTCGTCGGTCCACTGAGTCGCCTTCGGGCTTCACCGATCTGGGTGGCTAGCGCCTGGGTAGTGATGGAGGCACTGCGGGGCCGGGTACCCCTCGGCGGCTTCCCCTGGGGTGAGTTGGCCTTTTCGCAGGGGAATTCACCGCTTGCTCCGCTGACCGGAGTCGCGGGAATGGCGGGCGTGACGTTCCTGATCGTGATCCTCGCAGTCTTGATCATCGAGGCGATCAGGCGCCGACGAATCATCGCCCTGACCGTCACAGTGATTGTCCTGGTCGTGATCGTGATCGTCATTCCCCGCCCGCTGGAGTTCGGCGGGGAATCGTCCTCGGCAACCGTCGCACTCGTGCAAGGCGGCACACCGGGCATCGGTATGGATGCGATGGACGTGCGCCGCGCAGTCCTACGAAACCACGTTGATCAGACCCTGCTGCTAGCTGATGCCGTTGCAGCAGGTGAGGTTGCCCAGCCGGATTTTGTTCTGTGGCCAGAGAACTCCTCAGATATCGACCCCTTCCGGGATCCGACCGCGGCCGAGGAGATTGACCAGGCCGCTCAGGCGATCGGCGTGCCCATCGTGGTCGGTGTGGTGCTGCAGACCGATGATCCGACCAAAGTACAAAACACGGGAATTGTGTGGGACCCGGTGTCCGGCCCCGGACAGCGGTACGTCAAAAACCATCCGGTGCCCTTCGGTGAGTTCGTGCCGTTCCGCGAACAACTCGCGCCATTGATCGGACGCTTCGATCGGGTGCCGCGCGACTTCGTATCCGGCGCCGAGGCCGGTGTACTGGACGCCGGGGGAGTCGTGATCGGTGACGTCATCTGTTTCGAAGTGGCCTACGACGACGTCTTCAGCGCTGTCATCCGCGGTGGCGCCGAGCTCATGACTGTCCAGACGAATAACGCGACCTACAAGGGAACCGGACAGCCAGCGCAGCAATGGGACATCGAACGGTTGCGCGCCCTGCAATCAGGGCGCGCGGTGGTTGTCGCATCGACTACTGGGGTTAGCGGGGTGATCCAACCCGATGGCACGGTCACGCACCGCCTCGACGAAGGCGAGACCGGCTTCATCGTCGCCGAAGTCCCGCTGCGAACGGGGTCGACGCTCAGCGTCTGGCTGGATTCCATTCCGGAGTACCTCGCCGGGGCGGCAATGCTGGCTGGACTCGGGTTGACGATCTACGTGCGCCGCCGTCGTGCAGTCGCCTCACGCCCCGACTCCTGACCGTTAGGCTGAAGGGGTGGAAGGGGCGCAGAGGGACTTCAGCGACCTCGGACGGATTCTCGTCATCGTTCCTACATACAACGAGCGTGATTCGCTCCCGGTAATCGTGGAGAGGATCCGTGCCTCTGTTCCCGAAGCCCACATCCTCGTCGCGGACGACAACTCACCGGACGGTACCGGCGCAATCGCTGATTCAATAGCGGCGAGCGACGAGCATGTTCAGGTCATGCACCGGCACGGCAAGGAAGGCCTCGGCGCCGCCTACATCGCAGGCTTTACCTGGGGTCTGCAGAGCGGCTTCGATGTTCTGGTCGAAATGGACGCCGACGGCTCCCATCAACCCGAGCAACTCCATCGGCTCCTTGAAGCGTTGCGGGGCGCGGACCTTGTTCTGGGTTCTCGGTGGATTAGTGGCGGGGGCACCGAAAACTGGTCCAAGGGACGCGAGGTGCTGTCCAAAGGCGGCAACCTCTACACACGCGCCATGCTCGGCGTTCCGATCAATGACGCCACCGGTGGTTACCGAGCCTTCCGCGCGGACACTCTTCGTGGCATCGACTTACATACGGTCGCGTCGCAGGGTTATTGCTTCCAAGTGGACCTAGCCTGGCGCGCAGTTCAACGTGGGTTCATCGTCCGTGAGGTGCCCATCACATTCGTCGAGCGCACCGTGGGGACCAGCAAGATGAGTCGGGCCATCGTTGCTGAAGCTCTGTGGCGCGTCACGCAATGGGGGCTCAAGGAACGCGGCCAAGCTTTGCGCGCGGCCGTCGGCAACAAGCGGCGTTAGGGGGCGAGCTGATCATGGGTTTCAAGGCGCGGCTTGTGTTCTTCGGATACCCGCTCGCAGAGATCTTGATCCTGTGGGGGGTCGCCTCGTTGATCGGCTGGGGTTGGGCTCTGCTGGGGATGTTCATCGGAATCCCCATCGGAATTGCATTGATGCGCAATGCCGGCGCGAGTGCCACGGTCATGATGCGCGAGGCCAATTCCGATCCGAAAAAGGCGGCTGCCAAAGCCGGGGCGAGCGTCGGACAGTTCTTGGCCGGCCTGCTGTTCATAGTGCCGGGTTATTTGACCGACCTAGCAGGTGCCGCATTGCTTATCCCAGGTGTCCGATTGGCAGTCGGAAGGCGCCTCACCAGATCCCTTGGCCAGCAGTCGTGGATGACGCGGATGCCCGGATTCCCGACCTCCGGCGACGTCATCCAAGGCACGGTGATCGTCGAGGACCTGCGTTACGAGGCCAGCCAGGACGACCCAACGGGGGGCGACGACGCCCCACCGACGCCCCTAGGCCGGTAGGAGCGTCCCTTCAGGCGGCTAACCGGTCAATGGTCGTTGGATGACCACTGTGTACGGATTTTCGGGCATTGGATCCGCCATTGTGAATCAGTCGGGCGCGTCAACTGCACCCGCTTTCCGTGGCTGATAGCGCAAAATTTCGATTATCGGACGGGAACCGAGGCTTCACCCGACGCGTCCTAGGGGAAAGCACAACGGCAAGGGAGGCAGCAATGGGCGAGACTTCAATGAAGGGCACCCGGCTTGGAGCCCTGAGCTACGAGCGCGACGAAAACGTAGCACCGGCAGAACGCCGAATTGTTCGATACGTCTGTCCTGAGGGACACGTGTCGGATGTGCCGTACTTCGTGGACGCTGACGAAATTCAACGCGAGTGGACGTGTCGCTGTGGGGCCACGGCGATCGCAGACGAGATCGCTGCAGAGGAGCCCAAGGCTCAAAAGCCGGCGCGGACGCACTGGGACATGCTCATGGAGCGACGCACCCGCGCCGATCTTGAAGAGTTGCTCGAGGAGCGCCTGGCGTTACTGCGCGAAACCCGCGAGGAACTGCCCAAGTCGGCTTAGTTCGTCAGCGCGCGAGAAGAGCGACCACGACGACGAGAACGGCGATAGCTGCGCCAATCCCGATCCACGGCGCGAGTTTGGATGATTTCCGGTAAGCCGGCTTGCCCGATCCATCGGAGATCTGCCCGGCCTTGCGAAGACGATCGTTCTCCCTGGCAATGCGAGCAGCCTTGGCTGCGCGTTCCTCAGCGGATGGCTCCTTGGGGCCACTGGCAGTGAGGGCATCATCGGGGATGAAGTCCGGGATGTCCGGAAGGTCGTCATCGCCGTTGTTCTCCGGCGGGGAAGTGGTCATAACTCCACTATGGCACGACGCACGACTAATCCGTACCCGCATCGAAGGCGGCACGGTCGTTGGCTTCGTCGATCTCTCGTCCGCTGGTCTCTTCAGCCGTTGTCGCATCGCGGTCAGCGATCCGACTGGCAATACCGGGCTTGATCTCGCCGACAAGCTCCACATGGCCATCGCGCAGCGTCCCAAGGCCGGCGTACATTTCAAGCTTCGCGCGCGAATCGGAAATATCGAGGTTGCGCATAGTCAACTGACCGATGCGATCATCCGGACCAAACGCAGCATCT
Source organism: Candidatus Nanopelagicales bacterium (assembly GCA_030836325.1). The sequence goes on from JAURQC010000046.1 coordinate 42,051, forward strand.
TCGGTGCGCTCCATGCTCAGCCGGTCCGGGTGGTAGCTGAACGCCGGACCCTCGGTGTTCACGATGGTGTAGTCGTCGCCACGACGTAGCCGCAACGTGACGGTGCCGGTAACTGCGCTGGCGACCCACTTTTGCAAAGACTCGCGAAGCATCAGCGCTTGCGGATCAAGCCAGCGTCCCTCGTAAAGCAATCGTCCAAGGCGACGCCCTTCAGCGTGGTAGTTGGCGATGGTGTCCTCGTTGTGAATGGCGCTGACCAGACGCTCGTAACCGATAAACAGCAACGCCATTCCGGGTGCTTCGTAGATTCCGCGGCTCTTGGCCTCAATGATCCGGTTTTCGATCTGGTCAGCCATACCAAGCCCGTGCCGCCCACCAATCGAATTCGCCTCGCGCACCAAAGCGACGGGGGAGTCGAATGTCTGGCCGTTGATGGCCACTGGGCGACCCTGCTCGAAGGTCAGCGAAACATCCTCGGTTTCGATGGCGACCGATGGATCCCAGAACCGTACGCCCATGATCGGCTGCACAATCTCCAGCGAGACATCGAGATGCTCGAGAGTCTTGGCTTCGTGCGTTGCGCCCCAGATGTTGGCGTCGGTCGAGTAAGCCTTCTCCGCGCTGTCACGGTAGGGCAGATCACGCTCGGTGAGCCACGCGCTCATTTCAGCGCGACCGCCAAGCTCACGGACGAAGTCCGCATCAAGCCATGGTTTGTAAATGCGCAATGCAGGATTGGCCATCAGGCCGTAGCGATAGAACCGCTCGATGTCGTTGCCCTTGTACGTCGATCCGTCACCCCAGATGGAGACGTCGTCGTCCGCCATGGCCCGCACCAGCATGGTTCCGGTGACCGCTCGGCCTAGGGGAGTGGTGTTGAAGTACTGGCGTCCACCGGAGCGGATGTGGAAGGCGCCGCACGCGATCGCCGCGAGGCCTTCCTCAACCAGCGGGCCCTTGCAATCGACCAGTCGGGATGCCTCGGCGCCGTACTGGCTTGCGCGACCAGGTACTGAGGCGATATCCGGTTCGTCGTACTGGCCGATGTCCGCGGTATAGGTGAATGGGATAGCGCCCTTCTCACGCATCCACGCAACAGCAACCGACGTATCAAGGCCACCAGAAAAGGCAATTCCCACGCGTTCGCCGATGGGCAGATTCGCTAGCACTTTGGACACGGCGCACAGCCTAGGACCACGCCTTCCACCGCTGATCGGACGGCGTGCTGTGTAATAGGCGGATGCAGTCCCGAATAATCGCGTCGTCACTAGCCACTGCTGTTGTCTTGACCATGTCCACTATTGGTGCGATTTCCCCGGCCGTAGCCGAAGACGCGACCGCTGAGGTCGTTGCCGTGGACGTCGGGGGACTCAGTCCAGCGGGAATATCTATCATCGGAACCGGCCAGAACCTGCCGTCAATGAATTTTCCTGGTGATTGGGATATCGGGCCGGAAGCCGGAAAGCAGGTCATCGCCTACCAGGTGGACTCCGCACAAGCTGATAAAGCCGCCGTCGCTGCGGCAGCCGTCCAGTGGACTCGTTCGTGGCTGAAGCGTGCATGCCCGGGTGTGAAGCCTGCTGCGGTCCGAAACTGCCGAGCCATGGCCGTTTTCGACGTTGACGACACGCTGGTGGATGACTTCGTTGTTGGTCTGAGGAGTCAGCCGAGCTTTACCTACGATCCAGCGGTTTCCAATCAGGCTGTGGCCACTTGCGAGGCCCCCGTCAACGAGCCGGTGCGTCAGGCGTACGAGATCTTCCGGTCCTGGGGCGTGGCCACCGCGATCGTGACGGGACGCTCACAGTCCCAGCAGGCAGCCACCATGGAGTGTCTAGGAAGACTCGGGATGAGCGACTGGGATTCGCTGACGTTTCGGCCTTCGAGCAGCACAGGACCAGCCGCTGACTACAAGAAAGCTGCGCGCGCTGGGCTCGTCGACAACGGCTGGAAGATTGGGCCAAGCATCGGTGACCAGATCAGCGACATGTCCTATGGCTCCCTGGGCCGCGGGTTCTTGCTACCAAACGTCCGCTATTACTTGCACTAGCAGGTGTGGTGTCGGGCGGTAGAACTGCCACCGTAGGATTAAGCCGATAATGCACATTATGTCCGTAGCAAGCCAGGAGGCCCCTCGTGCCTGAGTCGTCGTCGGCCCACTGGGACCGATCCTTCTCACCCACCGAATCTGGTGACTACACAACCCGGGGCTGGTTTCAGTCCTCTGCCGACCCCAGCTGGACGATGATCGGCGACCTTGATGTGTCGACTCCTGCCATTGACGTTGGTGCAGGCGCTTCAGTCTGGATAGACGAAGCCCTGGACCGTGGCTGGAGCGAACTGAGCGTCATTGATTGGTCTGTCGTGGCACTGAACATCTCTCGAGTGCGACTGTCTTCACGGGCTGATCAGGTGAACTGGATTAATCACGACCTCTTGTCTTGGATTCCCCCGCGCACCTACGGCCTGTGGCACGACCGCGCCGTATTGCACTTCCTGCTCGACGACCAACAACGAGCGCGCTACGCCTCGGTTCTTCGGGCGGCCACCGCACCGGGATCGGTTGTTGTTATCGGTGGTTTCTCGGCATCAGGACCCGACATGTGCGCCGGACTACCCGTGCGCCATCAATCCGTTGAGGACTTCGAGACCCTGTTCGGTGATGATTTCACAATCGAACAATCGTTCGATCAGGTCCACATCCGACCTGATGCTGACACCCAGGACTATTTGTGGGTCCGCGCCGTCAGGCTTTAACAGTGCCGCTGCCGAACTCCCCGTCGCGCCTTTATTTTCGACGCGCTGAATTCGGCGACGTTCCTCGCCTTCGAGGCTGGGAGCAGGCTGATCACGTCTCTTGCGTCATGGGAACCGACCCGGGTTGGCAGTGGGAGACCGAGCTTGCTGTCCAGTGGCAAGAGGTGTGGATCTGCGAGGTCGATGGCTGCCCGATAGGCGTCGTCGTTGTACTCGATGCAGAGTCCGAGCCGACCCGCTACTGGGGAGAGGTCTCCCCCGGCACCTTCGCGATCGACATCTGGATCGGTGAGCCGGACGCTCTCCGGCGTGGCTACGGCACCGCGATGATGACGCATGCGATTGAACGTGCTTTCGTCGACCATCATGCGCACACAATCCTCATCGATCCCCTGGTGACGAACCTCGGCGCGATCACCTTCCATCGACGACTCGGCTTTACCGACGTTGTGGAACGCCGACTGGGGAATGACGATTGCCTTGTCTTACGCATTGAGCGTCACGACTGGACGCGTCCTGGGAAATAGTGCACACAACCCCACATGCTGGGAGATCGTCCGTCAATCGCCCAGCATGTGGGAAAAAGGTGTTAAGGGGCTACGAGTTCCTCCGGCCGCGGGCACGAACACACCAGATTGCGGTCGCCGTAGGCACCGTCGATCCGGCGAACGGGTGGCCAGTACTTGCCGTTCTCCATTCCCGGCGCCGGGAAAGCCGCAAGACGTGCGGGGTAGGCGTGGTTCCACTCCCCGATCAGGCAGTCGGCCGTATGCGGCGCGTTGACCAACGGGTTGTCGTCGTCCGGCCACTGTCCGGCTTCAACAGCGTCGATCTCCGCCTTGATCGCGATCATCGCGTCGCAGAAGCGATCCAGTTCGGCCAAGTCCTCGCTCTCGGTCGGCTCAACCATCAGCGTGCCAGCCACCGGGAAAGACATGGTTGGTGCGTGAAAGCCATAGTCAATGAGTCGCTTGGCGATGTCGTCAACACTGACACCGCTCGCCGCTGTCAACGGTCGGATGTCCAGGATGCACTCGTGTGCAACAGTGCCGTTGGGTGCGGTGTACAAGATCGGGTAGTGATCCTTCAATCGGTGTGCGATGTAGTTAGCCGACAGGATCGCGACGCTGGTCGCCTCGCGCAGGCCGTCGTCGCCCATCATGCGGATGTACATCCAAGGGATTGGCAGAATGCCCGCACTCCCCCACGGCGCTCCGCTGACCGGCCCCATGCCCCCGTCGGCGAATCCGCGTCCGCTTGGACCTGCATCAGGGCGAAGGGGATGACCCGGCAGATACGGCGCGAGGTGCGCGCGGACCCCGATCGGTCCCACGCCCGGACCCCCTCCCCCGTGCGGAATCGCGAACGTCTTGTGCAAGTTCAGATGCGACACGTCGGCGCCGAACTTCCCCGGCTTGGCCAGACCAACGAGGGCATTGAGGTTGGCACCATCGACGTAGACCTGACCGCCAGCGTCGTGGACAAGACCACAGATTTCCTGCACGGCGTCTTCGAAGACGCCGTGAGTGGACGGGTAGGTGATCATCAGTGCCGCGAGGTTCTCACCATGCTGTGCGATCTTCGCCTTAAGGTCCTCGACGTCAACGTCTCCGCTGTCGTCGCAGGCAACAACCACAACCTTCATCCCAGCCATCACCGCACTTGCGGCGTTCGTGCCGTGGGCGCTGCTCGGGATGAGGCAGATCGAACGCTGATCGTCGCCGTTGGCACGGTGGTACGCGCGGATCGCCATCAACCCTGCGAACTCGCCCTGCGACCCAGCGTTGGGCTGCACCGACACGGCGTCGTATCCGGTAATCCCTACGAGCCAAGCTTCAAGCTCGGAAATGATGTCCACGTACGGCTGAACCTGATCAGCGGGCGCGAACGGATGGGCAGCGGCGAACTGTGGCCAGGTGATAGGAGCCATTTGCGCTGCAGCATTGAGTTTCATCGTGCACGAGCCCAACGGAATCATCGTGCGGTCAAGAGCAAGATCCTTATCCGCTAGGGAACGCATGTAACGCATCAAGGAGGTCTCACTGCGGTACTGCTGGAAGACCTGGAACTGAAGCAACTCCCCCGTCCGCGTCAGGGCCGCAGGCAAAGCGTCGTCAGCGCCGACGGCAAGTTCGAAGCCCAATGCTCGAGCGAGGGTCTGTGCCTGCTCATCGGTGGTCGTCTCATCGACTGTGAAGCACACGACGTCGTCCCCGACCGTTCGGATGTTCACGCCAGCGGCGGCAGCGGCCGCGCACAACTGCTGCGCCTTTCCGGATGATTCGATCGCAATAGTGTCGAAGAAGTCAGCGTTGAGGGTTGTCAGTCCCGCTTCCTTCGCACCTTCATTGAGCCGGGCTGCAAGGCCGTGCACGCCACGCGCGATTGCAGTCAGCCCCTCCGGGCCGTGGTAAACCGCATACATGCCAGCCAAAACGGCAAGCAGCACCTGGGCCGTGCAGATATTGCTCGTCGCCTTCTCGCGTCGGATGTGTTGCTCACGGGTCTGGAGCGCAAGCCGGTAGCTCGGTCGACCATCGACATCCACACTGACGCCAACCAAGCGGCCCGGCAGGGAGCGCTCAAGACCGGATCGAACGGCGATGTAGCCCGCGTGCGGTCCGCCGAATGACATCGGCACACCAAAGCGCTGCATGGACCCCACTGCGATGTCTGCACCTAGTGCCCCGGGTGACTCCACTAGCGTCAAGGCGAGGGGATCTGCATCCACGATCACCAGCGCCCCCCGCTCCTTGGCCTGTGAGATGACGCCACGCGGATCGACGAACGCTCCAGTAGAAGACGGATAGGCGATGACGACGCCGGAGAAGTCACCCTCGGGAAGCCCCTTGGACAGATCGAAGTCCACGAGTTCGATGCCTTGCGGCTCAGCTCGCGTTGCGACGACCGCTCGAACCTGCGGGTGCACGCCTGCATCAATCGCGAGCCGGGAGACGCCTTTGGGCCCGTGCTTGATGGCCAATCCCATGGCCTCTGCGACAGCCGTCGGTTCATCCAAAAGTGACGAACCAGCGACGGCAAGGCCAGTGAGATCCTCCACGAGGGTTTGGAAGTTCAGTAGTGCTTCCAGGCGCCCCTGGGAGATCTCTGGTTGGTAGGGCGTGTAGGCCGTGTACCAACCGGGGTTGAGAAGGATGCCCCGCTTGATCACCTCGGGCATCACCGTTCCGTGATAGCCCAAACCGATCATCGAGGTTGGGAGTTCGACCCCCGAGATGCGTCGCTCGAGCTCGGCAAGGGCCTCAGATTCGCTGCTCGCGACAGGAATTCCCATGTTGTCGGTGTCCAAGATCCCCGCCGGAACAACGGCTTGAACGAAGGAGTCAAGATCGGAATAACCAAGTTCGGCGAGCATCTGCGGAATGTCCGAATTGCGGGGACCAATGTGACGGGCACTGAAATCCATCTGGCTCTCCAGGCGTCGAGGGCGAACAGCGTTGGCACTGCTCCCCCTCTGTTACCCACGCAAGCGTGACCTGAGAGCTTCACCGCCACCAGCGATTGCTCGCCGGCCGAGGCTTTCACCGTCGGTAGGGACAGGTCCCTTTTCCAGAGATGCCTACTCGAGCGGTACCGGTGCCTGAGAGTTTGTCGGGGCAATTGCTCCTTCGGCGGCCTCTACCCTGGCTGGATAGCGACTCTCTCCCGCACGAGATGTTCAGCGATACAGATGATACCGAAGATGACGTCAGCCGGCAGCACGTTGGGCACGGCGTTGCGCGAGCTCGTCCGTTACACCAGCGGGAACCACGTTCTCACCGTCCGGATCCTCGGCGGGCAGCGTCGCCAAAGTGCCCTCCACCTCACGCCAGACACTGCCGACGGCGATTCCGAAAACTCCCTGGCCGCCCCGAACAAGGTCTACTACCTCGTCCGCGCTGCGGCACTCGTAGATGCTCGCGCCGTCGCTCATCAAAGTAATCCGGGCCAGGTCGTCGCCCTCGCGCGTAGTCAGGTGGTCTACTGCTGCGCGAATGTTCTGCAGGGACACACCGGTATCGATCAGACGCTTGACGATCCGGAGGATCAAGATGTCGCGGAAGCTGTAGAGGCGCTGGGTGCCTGATCCGGCAGCGCCGCGAACCGTGGGAGCAACTAGGCCCGTGCGGGCCCAGTAATCCAATTGCCGGTAGGTGATCCCGGCCGCCGAGCAGGCGACGGGGCCGCGGTAGCCGACGTGTGCGGGCAACGGGCGAAGGTCGGCATCATCGAAAAGTGCGCCCTGGTTCGACTCGTCCGCGGGCATCTGCCTACCGGTCACTGCTCCTCCTCATCCGGCCTCACCCTACTGCCGAGCCGAGGGCCCAGGCGCGGGTTCTGGTGACCCGCTGGGGAAGCCGTGGGAAGGAATCTAGGCAGCGGTCACGAGCCCGACAATGCGACACGCCAACACACATTGGACCTAAGTCTCAAGGTCAACTGAAGGCTCAGGACGCGCCGGGAGCGCCGAAATCCTCGGGTGAGACCTGGTCCAAGAACTCTCGGAACTTCTCGACTTGGTCCTCTTCAACTGGCTCATCCTCGTCTGGAATCTCGATTCCGGCCTCATCAACAACCTGCTCTGCGCCCACGATTGGCACTTCAGCGCGTAGCGCGAGAGCGATGGCATCGGACGGTCGTGCGGGAACTTCAAGTCCGCTCTCGAAGACGATGAGCGCATAGAACACTCCATCCGCCAAATCCGTGATGCGCACCTCTTTGACCGGGGCTTCGAGTGCCTCCAGCAGGTCGCGCATCAGATCGTGCGTAAGCGGCCGCGGTGGAACTACGCCTTGCTGTGCGTACGCGATGGCCGTGGCTTCCACTGCCCCGACCCAGATCGGTAGGTACCGTTCGCCGTTCCGTTCGCGCAGCAGCACGATGGGAGTGTTCGACGGCATCTCCATTCGGACGCCCACCACATCGAGATCGATCATGGCTCAAGGCTAACCGTGCAGAGCGTCTCGTGACAGTCGTGAGGTCACGCCCAGAGTGAAATTGCCAGCTCTGTCTAGGCTTTCCCAGCGCGGATTAATTCGGCACGGAGCAAAGACGCGTGCAATTGGACGAATAAGGCAGCGATCTCTCGGATCGCCTCCTGCGATCGAACGCGTGAGTCGCGTTCATGACCCGTGGTGCGCGTGAACGGGGTAGCCATCTGCTCGATGAGACCCGACTCCCGGTCTGCTACTACCCGAAAACTACGCATGTGTCGGCCCTCGAAGCCGAAGGCCGACAGTCGTGCAGCCACCTGGCAAATGGTCGCGGCATCTTCGTCGTAATGCCCGGCGGGGCTAACCCAGACCAGCCCGAGTTCTTCAAGTTCAGCCACATAGGACTCATCGAGTTGGGTCATCTCTGCGAGCTCGCCACGCGTTAGACGAAGGCGTCCCGCACCTGGACGGAAGTCTTCTGGTCGCATGCCGCTGCCGGCAACAACCGTCTCTTCGGCATTTTGGTCGAGTTGCTCGCGGATGACTTTCAGCGGGAGGTACTGATCACGCTGAAGGATCAGGACCTCGCGCAAGCGGCGGACATCGTCGTCGGTGAACCTGCGATATCCGCTAGACGTTCGCGCCGGGATGACCAGACCCTCGGTTTCCAGAAACCGGATCTTGCTGATGGTGACGTCGGGAAAGTCGCGCTTGAGGACGCTGTGCACTTCTCCGATGCTCAGCGTGCCTTTGCTCGACGGCTCCACAGCCTCGCGCGCACTCATGCCCCGGGCTCTACGCCTACCAAGAAAACGAAGCGGAATTTGCCGATTTGAACCTCATCGCCACCGTTGAGGCGCTGGTCGTCGACCCGCACTCGGTTGACGTACGTGCCGTTGAGGCTGCCCACATCCCGAACACTCCAGCCATCAGCCCCGCGTCGAAACTCAGCGTGCCGACGACTGACAGTGACGTCGTCAAGGAAGACTTCGGACTCCGGCGATCGCCCTACTCCGACGACGTCGGCGTCGGCTGGCAACAAGAACTCGCTGCCCTCGGACGGCCCTCGATGCACGACCAGGAGTGCAGATCCGGTCGGAAGCTCACGGTGGATTCCGGTGCCTAGAGCGGCGGCGGGACCCGTACCCGTAGCCGGTCCCCCGACGCCTGTGATGGCGGTAATGGCTCCGGTGGCGTCGATGTCGGGCCCCGATCCCCCCGGGGATACAGGATTTCCACAGGCGGCACAGAACCGATCCTCTGGATGGATGGGCTTGCCGCACGCATTGCAGTTCATGGGCGCGCTCCCTTCACCTTGGGCCGGTACACGTGAATCAATCTCCGCGCACCCCCCAGCCTAAGCCCCTTGCGTCATCGCCTCGTATTCACTCGCCGACAGTAAGCCGTCAAGTTGGCTGGGATCGCCTAGGTCGATGCGAAACAGCCAGCCCGCTTCGTACGGCGCGGAGTTGATAGTTTCGGGAGCATCGTCGACCACTGAGTTGACCTCGGTCACTTGACCGGTCACCGGGGCGTACAACTCACTGACGCTCTTGGTCGATTCCACTTCACCGCACGACTGTCCGGCTTCAACCTGATCACCGACCGAAGGCAAGGACACGAACACGATGTCGCCGAGCGACTCTTGCGCATAGTGGGTGATGCCAACCGTGACGGTTGAGCCCTCGTCTGCACGGATCCACTCGTGCTCGGCCGTGTACTTCAACTCTCCAGGAATCATGGGGTTCCTTCCTCGCTGGTGACGTGAGCCTAGTCGCCACGAGCTGCTGCGATCATCTGTTGCGCGTATCGGAGTCCGGCCCACCAATACAAGAAGGTGCCCCACAAGGCAAAGGCCCAGCCGAACGCGGACAAGATCGTTCCCCAGGCTCCAGGGAGCGAACCCAGGAGAAGAACAGGGAACCCCCACAACAGGGCGAAGGTCCCGGCCTTGCCGACGTAGGTAACCGGTAGGGCCACCCGACCCGATCGCCGCAGCAGCGGTACCAACAGCAACAACACGACGTCACGTCCGACCAGTATCGCCACGAGCCACCAGCCGATGATGTCGCGGAATGCAAGACCAAGAAGTGTGGCAAGGATGTACAGCCGATCGACCAAAGGATCCAGGAGAACACCGAGTCGACTGCGTTGGTCGAGTTTCCTCGCTAGGAAGCCGTCCACCCAGTCGGTGACTCCCGCAATAACCAAAATGACAAATCCCAAAACGTCAGCTTCTTCGACGAGGATCAGCCATAAGAACACGGGAATGCCGAGGAGTCGCAGCACGCTGACGGCATTAGGGACCGTCCATACGTTCCACGGCTCAGATTCGTAGGTGGCGTTGCTCATCGCAATCCTCGTACAGCGCCCACCCGCATCATGACGAAGACCTTGCCTCATGTCGTCCACGTTGACGCAATCCCCAAAAACTGATCACCAAGAGCACGGTGCCCAAAGCCACGGTCAGCACTCCACCAACGAGTCCGATAATTGCGAGAGTCGAGCCACCTGCGATTCGATACTCCCCCATAAGAACTATCGACCCGATATCGCTGCCTTCACCGCCGGCAACGACGACCGACTCCCCTGCACTCGGCACCGGAAGCACTACTTTCTCGCCATCGTCGGCGTTAGCCCAACGCCCCTGCAGCCCAGCAACTGACAAATCCGGCGAACCCTGCTCCACCTGAATCAGGTTCACGGTCCAGGCATCGCCGCCGGAGTTCTCGGCTATGCAGTAGCGAGTACCCAGGAGCCGGTCCTCCACGGGTGCGGACGCCGTACTCCCCACGAGCCAGCCATCGTCGGATTCACCCGTAGCCGCGACAGTGAAAACGGTCTGCGATCGGGACGAGATCACTTCGAATTGGTCGATGTCACCGGGATCGACGTCTACGCCGGATAGCTCGATGATGACCGTTGAGCAACCATCCGCAGGGATGATCTCTTCGGGGGTCTGCAGCACCCACCGACCCTCGTTCACCGTGAGTTGCTGTTGAACCCACCACGTGGCGCTACCGACGGTGATGCCGACCAGGACCATGGCGCTGCCGACGATGATCAGAACGATCCGGATGAACGTTCGCATCATCCAGCCTTTCTCATCTCAAAACCAGCACGGTCGTGGCCAGAACTCCTACGGCCACCACCATGCCACGGAGCACCGCTTCTGGAAGCCGCCTCGCCCAGCGCGCGCCGAGATAACCTCCAGCGATCGAACTCACCATCAGGACCACAGCAGCAGGCCACACCACGTTGCCCGTGGCGATGAAGACCACAGCGGCAACCATGTTGGCCATGGAAGCGAGCAGATTCTTGGCAGCATTGCTGTACTGAACTCTGGTGTCATAGATCCACGTCAGGACTGCCATCAGGACGACACCTTGCGCGGCTCCGAAATATCCACCGTAGATACCCACCGCACCCGTCCACGGCCACAGGCGTCTCGTCGGCGCAGGGTGCCCCGTGTCCATCTCCGCACTGTGACGTCGTGCCTGCATACGCTTTCGTAACGGCTGGATGGCGATCATCACGGTGGCTGAAGCAATGAGCCAAGGAACCACCGCAGAAAAGACTTCTACGGGCAGGCCCACGACGAGCAGCGCGCCCAACGCCGCGCCGATGCTCGTCGCGATCAGTGGCCCCTTCAGGCGCGTTAGTCGACTGCGCAGTTCGTTGCGATACGCATACGACGACGCAAAACTGCCGGGGAACAAACCCGTCGTGTTGGTTCCGTTCGCGGCAACCGGGGGCACACCGATAGCGATGAGCGCGCTGAAGGTGAACAGAGTTCCCGATCCAACGACACCGTTTATTGCACCGGCCACAAAGCCAGCCGCGACGATTACGGCGACAGCCGTTGCCGAGTCGATCACGCGGCGCCGCCTTCTCGATTCGTCAGTGGTGCAAAAGACATTGAGACAGTCGAAGTTTATCGGCGGACAAGGCTTGCTTGGCCGGGGTCGATGGGAAATGAATCTCCCCACCGCCACACTGTGCGACGTGGCACGCATTATTCTCATCGGCTTCGGTGCAGGCGTGTTCTCCGGCGCCTTCGGGGTCGGAGGCGGAATCATCCTCGTTCCACTTCTGGTGTTGCTCTTTCGTTTTCCCCAAAAACGTGCGCAGGCCACGAGCCTGGTCATGGTCACACTTGCTGCCGCTGCGGGTTTCGTTACTTACGCAGTCAACGGTGAGGTTGCGTGGATCGCGGCCGCGTTCATCATGATCGGCGGTCTCGCCGGCTCGTTGCTCGGTAGTCACCTGGTTCAGCGCTCCTCAGACCACCGACTCCAGATGGCCTTCGGGCTCATTTTGGTCATTGTCGCTGCTCGGCTCTTCGTGTCCGCGTTTGACTTGATTGCCCCATCGAGCGCAGAAACTGTGGCCGCGGACGTGTTCGCATCGCTGAACCCCGTGACCGCGGTGGCCTTCGCAGGTAGTGGCCTGGCAATGGGTTTGTTATCCGCTCTGTTCGGTGTCGGCGGCGGCATCGTCGTGATACCCATCCTCGTCACGCTCTTCGACTTCCCACAGCAACTCGCGGCCGGAACATCACTGGCTGTCATGGTGCCGATCGCCTTTCTCGGCGCCTGGCGCCAATCCACAACGGGTGCGACCGATTGGAGCCTCGGCTTTCGACTCGGCGTGGCATCCATCCCGGGCGGCATCCTTGGGGCGTTCTTGGCGTTGAGCGTGAGCGGCTCGCTCGTTCGGGGTTTGTTCGCCTTGCTTGTGGCGATCGTGGGCGTTCGTATGATCAAAGAAGGATGGGAAGCCAAGGCCGACCGCAGGTAAGCGGGCGCACGAAGCGATCAGGGAGCATCTGATCCGCGCGACTGCTCTTGCACAACGAGATCGTCCTTATCCTTGAGTTTGTCTAACGTTCGAAATGCAGTGGCCAACCGGTGATTACCTGCAAGCCGTTCTCGATTGCTATCCAGGAATGCCCAGTAGCCCGCGGTGAACGGACACGCCTTGTCCCCCACTCGAACCTTGGGGTCGTAGATGCAATCGGAGCAGAAGTCAGTCATTTTCTTCAAATAGGCGCCGCCGGAGACGTACGGCTTGGTCGCCATCTCGCCTCCGTCGGCATACAAACCCATGCCAATCACATTTGCAGTCATGACCCATGGGTAGCCGTCGACGAATGCGCGCCGGAACCAGTCATTCATGACCTGCGGCGAGTAGCCGCGCTGCAGAGCCCAATTGCTCAGAACCATCAACCGCACAATGTGGTGTGAGTAGCCGAGGTCTCGAACGTACCCGAGTGAATGTCGCAAACATGCGGCTTTGATTTCGTCTACCGATGCGTTCAGGAACCAGTCCGGAGGCTGCACCTGCGCATCGAGTGCGTTGCGCTCTTCGTATTCAGCACCGAGGTGCCAATACAGATGCCAGACGTACTCGCGCCACCCGATGATCTGTCGTACCAACCCCTCAACGCTGGCCAGCGTCGCCTCGTCTTGTCGCAAACGCTGCACCGCCCGCTCAACTACCTCGTGGGGATCCAATAGTCCGAGGTTCATCGGTACTGACAGCAGTGAATGCGCCATGAACGGGTCCCGCCACAACACCGCGTCCTCGTAGGGCCCGAACAGGGAAAGGCGGTTGTCGAGGAAGTCCTCGAGTGCCTGTAATGCCTCCGAGCGCGTCACGGCGAATCGCCGTGGTCCATCCAAACCTAGGAATTCGATGCCCTCGCCCTCCCATGCGTCCAGTTGGGCGCGGACAGCGTGGTCGATCTCGTCCTCGATCGGTTGCCAAGGCTCGGGTACCGGCAGGTGCGTTTCGCCCTTCGGCGGTGGAAGTCGGTTGTCGTGGTCGTAGTTCCAGCGACCCCCCTCGGGCTTGCCGTCAGACATCAGGACGTCATGCGAGGAACGAACGCTGCGGTACCAGTCCTCCATCAACAGTCGCTTCTTGCCACGACCTTCGACCCACCCCTGGAACTCCGCTGCGGAGGTGAACCAGCCACGTTCAGGGTGGACGTCGGTGATGCCAAGAGATGTGACGAGTACGCGTGCCCGGCGGGACGTCGCCGCTACAGCGTCGAGTTCATGACCGGTTTCCGTGCGGTAACGCTCAACACCTTCGGCGTAGGTGGTCGACGTGACCAGGCTCACGCGGTCCGGATCCTCCGCTGCCCGATGATGCATCGCGCTCAGGATCAGATGCGCCTTCTGCCGATGGTAGGCACGGCGGGCGAACATTGACTTCGCCTCGACAAGCAGGATCGGTCCACCGTCGTCGAAATGTGGTCCGAGTTGGTCCCCGAATAACCACCGAGCCGTCTGGGTCATAGCCATGAACAGCAGTCTGTCGCTATTGGCCCGCGGTGGCCATCCAACGGCCTTCGATCGCCGTCACCGCGATGTTCATGCCGAAACTGCGGGAGATGTTCTCCCCGCTTAAGGTCGCCTGAATGGGACCAGCCGCAACAGGCTGACCCTGCCCAAGCAGGAGTGCGTGGGTGATACCCGGGGGAATCTCCTCCAGGTGGTGGGTGACCAGAACCAACGTCGGAGACATCGGATCCTGGGCGAAGGCCGCGAGCATGCCGACGAGTTCCTCACGACCGGCGAGGTCAAGCCCGGCACCAGGCTCATCGAGCAGCAACAGTTCCGGATCACTCATCAGCGCACGAGCGATCAAGACTCTCTTGCGCTCTCCCTCGGACAAGGAGGCGAAGGGGCGTTCGGCGTATGCAGACGCTCCCCAGGAGTCGAGCAGCCACCGCGCGCGATCAGCATCTTCGGAGTCGTACTCCTCCTGCCAACGACCAGTGATCGCGTACGCGGCTGTCATCACAAGGTCGATCGCCGTCTCGTGCATGGGTATGTCGCGCATGAGAGCGCTACTCGCGAAGCCCACCCTCGGACGCAATTCAGATAGGTCGACCTGGCCCATCCGCTCACCGAGGACCTCGACCTGCCCAGTCGTGGGAAACATCCGGGTTGCAGCAATGGTCAATGCCGTGGTCTTACCCGCACCATTGGGACCGATCACTACCCATCGATCAGATTCGTCGACAACCCAATCCAGGTGCTCGAGTAACCACGATGGTCCGCGTCGGACCCCGACGTCCGCCATGGAGATCACATGCACCCCGACACCCTAGGCGTGTGCTCATCACATGCCGCACCCTGAGTAGCGTTTAGTCGCCATGGAAACGCCAGCCGACCTCCACACCACGACCATGCTCGTGACTTTGAGTGGTCACGACCGCCCAGGTGTCACACGCGACCTATTCGCTACGTGCAGTCGATTTCCGGTCGTGGTCACGGACATCGACCAAATCGTCATGCGCGATCACCTCGTTATCGCCTGCTCGGTGTCTGGACCTACAAGCGATCTGCACTCACTGGAGGCCGCTATCGTGGAACTGGCCCTTCAGTTGGAGATGGACTCCTCGGTCGCCATCGGATCCCCACCCCCCGCTGTCGACGCCTCACGTTTGTCCACCAGTTTCCGAGTCACTGTCATGGCCACAGACCTCACGCCAGATGCCATCACGAACATCGCAACCGTTATCGCCGCTGGCGGCGGCAACATCGACCGCATCCGACGCATCGCCCACTACCCCGTCACCGCGATCTCCTTCGATGGCCGAGGCGTGGATCCGGACACGCTGCGCCGCCCCCTTGCTGGAATCTCCGCCGATATGAACGTCGATATCGCGGTCCAAGAAGCCGGGCTGGAAACCAGAGGTCAGTACCTCGTGGTCATGGATGTTGATTCCACCGTCATCCAGGATGAAGTCATCGACCTGCTGGCTGCGCAGGCCGGGGCACAAGATGCAGTTGCGGCCGTCACCGAAAGAGCCATGGCCGGAGAACTGGACTTCAGCGAGTCCCTGCATCAACGAGTAGCACTCCTGGAGGGACTGCCGGAATCTGTATTCGAGTCTGTTCGCCAGCAGATTCAACTGACACCCGGGGCACGCACCTTGTGCCGAACCCTGAATCGGCTTGGCTACCGCATCGCTTTGGTCTCGGGAGGTTTCAGCCAGGTCGTCGCACCCATCGCATCCGAGCTAGGAGTTGCCGA
Source organism: Candidatus Nanopelagicales bacterium (assembly GCA_030836325.1). The sequence goes on from JAURQC010000046.1 coordinate 57,794, forward strand.
ACTGCGAGCCAACACCTTGGAGGTGGAAAACGGCCGACTCACTGGTCGTGTTGTGGGAGACGTGGTCGATCGTCCTGGCAAGCGCAAGGTTCTCGAAGAGTTGGCCGTTCGGTTTGGTATTCCCCGGCGCCGCACCATCGCTATCGGCGACGGTGCTAACGACATCGACATGCTCGAGGCAGCCGGACTAGGGATCGCATTCAACGCCAAACCTGCTGCTCGCGCCGCAGCTGACACATCGGTGACAGCGCCTTACCTGGACACGGTCTTGTATCTGATGGGGATTACGCGCGACGAGGTTGAACTCGCCGATTCTCTCGACGGAGTAACGAGCCGACCTCCTGATTCCTAGCGGCAGATCCGGAAGTCAACAACCGTTACCTCGGTAATTCGCCACGGATCGGGGCTCTCCAACACGACGATGGAGCTCGTCGGCAACTTCTCTGTCAGCATGCGCCCACTTGCCCGGTCCCGGGCCTCGTCTGCTCCCGCAGCCATAGTCGCGACCTCTTCAAGCCCGGGGTTGTGGCCCACGATTACCAACGTGGGCGCCGAGTTGGCCTCGGCGAGTTCTAGCAGCGTGTGCGATTCGGCCAAATAGAGGGATCGGTCATTCCACGTGTGGCTGCATGCTTCTTGCAGTTCCCCGAGAGGCGCCGACATCAAGTCCCAGGTCTGCTGTGCTCGCCGCGCCGTGGAAACGCCCGCCGCGTACGGCGTCTGACTTGCATGCAGGACCTCTGCCAGCTGTACTCCGACGGCTTCAGCGTTGCGGATGCCGCGCGCATTGAGCGGACGATCGTGATCGGGTATCCCCGGTGGATAGTCGCTCTTGGCGTGACGAATCAGGATCACTCGCGACATGACGGTTCTATTCCTGGTGACGTTGTGCGCTCAGGCGCCTTGGGAGTGCACACCACCGTCGACATGCACGATCTCGCCGGTCGTCGCAGGGAACCACGGGGACAGCAGCGCGATACACGCACGAGCAGCAGGAGTCGGGTCGGCCAAATCCCAGCCCAGGGGGGCCCGGTCTAGCCATACCTGCTCGAACTCCTCGAAGCCAGGAATGCTCTTCGCCGCCATGGTGCGTATTGGCCCCGCGGCAACGAGATTCACCCGGATACCGTCGCCACCGAGATCGCGTGCGAGGTATCGCGAGGTTGACTCCAACGCAGCCTTTGCCACACCCATCCAGTCATACGTCGGCCAAGCGACAGTAGCGTCAAAATCCAATCCGACAACCGACGCAGGTGACGCCAACCGGGGCTTGGCCGCCATAGTGAGCGACGCGAACGAGTAGGCCGACACCTGGACAGCCGTGGCGACGTCCGGCCACGTGGTGTTCAGGAAGTTTCCACCGAGGGCGGCTTCGGGAGCGAATCCGATGGAGTGCACGAGCCCATCCACGCTCTCGCAGTGCTCACCGAGTCGATCTGCGAACGTGGCGAGGTGGTCGTCGTTGGTCACGTCGAGTTCGACGATTGGTGCCTCTTGGGGCAATCTGGTTGCCGAACGCTTGGTCAAAGACATGGTCCGACCGAAGCTGGTCAAGACGACCTGAGCGCCTTCTTCTTGGGCCAACCGCGCAATGTGAAAAGCGATCGATTGATCGGTTAACACTCCTGTGACGACAACGGTCTTATCGGTCAGCAAACCCATGAAATCCTCCTAGTGCCCCATGCCCAAGCCGCCATCGACCGGGATGACCGCACCAGTGACATATCCGGCGTCGGGACCCACGAGGAAATCCACAACGGCCGCAACCTCATCGACGTCAGCGTAACGACCAAGCGGTACCGCCGACAGGATCTCCGTACGCCGCGCCTCGTCTAACTCCGCCGTCATATCCGTATCGACGAAGCCAGGCGCCACGACGTTCACCGTGATGCCGCGTGAGCCGACTTCACGTGCCAGCGATCGAGCTGCACCCACAAGTCCGGCCTTGGAGGCGGCGTAGTTCACTTGACCGGCACTCCCGAGGAGCCCTACGACGGACGAGACCAACACGATCCGTCCGGCCTTGGCGCGGAGCATTCCACGCGTTACTCCACGGCACAGCCGGATCGAGCCGGCCAAGTTCGTGGTCAGGACGTCATCGATCTCCTCATCCGACATTCGCATCAGCAGGTTGTCCTTGGTGATGCCAGCGTTCGCCACCAAGACGCCGATGGGTCCATACGTCTCTTCGACTGCTGCAAGTCCTGCTTGGATTGACTGAGCGTCAGCGACATCCAGGGCGATGGACCCTGCGACGTCTACGCCCTCGGGGGCGCCCCCGCTGCGACTGGCCACCACCACCCTGTGCCCTGATTCGGCAAGACGTTTCGCGATGGCGGCTCCGATCCCGCGGCTTCCGCCTGTCACCAAGGCGATCGAATCACTCATGGGTACTCCGTTCCTCAACACTGGCTGGAGTTTCCTGCCGTCTTTGCGTACGACGTCTGACGAACGCATTAATGGGAATCAGCAGCAGGGCTAGGTAGGGCGAGACGACAGGAAAGAACTCGCTCAGGATGCCGATGCCGAAAAACGCCAGGAAGAAAACTGAACCAGTCAAACGGCGGGTGGACCGATACTGCCCCTCGTCATAGCGGGCATCGGGCTCCAACAGGTTCGGCGTTCTTCCTGCATGGAAGGCGATCAACGAACCCAGTCCACTGATGGCCGCAAGTGTCCACCAGTAGAGCAACCCGACTCCTCCGGGACCAATCACTTGATCGTTAACGGCATTGCCGTACATCGATGTTGGCCAGGGCAGAAAGACGATAAGTAGGAGCCACATCACGTTCAACGTGAATATCGTCCCGTCATAGCGTTGCATCGAGTTAAAGACCCTGTTGTGCGTCGACCACATCGCGATGACTACAACAAAGGACAAGACAAACGCCGTGATCTGACCCTGGTTGGCAGCAACCACGTCCCAGACCGACTGCCCTGCCTGTGGCCCCGCCACATCAATAAGAGGCAGCAGTTGAAGCGTGATGCCGATCGCCACAACGGCATCGGTGAAATTCACCAGTCGATCGAAAGATCTCCGCTCAGCTGACGTAACCGGCGATCGGGTCTCCCTAGACATCTTCGAGCCGGTACCCAACCTTCACTGTGACCTGGAAATGATCGACGTCGTTGGTCCGGACGTAGCCGCGCACCTGCTGGACTTCGAACCAGTCGACGTGCAGGTGTTCGGAACCGGCGCGCTTCACGGCATTGCGGATGGCCGATTCGATCGAATCAGGAGATGTCCCGACGACTTCGCTGATTCCGTACACGCGGTTCGACATGTCCTTCTCCTGATCGCCGATTCGGCTCGCCTCGGCGGGCGGCCTAGGTGAATGGGGTTTACCTTATTGGAGTGTCCGACCCGACCCACAGCATCACGAGTGCCCAACACTCGTTGAGCAGCGAGCAAGCTGGGCGAACTCGTAAGTACCTCATCTCCATGGGTATCAGGACAGCGTGTGTGATCGGCGCCATATTTATCCCCGGATGGCCGCGCTGGGTCCTCATCGCGGGAGCAGTTGTTTTGCCCTACCTCGCGGTCGTGATCGCAAACAGTGGCGGTTCGCGCAAGGGCAGCGCGCCCACTGAAGTCCAACCCCAGCCACACCTCGCGCTTCCGGCTTCGGGGACCGCGATCGAGGGCGTCGTGATCGTCCCGGACAACTCTGAAACCAGTGACGAGCAGGACGCGTTCCACGCGCCGAAGGGCACTTCGCAGGCCCATAGAGTGGAGTAGTGCTCACCGCTCTTCGCACCCGCCGCTGGCAGGCCTTCACCGCCCTGGTGCTGGTTGCGATCATCGGATTCGGCTTCCTTAGCCGATGGCAGTGGGCACGAGCGGACGAAAAGCGCCTGGCACAACAGGCCCAAGAACTTGCTGACCAACAGGCCATCGTGCCAAGTCCCACGGACCAACTCTCGGAATTCACCGCAGTCCAGGTCAGTGGTACGTACGTCTCCGAATCGCGTCGGCTTGTCCGCCAACGTCCCCTCGAAGGTCGAAACGGCTACTGGGTGCTCGAGCTGCTACGCAGTGACGTGGGTGATCTGTGGGTTATGCGAGGTTGGGTTCCGGCCGGCACCCGTACCGACCAATCCCCAGAGATTTCCGACGTTGATGGGCCCGTTACGGTCGAGGGCATCGTGCGGCCACTGCCGGAAGGACGCGCTCTCGAGGATCGGCGCGGTCTTCCACTGGATCAAGTCACGGACATCGAACAAGCCCAGCTACCGGAACCTGGCAATGCATCCTGGTTCATTCAAGCCCGAAGTTCAACGCCATCAGACGACATAACGGTGGTGCCGGTGACCCGTCCGGACGAAATCCAAAACGTGTCGTATGCCGTCCAGTGGTTGCTCTTCGCAGCGGTTGCGATCGGCGGATGGTTCTACTTCCTTCGTCGAGAGTCCAAGGAAATGGACGAATCGGGCTAGCCCAGTCGACCCGCTCTTGCCTTCATCAGTCTTCGCTGAACTGAGTGCGATAGAGCGTCTCGTACATCCCCCCAGCAGCGAGCAATTCCTCGTGCGTGCCGCGCTGCACGATCCGGCCATCGACGACCACGAGAATCTGGTCGGCTTTGCGCACGGTCGACAAGCGGTGCGCTATCACCAGGCTTGTGCGGCCGTCGAGGGCGGTGTCCAAGGCACGCTGCACCAAACGTTCGCTCTCGCTGTCCAGGTGAGCAGTCGCCTCGTCGAGCACCACCACCCGAGGTGCCTTCAAGAACAATCGAGCAAGGGCCAGGCGCTGCTTCTCACCGCCGGAGAGGCGATAGCCGCGATCTCCAACAACGGTGTTGAAGCCGTCGGGAAGCTGCTCAATTAGGTTCAAGATTTGCGCATCAGCGCAGGCACGACGCAGTTCCTCATCGGTGGCACCTGGCTTGGCATAACGCAGGTTCTCACCGATCGTGTCGTGGAACAGGTGGGCCTCCTGCGTGACGACCCCCACTGCAGCACGCAGCTCGGCGCTCGCCACATCACGCAGGTTCACTCCGCCGATGCTCACCACCCCCACACTCGGGTCGTATAGCCGCGTAACCAGTGATGTAATCGTGCTCTTTCCCGCTCCCGAGGGACCGACAAGGGCGGTCAGCGCCCCGGCGGCGGCGATGAACGAGACATCGTGCAGCACCTGCTCCCCCACGCCGGCGGATTCCTCGCGGGCCACCGACTCCAATGACGCCAGCGAGACCTCGGCTGCAGTCGGGTAGGTGAAGTCGACATCGGTGAAAGTGACATCAAGGCCACCGGTCGGCAGGGCACGCGGATTCTCGGGTTCCTTGACCAAAGGCGCAAGATCGAGAACCTCGAACACACGCTCAAATGAGACCAGCGCCGTCATCACATCCACCCGGACGTTACTCAAGGCAGTCAGCGGGCCATACAGCTGCGCCAAAAGTGCCACGAGGGCCAGAAGCGTGCCCAATGTGATCGCTCCCTGGATGACCAGGTTGCCGCCCAGGCCGTAGGTGACGGCGGTGGCCAGGGCTGCGACGAGTGTCAAAGCGGTGAAGAACCAGCGGTTAGCCATCGCAATGCGCACGCCGATGTCCCGAACCCGAATCGCCCGTCCGGCGAACAACGACGCCTCGTCCTCCGGTCGGCCGAAGAGTTTCACGAGCAGCGCCCCAGATACGTTGAACCGCTCTGTCATCTGGGAACTCATCTGGGCGTTCAAGCCCATCTGCTCGCGGGTCATCGCCTGCAACCGGCGACCCATGTAGCGCGCAGGCAACAAGAACAGTGGAACCAGGATGAGCGAAGCGAGGGTGATCTGCCAGGACAACGCGAACATGGCAACCAGGACGACGCTGACCGAGATCAGGTTGCCCAGAACACCACCGAGTGTGGACGTGAACGCCTGTTGGGCTCCAATGACGTCGCTATTGAGACGGGAGATCAGCGCTCCGGTCTGGGCGCGCGTGAAGAAGGCAACTGATTGGCGCTGCACGTGGTCGTAGACCTGCGTGCGGAGGTCGTAGATCAGACCTTCACCAATTCGTGCCGAGTACCAACGACTTACCAGACCAAAAGCCGCATCCGCAATCGCCAAACCGGCGATTGCCAGTGCCGTCCACGTCACCAGCGACGCATTGCCGACGCTGATGCCGTCGTCAACGATCCGCTTAAACAGCAACGGTTGCGCCACGCTCAGTAGAGACGTCACCACGAGCGTGCCGAGGAAGATGACAATGATTGTTCGATACGGATGCGCATAACTGAGAATTCGCCGAACAGTACCCTTGGTGATCTTTTTCTCGGCTACCGATCGGTCACGGGTCATCGACTGATAGGTCTGCCAAACCGTGTTCATGCTCATGAGGAGGCTGCCCCGAACAGTGTGGCCAGCCGACGGACCTGCACATCACGTTCCCGATCCCACGAATCCTGATCCCGGGCGACTCCACGCAGCAAAGTCTTCAGATCGGTGACCGCACCGGCATCGACACTTCGCAACTGCTCCAGTAGTTCCGCCAGGGCTTGCTCGCGATCCTCGGCCACTCGGTGCACAAGGCCCCACCGGTGTGCCTCCTCGGCACCCAGGAACTCGCCCGTGGCACACAGCGCGAACGTGCGCCGATAACCGAGGGCATCGATGAGCGCGCCCGTGCCCCCGAGGTCGGGAACCAGGCCGATGGATGCTTCTCGCATCGCAAACCGCGAATCTGGAGCAGCGACAATCAGGTCACTGGCCAGAGCCAACTGAAATCCGGCTCCGATCGCGTTGCCTTGGACGACCGCAATGACGGTTTGCGGCAATCGACTCCACGCTGCGAAGCCTTCCTGTGCTGCGGAGATGAATCCGTGCGGATCGCGCTGCAGATCGGCGATCATCGAACCGGCGAGAGCGTTGCGATCCAGCCCAGCCGAGAAGTCCTGACCTTGGCCCACCAGGACCACGAATCGCACGCTCGCAGGGATGGACGCTGCAATCTGCGCAAACTTCAGCCACATGTCCGGCGTTTGCGCATTGCGGACCTCAGGTCGGGCCAGGGTGACGGTCGCACAGTCTCCATCGATGGAGACGAGAACCTCATCGGAAAACTCGGGCCCTGCATTCATCTGGTGCCTCCCTCAGGCAAGTTCGACCAAGTCGACATAGTCGTCACTCCATAGATCCTCGTCGCCATCGGGCAACAACACCACTCGCTCGGGCTCGAGTGCCTGAACAGCGCCGGGATCATGGCTGACCAGGACGACCGCTCCCCCGTAGTTGCGCAGTGCGTTGAGTACCTCGATCCGCGAGGCCGGGTCCAGGTTGTTGGTCGGCTCGTCGAGAAGGAGCACGTTAGCCCCCGACACGACCAGACAGGCGAGGGACAACCGCGTCTTCTCCCCGCCGGAGAGAACTCCGGTGGGCTTGTTGACGCTGTCTCCTGAAAAGAGGAATGAGCCGAGGATTGTGCGTCGCCGCGAATCGTCGAGTTCGGGTGCAGCGTGAGCCAGAGTCTGTTCAACAGTGGCGGTGGGATCGAGCGTCTCGTGCTCCTGGGCGTAGTACCCGACCACTGCCCCGTGTCCTTGTTCGACTTCCCCGGTGTCGGGCTTATCCACGCCCGCGAGGATCCGAAGCAGAGTTGTTTTCCCCGCACCGTTGAGGCCCAGGATCATTACGCGCGATCCCTTGTCAATCGCCAGATCGACATCGGTGAAGACTTCCAGGCTGCCGTAGGAACGCGACAACCCGCGGGCCAGCAAGGGCACCTTCCCGCACGGCGCCGGATCTGGGAAGCGAAGAGCGGCCACTTTGTCTTGCGCCCGTTCACCTTCGGTATCGGAGAGCAACCGCTCGGCTCGACGCAACATGCTCTGGGCAGCTCGCGCTTTGGTGGCTTTCGCCCGCATGCGCTCTGCCTGATTCTTCAGCGCAGCGGCCTGCTGTTCGGCATTGCGTCGTTCACGTCGTCTGCGTCGTTCGTCCACCTCACGCGCCTCGAGATACGCCGACCAGCCCATCGTGTACTGGTCTATCTCCTGACGTTGCGCATCGAGGTGCCAGACCTTGTTTACGGTGTCTGCCAGCAGTTCAGTGTCGTGGCTGATGACGATGAAACCCCCGGCGTAGTTGCGAAGAAACTCCCGCAGCCAGCGAATCGAGTCCGCGTCGAGGTGGTTGGTCGGCTCGTCGAGCAGCAGGACGTCCGCGTGGCCGAAGAGAATTCGCGCCAGTTCCACCCGGCGTCGCTGGCCACCGGACAATGTCCCCAGCGTGGCATCCAAGACCCGGGTGGGAAGCCCCACAGAGGCTGCGATGGTGGCCGCTTCGGACTCTGCCGCGTATCCCCCCAAGGCTAGGAAGTCCGCCTCCGCTCGGGAATACCGCGATGCCGCCTTATCCCATGACTCACTGCCTTCATCGGCCTGCATCATGGCCTCGGTCACCTTGTGCATCCTCGCCGTGGCTTCGGCGAGACCGCGGGCGCCAAGAATGCGGTCGCGAGCCAACTCCTCAGTGTTGGCAGCCCGCGGATCTTGTGGCAGGTAGCCAACAGTTCCCGTGCTTCGGACCTGACCCGATGAAGGAGCACGCTCCCCCGATAAGGCCCGCATCAACGTTGTCTTGCCGGCTCCATTGCGGCCGACCAGGCCGATGCGATCACCAGGAGCCACCCGGAGTTGATCACAAGTGAGGAGGAGCTCAGATCCTGCGCGCAGTTCGATATCCGAGGCAGCGATCATGGCCGGGGAATGCTACCTACCGGGCCGCGGTGGCTTTGCCCGTGGACCGGATTGAGGTTAGACGTTGAAACCGAGACTCCGGAGCATCTCGCGGCCGTCGTCCGTGATCTTGTCCGGTCCCCACGGGGGCATCCACACCCAATTGATGCGGAAGTCATCCACCACTTCAAGTAGCGCTGCGCGCGTCTGATCCTCGATGACGTCAGTCAACGGGCATGCTGCGGAGGTAAGCGTCATGTCGATCGTGGCGATATTTCCCTCGTCCACGCTCACGCCGTAGACAAGGCCGAGATCAACGACGTTGATCCCAAGTTCGGGGTCTACGACGTCCTTCATCGCCTCAAAGACGTCGTCCTGTTGGGCAACTGTCGACTCCATCTTTTGCCTCCACTCACGCTTGATTGGTCGTTGTCTTGTCCACGTCGATGCCCGCCTTCAAGCGAGCATCCTGCAGCGCCATCCAGGGAAGGAGCGCACATTTGATTCGTGCCGGGTACTTCGAGACCCCAGCAAATGCGATGCCATCGCCCAAAGCTTCCTCATCGGGCTCACCGGCACCCTTGGAGTGCATCATTTCCAAGAAAGCCCGCTCAGCCTCCGCCATCTGCTCAAGGGTGGCGTCCTCGAGGAGTTCAGTCATCACACTTGCACTCGCTTGCGAAATGGAGCATCCCTGGCCCTCGTAGCCGAGGTGCAGGTGCCCAGCATCGTCGAGTTTGACTCCAACGGTCACTTCGTCACCACAGGTGGGATTGACCTGGAAACTTTCGCCCGCTGCATCCGCCAAGGGACCAGAGCCCCGAGGATGCTTGTAGTGATCGAGGATGATCTCTTGATACAGGGATTCGACGTTGCTCACAGCACTCCAAAGAACTCTTGCGCAGCCTGAATACCCGCAACAGCCGCGTCAATATCCGAGCGATCGTTGTAGAGATACGTGGATAACCGGGTTGTAGCCGGAACGTTGTAGCGACGACACGTAGGCCATGCACAGTGATGACCGACGCGGACCGCTACTCCCCGGTCGTCGAGAACCTGGCCTACGTCGTGCGGGTGAATGCCGTCCACAACGAACGAGATGGCGCTCCCGCGATCAACTGCCGTCTCGGGGCCGATGATCCGAACACCAGGAAGGGCCTGCAGTGACGCTAGGCCGTACTCAGTGAGCTCATGCTCGTGATCGGCAATCGCATCGATGCCAACATCCTCGAGGTAACGAACTGCCGCCTCGAGGCCCACCGATTGGGCAACCATGGGGACGCCCGCCTCGAAGCGCTGAGGCGGAGGAGCGAAGGTACTGCCCTCCATGCGGACCGTTTCGATCATCGACCCACCGGTCAGGAAAGGGGGCATTGCATCAAGGATGTCGGCTCGACCCCACAGCACACCAATTCCGGTGGGCCCAAGCATCTTGTGCCCGCTCCAGGTCACGAGATCTGCTCCGAGCTCGTTGACGTCAACCCGCATATGTGGAATCGACTGGCACGCGTCGACTACACCGATGGCGCCCACCTCGTGTGCACGATCCATAACGACGCGAACCGGATTGATAGTCCCCAGGATGTTTGATTGATGCACCACCGAGACGACCTTGGTCGTCTCGTCGATCACCGACAGCTGCTCGAGATCGAGGCGACCGTCGTCGGTCAGTCCGATCCAGCGGAGCTGCGCGCCGGTTTTGGCGCAGAGTTCTTGCCACGGGATCAGGTTGGCGTGGTGCTCCATCTCGGTAACAACCACAGAGTCCTGGTCAGTGAGCACGAATCTCGGGTCGATGCTCGCACCGCGGGCTGCCTTAGCCGTGCCATTGCTGAAGGCGTACGCCGCGAGATTCAACCCCTCGGTCGCGTTCTTAGTGAACACGATGTCCTCAGCACGAGCACCGACGAAACCCGCAATCGCGGCCCTTGCACTCTCGTACGCGTCGGTGGCTTCCTCAGCCAGTTGGTGCGCGCCCCGATGGACCGCCGCGTTGGAGGTCTCGTAGTAGGTCCGCTCGGCGTCGAGGACGGCAGTCGGCTTTTGACTCGTCGCAGCACTATCGAGGTACACCAAAGGACGATCCCCACGCACAGTGCGCCCGAGGATCGGGAAATCCTTTCGGATACGAGGAACGTCCAGAGGTGATCCCACGACTAGGCCTTCGCGAGTTCGGTGTAGCGCTCGTAACCCTCAGACTCGAGGACCTCGGCGAGTTCGGGGCCACCTGTCTCGACGATACGACCACCCGCGAACACGTTGACCACATCAGGCTTGATGTAACGCAGGATGCGCGTGTAGTGCGTGATCAGCAGGACGCCGGCATTCGTCTCGTCCTTGAACGTGTTCACGCCCTCGGAGACGATTCGCAGAGCATCGACGTCCAGGCCGGAGTCGGTTTCGTCGAGGATGGCGATCTTTGGCTTGAGCAGTGACATCTGCAAGATCTCGTGCCGCTTCTTTTCGCCACCGGAGAAGCCCTCGTTCACGTTGCGCTCGGCAAAGGCCGAGTCCATTTGGAGCCCGGCCATGGCTTCCTTGACTTCGCCGATCCAGGTGCGAAGCTTTGGTGCCTCACCTCGAACTGCGGTGGCAGAGGTGCGAAGGAAGTTCGAGACGGATACACCCGGCACCTCGACCGGGTACTGCATCGCCAAGAACAGACCAGCGCGGGCACGCTCGTCAACGCTCATCTCGAGGACATCTTGACCGTCCAGAGTGATCGAACCCTGGGTCACGGTGTACTTCGGGTGTCCGGCGATGACGTAGGCCAACGTCGACTTGCCTGAACCGTTGGGTCCCATAACTGCTTGCGTGCGGCCGGATTCCACGGTGAGGTC
>JAURQC010000002.1 GCA_030836325.1 Candidatus Nanopelagicales bacterium
TCGGCGCTGGTGCAACCCACCATGCGGTGATGAACGATCCGTCGGTCAAGTCCTCGGTGGCACTGCTCGCACAGGCTACGGAGACCGTGGCCGATCCGCAGATCCGTCACCGCGGCACCGTGGGTGGCGCTCTCGCTCACGCCGACCCACGCGCGGACCAGCCACCGGTGGCCTTGGCCCTCGACGCTGAGTTCACCATTGCCGGTCCCGGTGGTCGTCGCATGGTTCCGGCGGCGGAGTTCTTCGCCGGACCGTTTGAGACCTCAGTCGGCGAGGACGAACTACTCGTGAGTGTCGCATTTCCGAAGTACGACGGATGGGGCTCGCACTACGAGAAGTTCAACCGCACAGCTCAGGCTTGGAGCATCGTCGGCGTGGGGGCCGCGGTCCGCATGGACGGCGGCTCGATTGCCGAGGCTCGCCTCGGTCTGGCGAACGTCGGTGGAACCCCCATGCGAGCGACCAGCACCGAACAGGCACTCGTGGGCGCCAGAACCATGGCTGACATCGAAGCGGCGTGCGAGAGCGCGGCCGACGGTCTGGAACCCTTCGCGGATGAAGACGCCGACGTCGAATTCCGCAAGCATCTGGTCAAGGTGCTGACCAAGCGGGCGGTCGCGAAGGCCGCCGGCATCTCGTAGCGCAGGATCATCAGTGAAGGGGCGGACCCATCGGTCCGCCCCTTCACTGCGCCTACGGCTTGGCGACTATCGGTAGTCGCAATGCACCGGGGGCCTCCGGTGGGACGACAGGCTTGGTCGGTTCGATCGCATTCACCGGGACGTACTGCGATCCCAAGGGCGGTCGCGCATCCGACTCGCCCTTGTTAGGCCACATCGCCATGGCCCGCTCGGCTTGCGCAGTGATGGTCAACGATGGATTGACTCCGAGGTTGGCGGTGATCGTCGAGCCGTCCACAATGTGCAAGCCCAGATAGCCATAGATCCGGTGATACGCGTCCACCACGCCAGTCTCGGCGCTCTCTCCGATCACGCATCCCCCGACGAAGTGGGCTGTCAACGCTGCGTCGACGTTTTCAAAAACACTCGCGCCAGGGATCCCGCCAATCTTGTCCGCCACTCGTCGGACCACGTCTTGCGCAACGGGCATGTACGTAGGCGCAGGCGTCGATCGGCTCTGGTCCGTAGTCAGTCGCCATCGGGAAAACGGCCCGAGGCGTCGCCGCTTGCCCGTCAACGTCAGCGCATTGTCGACCGGCTGCATGATCAGCGAGATCACCGTCCGCTCGGACCAACGTCGGACGTTCAGTAACTGCGTTGCGATCTGGGGCTGCTTTGCCAATTCGGATACCCACACTCGCCATCTCGGTACACCTGCCACGGGCTTGGTCAGCACCGACTGCAAGAGCCCCATGGAGTTCGACCCCTTGCCGTAGCGAACGGGTTCCACATGCGTGTTCTCATCGGGGTACCAGCTCGACGTGATGGCGACACCCTTCGTGAAGTCCTCATTTGCAGTCGTGGTGGTGCGAGCGACGGCGCCTAGAATCGACTCCGAATTAGTGCGCGATAGGCGCCCGAGGGCCTGCGACAGTCGAGGCAATCGGCCCTCGTCCTTCATCTTGTGCAACAACCGTTGGGTGTTGTAGGTCCCCGCCGCGAAGACCACATGCTCGGCAGTGAACCAACGACGGATCCGATTACCGACCGTGCCCGTTGCCTGAGTCTGTATGCGGTAGCCACCGTCAGGGAGCGGATCGATCCCGACGACGGTGGTCATCGGCAGAATCCGCGCCCCTGCGAGTTCAGCCAGGTGTAGGTAATTCTTGGGCAGCGTGTTCTTCGCATTCCAGCGACAACCCGTCATGCATTCGCCACACTCGATGCAACCGGTTCGAGCCGGACCCTTGCCGCCGAAGTACGGATCGGGTGCTGTGACGCCCGGCGTACCGAAGTAGACACCGACCGGTGTCATCCGGAACGTGTGACCCACACCCATGTCGTCGGCGACCTGCTTCATCACGATGTCTGAGGGAGTCATTGTCGGGTTGTCCGCGATGCCGAGCATGCGGCCCGCTTGGTCGTAGTAGGGAGCAAGTTCACGTGCCCAATCGGTGATTTCTGCCCATTGCGGGTCAGCGAAGAACTTCGATCCGGGGATGTAAAGCGTGTTCGCGTACACCAGGGATCCACCGCCCACTCCTGCACCGGCGAGGACCGCGACGTCCTTCATTACATGGAACCGCTGAATGCCGTACATGCCCAGCACTGGAGCCCATAGAAAACGCCGCAGATCCCAGGAGGTCTTGGCGAAATCGTCGTCGGCGAAACGTCGTCCGGCTTCGAAAACCGTGACCCGATAACCCTTCTCGGAGAGTCGGAGCGCAGTGACCGAACCGCCGAATCCCGACCCGATGACCGCGACATCGGTGTCGAACGTGACCGGATCACTGTGCGGCGCTGCCATGTTCCCTCCTACTTCAGGCCAAATTTCTTCATCACACCCATAGCTCGCGCAAGGGTGTCACCCCATTGTTCGTCTGACCAGCCGAATTGCGGATCGAATCCCAGCGCCCGTTGGGTAGCGATGGTCTGCGGCTCGGTGTACTTCAGCAAACCCTCATCCCCATGACGACGTCCAAGGCCCGATGCGCCCATGCCACCCATTGGGGCGCGCTTGCTGGCCCACGCTGCAGCAAACCCCTCGTTGATATTGACCGTTCCCGCGCGCACACGACGAGCAACGGCCTGGGCCTGCCGTACATCCCTACTGGCGATGGAAGCATTGAGTCCATAGTCGGAGTCATTCGCGAGCATGATCGCTTCTTCGTCGGATGCCACTGGGTACACGGCAACCACCGGTCCGAAGGTCTCCGTTCGACACAACTCCATGGATTCTTGGACATTGGTCAGAATCGTCGGCGCGAAGAAGTAAGGACCAAGATCGGGCCGCACTTTCCCACCAGCGACCACGTGCGCCCCTCGCTCGATTGCATCGTCGACGTGCGCAGTGACCCGATCGACTTGGCGCTGTGAGATCAAGGAACCCACATCCGATCCCCAGCCCACATGCGCGGACATCCGCAGCGCTTCAGTACGTCGAGCGAATGCGGCAAGGAAAGGCTCGTAGACCTCCCGATTAACGTAAATGCGCTCCATCGAGATACACAGTTGGCCGGTATTCGAGAAACTGGCGCGAACGGCGATGGACGCTGCAACTTCCGGATCGGCGTCACCGCGCACGATCATCGCGTTCTTACCGCCAAGCTCCATCGAGCACCCGATGAGACGCTCCCCGCAGCGTGCAGCCACCTGGCGACCAACCGCCGTGGATCCGGTGAACATCACGTAGTCCGACCGGTCGATCACCATCGGACCCACCTGCGGACCCTCCCCCGAGACCACAGTGAAGACACCGGGCGGCAATCCAGCATGCTCGAGCAAGGAAGCGATCCAGAGTGCGGACAGTGTCGTTTGGACATCGGGTTTGAGGACCACAGTGTTACCGGCAAGCAGTGCGGGAATTGCATCGCCGACCGCCAGAGAAACCGGGTAGTTCCATGGCGCGATAACACCCACGACACCCTTGGGTGCCCGACGCTCCACGACTCCGACGATTCCAGGAATGGCTCCCCGACGACGACGTGGACGTAGTAGCCGTCGAGCGTCGCGGGCGTAGTGCCGAGCAGTGATGCATACGTCGAGGACTTCGTCGTTGGCATCCTTGCGAGCCTTGCCCGTTTCCCGCTGCACTAAGTCGAGCCCGTATCGGCGATCACCCAGGAACAGGTCGTGGAAGCGCAGAACGATGGCGCTGCGTTCGCTCAGTGGCAGCTCAGCCCAGGTCTTCTGGGCCCGGCGTCCAGTTTCGAAGGCAGCATCGATATCGGTCTCGGTGCTGGTCGGGAGTGAATACAGAACATCGCCGGTGAAGGGTTCGATGACGTCGCGGCTAGGTCCGGACGCTCTGAGGTGGTCCAGCAAAGTAGAGGGGTCGATAGATGTCACGCTGCACCCGCCTTCATCGAGAACGACTGATGACAAGTCTCTCCGATTCCACGACCACCGGCCAACTATGGGGGAAAAGTTGCAGACGGGCCTCATACGGGGAGATCGACGGTCGATCCCCCGGAGTGTGGGAAAAAGGGGGTTAGGAGGTCAGGACCATATCGACGCGCTGGAACTCCTTGAGGTCTGAATAGCCCGTTGTAGCCATCGCCTTACGCAACGCGCCGACGATGTTCACGGTGCCATCGGCCCGAGTGGATGGACCGTTCATGATTTCGGCGAAGGTGCCCACCTGATCCATCAGGTGCCGCTCCCCGCGCGGCAGGCTCCGGTGCCAGGCCTCAGCACCCCAGTGCGCTCCGCGACCGGGAGCATCGGTTGCCCGGGCGAACATCGAGCCCACCATGGCAGCGTCCGCACCACAGGCGAAGGCCTTGACGATATCTCCGCTGGAACCCATCGACCCATCGGCAATCACGTGGACGTACCGGCCGCCTGACTCATCGAGGTAGTCCCGACGCGCTGCGGCGACTTCCGCGACAGCGGTGGCCATCGGAACACGAACACCGATCACATCGGAGGTTGTGTGACTGGCCCCTCCTCCGAAACCGACCAACACGCCCGCTGCTCCAGTGCGCATCAGGTGCAGTGCCGCTTGGCGAGTGCTGCAGCCACCGACGATCACCGGTACGTCTAGTTCGTGAATGAACTCCTTGAGGTTCAACTCATCGCCATCGGAGTTGACGTGTTCGGCCGACACTGTGGTTCCGCGAATCACGATGATGTCGGCGCCCGCCTGTGCCGCGAGCGGAGCGAACTGCGCCGTGCGTTGCGGTGAGACTGCAACGGAGACAGTTATGCCGGATTCCTTCATACGCGCAATGCGCTGCGTGATCAGTTCTGGCTTCACGTGTTCGTCGGAGTAGATGCGCTGCATGTGAGCAGTGACCGTCGCTGCGTCTTCCGTAGCGATCTGCGCCAAGATCGGCTCGGCGTCCTCGTAGCGAGTCCACACACCCTCAATGTTCAGCGATGCAAGCGCCCCGTGTCCGGCAAGTTCAATGGCGCTTGCAGGTGATACCACCGAGTCCATCGGTGCGACGAGAAGTGGAGTTTCGAAGGAATACGCGTCGATACTCCATGCGGTCGAGACATCTTCGGGATTACGCGTGCGCCGACTCGGAGCAATCGCGATCTCGTCAAATGAGTAGGAACGGGCGGCCTGCTTGGAGCCACCGATAAGTACGTCGGACACGGTTACCGCCCTGAGTAGTTGGGGGCTTCGAGCATCATCTGGACGTCGTGCGGGTGACTCTCACGCAAACCGGCGGCAGTGATCTGAACGAAGCGGCCTCGGTTGATGAGCTCAGGCACAGTGGCCGTGCCGGCGTATCCCATGGCAGCTCGCAATCCGCCGACGAGCTGGTGCGCTACCGCTCCAAGTGGACCGCGGTAAGCGACCATGCCCTCAATGCCCTCGGGCACGAGTTTGTCGTCACTGAGGACATCATCTTGGAAGTATCGATCCTTGCTGTACGAGCGTGCCTGCCCGCGCGACTGCATCGCCGCGAGCGAGCCCATGCCCCGGTAGGACTTGAACTGTTTGCCGTTAACGAACACGACGTCTCCTGGCGCTTCTTCGCAACCGGCCAGCAGTGATCCCAGCATGACTGTGCTCGCACCCGCAACGATCGCCTTGGCGATATCACCGGAGTACTGGATACCGCCGTCGCCGATGACGGGAACCCCAGACGGTGCACACGCGCGGTAGGCCTCGTTGATGGCGGTGATCTGTGGAACACCCACTCCCGCCACCACTCGGGTAGTGCAGATCGACCCCGGACCGACGCCTACCTTCACACCGTCGGCGCCTGCGTCCACGAGCGCCTTTGCTCCCTCGTACGTCGCGACGTTGCCACCAACGATGTCGATCCCGGACTCGCGCTTCAAGCGACGAACCATGTCCAAGACAGCCTGTGAGTGTCCGTGCGCAGTGTCGACAACGAGGAAGTCGACCCCAGCATTAATCAGCGCCTCCGCACGCTTTTCGGCGTCCTCTCCGACTCCGACAGCCGCTCCGACTACCAATCGACCATCAGCGTCCTTCGTCGCGTGGGGGTACTTGTCCGCCTTTACGAAGTCCTTGACGGTGAACAAACCGCGGAGTTTGTTGTCCGCATCGACGATCGGCAGCTTCTCCACTTTGTGGCGAGCTAGAAGAGCGAGTGCGTCATTCGGGTCGATACCTACCGGTGCCGTAACAAGCGGCATTCGCGTCATGACGTCGCTCGCAGGCTTTGACATATCTTCCTCGAAGCGCATGTCGCGGTTCGTCACGATTCCCTGCAAGGTTCCGGATGCATCGACAACGGGAACGCCGGAAATTCGATACTTGGCGCACACGGCATCGACGTCTGCGAGCGAGTCGTCTGGGCTGCAAGTAATTGGGTTGCCGACCATCCCTGCTTCGGAGCGCTTGACCAAATCGACCTGATTGGCCTGGTCTTCGATCGGCAGGTTGCGATGGAGGACACCGACTCCACCTTGACGGGCCATCGCGATGGCCATCCGCGCTTCGGTGACTGTGTCCATTGCGCTCGACACCAGTGGCATTCGAACGGCAATGTTGCGCGTCACATGGCTTGCGGTGTCGACGTCGCTTGGGACGATGTCCGACTCACCTGGCAGCAGCAGGACGTCGTCGAAAGTCAGACCCTGCAGGGGGAACTTGCCATCACCAGCCGCACTCTCCACGGAGTCAGGCTACTCACATTCCGAGTGCGCGAGCCAAGCGAGTCACCGTCTCGGTGAGGTCCGAGGTTTGACTCACACCTGTGGGGGCCGGCCCCGTCCACCCGGGTCCGCCAGCAAGAACCGTCGGGGCCGGGCGCAAGGTCGCGAGATCGGCGAGGTTCTCGGTTCGAGCCGAGCCGGGAATCTGGGCCCACACGAAGACAGCAGCCGGTCCGGTTCTACGCACGGCCTGCACCAGCGTCTCTTGCGGTACGCGCGCTCCCAGCATCCGACAACCGATGCGTCGTTCCGCCAGGGCCGCCGCGACAGCCCACAGCGGTAGAAAGTGCGTTTCCTCATTTGCACCGGCGAGGAGAACCAGGCGGCCGTTTTGCGGATCCCTCAGTTCCCGGGTGCGCTCAGCGAGAACAGCATGCAGAGAGTCGCTAAGTATGTGCTCGACGTCGATTCCTCGACCGCTCGTCTCCCATCGCTGACCAACTCCGGTGAGAACAGGAACGAGCAGGTGGTCCCACGTCCAGATCACGCCACGCCCCTCCATGGTTTCCCGGACGATCTGCTGACAAGCGTCACCGTCGAGGGCCAGCGCCGCACGTGCCAGGCCACGCGACGCCGGGGTACCACCGGGAATGGGGACGACCTGTCCTCCACCGCTGCGGGCCTGCCCGAGGTTTTCCTCGGTCGCCCGAGCAGGTGGCGTCACCGCAGTGCTCGTCACGATGTCCGTTACCGGAGCCAGCGTCGAGGGATCGACATCAAGAGCCAAGGCCTCACGAGCAGCGTCGCCGGGTGGAAGTCCCGCTAGCACCAGACGACGCATGTGCTCCAAGCGGGCGAGGTCGGCCGCGGAATAGCGCCGGTGCGAGCCCGCGCGGTGTTCGCTCGGTCCGAGGCCATAGCGCCGGTCCCATGTTCTGAGGGTCGCCGGGGCGACGCCCAGGCGACGGGCGACCGCCGCGACGGTGATTCCAGGCGCGTCCGAGCGACCGGATTCACCGGCCTCTTGGCTATCGCTGGATTCGCTGACCACGGCCTCATTGTGGGAGGCAACTACCTACTCCGCATCCGCACCGGGAGATAGCAGGCATAACGGACATACAGTCGAGATGAAACGATTCCTAACTTGTTCAAATACCCCTCTTGACGAACCTTTGGCGCGATTGCTATCGTTTCAACACCTATTCGGGAGGTTCACATGGCAGACGTTTCACGACTTCCAGGCCCCAATGCAGATATTTGGGACTGGCAGCTCGAAGGCTCATGTCGGGGCGAAGATCCAGGGATCTTCTTTCACCCCGAAGGCGAGCGTGGCCCCGCCCGCGCGGCCCGCGAAGCGGCCGCCAAGTCAATATGTGCATCATGTCCAGTCATGATGCAGTGTGCTGCCCACGCGCTAGAGGTTCGCGAACCGTACGGCGTCTGGGGTGGTCTGTCCGAGGACGATCGCGAGGCTGTCTACGCCGGTCAACGCCGGCTCCCCCAAGCCGTTTAATCAGCTCCGCGGGCGTCTACTACCTCGCCGCCTACACAACTTACGCATCTGCATCCCTCCTCACAGAACGAAAGGCGCCGGTGATCCCGGCGCCTTTCGTGTGAGTCAGACAGGTTTCGAGTTAATCAGCTCCTAGTGAGCGTGCCCGTGGTGTGCATGGCCGTGTCCGACTGCCTCGTCTTCCTCCTCGGGCTTTTCGACGACGAGAGCCTCGGTCGTCAAAAGCATCGCAGCGATTGAAGCCGCGTTCTCCAACGCTGACCGCGTCACCTTGACCGGATCGATAACACCGTCGGCAATGAGGTCGCCGTACTCGCCCGTTGCGGCATTCAATCCATGGCCGGGGGCCATCTCCGCGACCTTAGAGACTACGACGTACCCGCGCTCACCGGCGTTCTCGGCAATCCACCGAAGAGGCTCAGCAGCAGCGCGACGAACAACGCCAACACCGGTAGCTTCATCATCGCTCAGGCCGAGATCGCCCTCAAGGACGGTCGACGCTTGCACCAGCGCGGTGCCTCCGCCGGAAACGATGCCCTCTTCGATGGCTGCGCGAGTGGCGGAAACAGCATCCTCGATCCGGTGCTTCTTCTCCTTGAGTTCCACCTCAGTGTGGCCACCGACGCGGATAACGACGACGCCACCTGCGAGCTTGGCAAGACGCTCTTGAAGCTCCTCGCGATCCCAGTCCGAATCGGAGCTCTCGATCTCGCGCTTGATCTGCGCAACACGGTCTTCGACCGCGGCGTGGTCACCGCCACCGTCGACGATCGTGGTGTTGTCCTTGGTCACCACGATGCGTCGAGCAGATCCAAGGACGTCAAGTCCAACCTGGTCGAGCTTGAGACCGACCTCGGGGGACACGACCTGAGCGCCGGTCAAGATGGCGATGTCCTGCAAGATCGCTTTGCGACGGTCACCGAATGCCGGAGCCTTAACCGCGCACGAGGTGAAGGTGCCACGGATCCTGTTCACCACGAGCGTGCTGAGGGCTTCACCTTCGACGTCCTCGGCGATGATCAGCAGTGGCTTACCCGCCTCGACCACCTTCTCAAGCAGAGGCAGGATCTCGTTTACGGCGGAAATCTTGCCTTGGACCAGCAGGATGCGGGCATCTTCGAGCACCGCCTCCATCCTGTCTGCGTCAGTGACGAAATACGGGGAGATGTAGCCCTTGTCAAACTGCATACCTTCGGTGAAATCCATCTCCATCGCAGTCGTGCTTGACTCCTCGACGGAGATAACGCCGTCCTTGCCGACCTTGTCGAACGCGTCGGCGATCATGCCGCCGATCTCGGCGTCTTGGCTGGAGATGGTCGCGACCTGCGCGATCTCGTCCTTGCCATTGACCTCACGGGACATTTCGATGAGCTTCTCCGTCACGGCGGCTACGGCCTTGTCGATGCCTCGCTTGAGGGACATCGGGTTAGCGCCGGCAGTGACCTGCTTGAGGCCGTCGTGGACCATCGCCTGAGCCAGGACGGTCGCAGTGGTGGTTCCATCACCGGCGATGTCGTTGGTCTTGGTGGCGACCTCCTTGGCTAGTTGGGCGCCGAGGTTCTCGTACGGGTCTTCCATCTCGATCTCGCGAGCGATGGTGACACCGTCATTGGTGATCGTGGGGGCGCCCCACTTCTTGTCGATGACGACGTTGCGGCCCTTCGGGCCGAGCGTCACGCGAACAGCATCGGCGAGTGCGTCGACACCGCGCTCAAGACTGCGGCGGGCTGCCTCGTCGAATTCCAGGATCTTGGCCATGTTCTTCCTCGTTCGTTGATTCGTGCTGCGAAAGTTTCGAGATGACCGTGAGCCCCGGCCCCGCTCGGGGGCCGGGGCTCACGACAAAAAGAGTCTTGCTTCGTACGAGGTCGCACTACCGGGCGCTTGCACGCCCGGAGCTCCCTACTGCTCTACTTCTCGACGACGGCGAGAACGTCGCGCGCCGAAAGGATGAGGTAGTCCTCGTTGTTGTACTTCACCTCAGTGCCGCCGTACTTGCTGTAGATCACGACGTCACCGACGCTGATGTCGAGCGGGATTCGCTTATCCCCGTCCTCGTCGAAGCGTCCCGGGCCCACGGCAAGAACCTTGCCCTCCTGGGGCTTCTCCTTGGCGGTATCGGGAATAACAAGACCCGAGGCAGTGGTCTGCTCGGCGTCCAGGGTTTGGACCAAAATCCGGTCCTCGAGTGGCTTGATGGAAACCGACACGGTTGCATCCTCCGGATGAGTCGGCGGCCGCCCTTGCGGGCGGGAAACGGCTAGGACTGTTGGCAGTCTCACGGGGAGAGTGCCAACGCAAACAGTACGCGGGAGTTAGCACTCTGTCAATTCGAGTGCCAAGCGCGTCGGCTGCCAGGATCCCCCACATGAGCGCCGATCGCGAGGTTCCTGGACTCGTCCGTCTCGCTCGCATGCCCGTCGATGCCAGGCACGACCTCCTGGACTCCGCATCGGTCACGCTGGCATCCACGTCCGACCCCCTAACCGCGATCAACCTCCTGCGCCGAGAACACCCCCAATGGGACGCCGACCTGTGCTCCGCAGTCCTCACCCAGTACGAACTCAGGGTCTTGGGTGCCCGGCGAGGCCTGCTCGCACCCGGATCCCAGATCCTTGCTACACCGGTTGGTCTGGAACAGGCCAGCCGGCCCGAAGTGGCGGCCAGGCGAGCTCGAATGCTGATCTCCACCGGCGTCCGCAGCGTTATCGATGCAAGCGCCGGCATCGGCATAGATGCTTGCGCCTTCGCAGAGGCTGGGCTGGACGTCATCGCCATTGACAACGATCCGACTACGGCAGAGGTCTGCGCCGCCAATCTTGCAAGGGTCACAGACTCAGCGCAGGTGGTCACCGCCGATGCCACGCAACCGGGCCTACTTGAGAGCATTGGGACCGGCCGGTCCGCGGCATCCCGACTTTCCGGACCTATCGCGGTCTTTGTCGACCCAGCCCGCCGCAGCGGCGCCCGTCCGGTAGACGGATCACGGGCTCATCCAGAGCGAGACCCCGAGCGCTGGTCTCCTCCGTGGTCGTTCGTGGAGTCGCTGCGTGATCGCTTTGAGGTGGTCGCGGCGAAGGCCCCGGGTTCTTTCACACCAGGGGCCGGCTGGTCCTGCGAGTGGCTGGGCGTGGCCGACTACACCGCCGAATGCTCGTTGTTTTCATCCACTCCCGATGCTTTTGTCGCAGCCCGGCAGGCCACGCTGCTCCCTGAAGCGTCCAACTCCGATCCGCTCACCTACCCGGCTCGCGATAGCTCCGCCCCGGTCGGCCCGGTTGGTGATTACCTCGGCGAACCACACCCCGCCTTACACCGGTGTCTGCCAGCACTGTGCCAACTCGGGTGCCACCTTGTTCACGAAAGGAGCACGTGGCTCAGCACCGACCTGCTTACAGTTACCCAGGCCACACCCGGGGTTCGCTGGTACCGGGTCATCGACACCGCGCCCATCAAAGACATGAACAGGTGTGCAACAGCCAACGGCGTCGATGCAGTCGCGATCAAGTGCAAGGAGTCCAGGACGCCATTGAGCACGTTGCGAAAGAAGATCGCGCTACCCGACGGCGACCGCTACGCAATCGTCTTGACGCCGGGAAGCACCGATGCCCACCTCGTCGAACGACTCGACCAGTAGGCCAGGTAACCGAAACCTCTGGTCGCCGTCAAAAAGCTCGCCTCTTTGTGACGGCAACTGCAGGTTTCGGTGCAAGAGGCGATCAATTCAGGCGCGGTAGATAGTCGGCGAGATCGGCCGGGGTGAGTCCGGCCTTTCGGGCAGCACGCAGTGCGGCGCGCAAGTCCTTGTCTAAATCCTTGCCGTAGTGCAACAAAATTATTGAGCCGTTGCGCAGTTTCCCGTTGCGGTAGGAGATCTCGCCATGGTCGATCACGGTGTCCCACATGACGATGCGTTGGATGCCGCATCGTCGAGCAACCGCACGAACGCGAGGACTGTCCGCGGAAACGCCGTACGGCGGACGCAGCATCCACGCTGCTTCATCGAACTCCCGCGCGATCTTGCGCTGGGTATAACAGATCTCGTGATCGAGATCAGTGGAGATTTTTGCGAACGAAGCATGGGTGGCGCTGTGATTTTGAACCGAA
>JAURQC010000047.1 GCA_030836325.1 Candidatus Nanopelagicales bacterium
AGATCATCTGCCAGGACTACGTACGGACCTTGGGTGCGCATGCCGCGAGCGTCATAGCGGGCCCAGTAGAGCTCTCGGCGACGAGCATCGGCGGTCACGACGAAGTCGTCCGTGGCCTCCGAGCCCGCTGAGTTGACGTGTGCCCACGCGATCACATCCAACGAGCACATCCCCACCAGCGGAACCGCCCATGCGCGTGAGAGTCCGAGCGCGAAGGCGACACCCACACGTAGGCCCGAATACGGCCCTGGTCCCACCCCCACGCAGACCGCCTGCGGGATTGCGCTCGAGAAATCCGAGCGCAGATCGATCAGCGCCTGATCGATTACCTCCGCATGTTTGCGCCCACCCTCGATCGAGCGCCGCGGCCCTGGGCCGTGGCCATCACCAATGCCCAGGGACGTGACCGGGCCCGAGGTGTCGACGCCAAGAACAAACATGGTCACAGGAGGGAGTCTTGCATCGCACGAAATAGCCGATTCGAACCACCGCTGGGAACGAAAGCGCGAATTCGACGCGTCTCGTCATCGCCCTGGAGTCGAATATGCACTCGCTGCTGCGGCAAGGCGCGGGCCACTCGCTCGCCCCACTCGATCACAACCGCCGTGGTGTCAAAGTCGAGGTCGAGGTCATCCCATTCCTCAAGCGAACCAACACGGTAGGCATCAACGTGAGTGAGCGGTGTGCACGCTTGCCCGATACCCATTTCACGTGCCAACACGAAGGTCGGGCTGGTGATCGGCTCGGTGATCCCCATTCCGCGGGCCAAACCTTGCGTGATCGTCGTCTTTCCGGCTCCCAGGTCTCCCTCGAGCACGACGACGTCCCCTGGTTCGAGAAGAGCACCGATACGTTCTCCGATCGCCCGAGTGTCCTTCGAGGACAAACTGTCGAGAACTATGTCGTCGAGCGGTTCGCTCACGCAACGCCTCGGCTTTCACCCAAGTCCCGCCGAACCCGATCAACGAGACCGTCGAGGAGGTCGTTTACTTCGTGCGGGCGTTCGAGCATCACCATGTGACCGCTATCGCCGAGGATTGCAAACTCCGCACCCGGTACGGCTTCCACAATCTCCTCGCTGAGTTGTGGGGGCGTCAATCGGTCCGCGGATCCAACGATCACCAGCAGTTCTGCCTGCTGGAAAACCGGTAGTACCGCGTGCTTGTCGTGCGCTTGCAGTGCTGGCAAGAAGTCAGCCACAACTTCCAAGGACGTGCTCGCGAGCATCTGCGCAACGAAACGTCCTGCGTGATCAGACGCCGGTGATCCGAAGGAATAAAGGCGGGTGATGAGCAGTCCGAGATCGCTGTCTGACCACCCATCAACGAGGTGCTCGCGCTCGGCAAGGAACTGGGCAATCGGCGGGGCCCATGCCTGGACCGCCTTTCCTAGGGGACCGGGCAGTCCGAGCGAATTAGCCCGCACACTGCCTGCGGTGGTGGCGATGAAGGCGACGCCGCGGATCCGCGAACCGAACTGATCGGGGTGCTGGTCGGCGTAGGCCATGATCGCCATCCCGCCCATCGAGTGTCCGATCAGAACGATCGGTCCACGTGGCACTACGGCATCGATGACCGCGGCGAGATCGTGCCCGAGTTGATCGATGTCATGGGACTCGCCACCCGCCCTGGCCGAACGACCGTGACTGCGCTGGTCAAAGAAGACAAGACGAGCAGTTCCGCGCAGGTGTTCGCGCTGGTAATGACACGAATCCTGGCTCAGGGCGTAGCCGTGACAAAACACGATCGTTAGGTCAGTGCCCTTCGGATCAACCGGCTCATCTACTTCCACGTGCAAGGTTGTTCCGTCTGTGGTGACGAACTCGTGGACGTCTCCTCGGAGAGTTCCCAAGCTTGATTTATCGTCTGCGCTCAGAGCCGAGCGCCGCACCAGTGCGCGTTCGGCCAGAACACCGACAGCGGCTCCGGCCGCCACCACTCCGGCCGCGGCTACGCCTCGACCGGCGAGTCGCCAGGCGGAAGAGATGTCCATCGCTGCCATTCTCCTCGGTGTGGTCGTCTCAGATCTAGCAGGCGTCAGCCATCGGACACCGTGACGTACTCGCGCGGCACCCGCGGACTGATCCTCGTGACAATCTCGTAGCCGATGGTGTTCGACCATCGCGCCCAGTCCTCCGCGCTCGGCTCACCGTTGCCGCCAGGGCCGAAGACGATGACGTCATCGCCGGGCTGGTCACCGGAATCGAGACCAAGGTCCACCACGAACTGATCCATGGCCACCACGCCACGCACTGGGCAACGTCGACCGCCAATCTGGACTTCGGCGACGTTGGAAGCAGCCCTCGGGATGCCATCGGCGTACCCAACGGGAACGAGTCCGATGGTGGTCGGCTCGGAGGCGATCCATGAGCCGCCGTAGGAAACGGCGGTACCGGGCTCGATGCGCTTAACGTGAGCAAGCCGTGCACGCAGTGTCATCGCTGGCCGCAGTCCGAGTTCGGTGCTGGTTCCCAGTCCTGATCCAGGCGTTACTCCGTAGATCGCGATTCCCGCGCGCACCAAGTCGAAGATTGCATCCGGTCGATCCAGCGTTGCAGCGCTGTTCGCCAGGTGGCACAGCTCCGGGCGCACGTCGTAAATCGACAACACCTCGCGCGCCTGCGAGAAAGTAGCGAGTTGTTCGTCGATGGATGGGTTGAGTGGCTCATCTGCACTGGCCAGGTGAGACCACAAGCCGACGATCTCGATGAATCCTGCCTCCTGCGCCGAGGCGGCAGATGCGAACACCGTTTCCCACGAAGTTCGAGGAACACCGTTCCGGCTGAGTCCGGTGTCCACTTTGATGTGCACCCGTGCTCGTCTTCCCACCCGTCGGGCGGCTGCGACGACTTCCACCAATGACAGCTCGCTGGATATGGACAGATCTACGTCGCTTGTGACGCAGTCGATAATTCCTGGATCACCCGGCGCCCACAGCCACGCCAAAAGGTGCCCGCGGTCTCCCGTTGCGCGCAGATTCAGGGCCTCCGCCGGCAATGCAACACCGAGCCACTGAGCCCCGGCGTCGCGTAAAGCACGAGCCACCTGCGTGCAGCCGTGCCCATAGGCGTCGGCTTTGACTACTCCCATGACCGGCACACCGCATTGCTCGAGGCGCCGATAGTTGTGAACGATCGCCGTTAAATCGATGACGGCCTTGGCGCGACTCGGATCACCGGTCATGTCAGCAACCCTGCCAGGTCGCCGGATCGAGCGGCAGCTATCGCCTCAGGTATAGCGTCACACACGTCGGTGGCAACGATCGGCCGTCCACCCCGACGCGCAATTCGAGCAGCGGTGCCATGCAGCCAGACTGCTCCAGCGACGATCATGGCTGGCTCGTCATCGTGATAGGCCGCCAACATTCCAGCCAACAGGCCGGTCAGGACATCCCCACTGCCAGCGCAAGCAAGGTCGGCGATGCCTGCAGTGTCGACATAGGCGCCGCCCCTGGGGGTAGAGATCGTGGTGCCCGGACCTTTGAGCACCACGATCGCTTGGAGTTCGGATGCCATGTCCGCTGGTGTGGCGGCATGGTCGATCGCGCCAGCGAGACGCTGGAACTCACCAGCGTGCGGTGTCAAAACCGTCGTCAGTCCACGATCACCGCGTTCACGGACCCGCGAGGCAAGACCGGCATCATCAGCCAGACACTGCAGTGCACCAGCATCGAGGACAACAGAAGCATCCGACCCCAGCACCATCTCAACGGTTGCGGCATCGGATTCGGTGAAGCCCGGGCCGCAGGCCCATCCACGGATCCGCGGGTCCTGACGCATGTCTGAACGATCCAGGACAACGTCGGGGTATGTGGAAACCACGAGGTCGGCGACACCATCGGCACGATCAAGGAATCGGACCATTCCCGCACCGGAATAACGACTCGATCCAACGGTGAGCAGTGCTGCACCCGGGTACGCCTCGCTACCCGCCGCAACTGCAACGACACCCCGGAGGTACTTGTGGTCGTCGTGGGACGGCGCGGCAACGATGTCCGCGACATCCATCGCCTGGATGCTCAACCAGGTGGGCTCAGGAAGCTCGGGCTCCAAACCGATGTCCACTTCATGCACGGCACCGACGTACTCGCGACCGGGACTAAGCAAAAGCCCCGGCTTGAAACATCCGAAGGTGACGGTGACGTCCGCATTGAAGACAGCACCGCTAACTGCACCAGTATCGGCATCGACTCCACTCGGGAGATCAACAGCGACCCGCAGCGCATCCACCCCGCTAGCAAACCGAACGATCTCTGCACTCGGTTCGCGAAGCGCGCCGTGAGCACCAATCCCCACAATGCCGTCGATTACTAGATCCGCATCGACAAGCAGCGAGCGAACCTGATCATCGACTTCAACAACGGATACCAAGCGCCCGCCGGCCGCCTCGAGAGCACGTGCGCCGTTCTCGTGGTGCGAATCAGCGACACACAGCGCCACCACCGACATTCCCCGGGCAGCGAGGTAGGCGGCGGCAAAGAGCGCATCACCGCCGTTGTTGCCTGCGCCGACAAGAATCACCACGCGCGTTCCGACCACGTGGCCCTGGACGTCACGCAAGAATCGAAGGCATTGCACTGCGAGCCCGCGGGCCGCTAGCTGCATCAGCGCACCATCCGGAACCCGCGACATCAACCGGTTCTCAGCATCGCGAACAACCTCGACCGGGTACAGCCCGAACATCACTCCACCGTGACGGACTTCGCGAGGTTGCGCGGTTGATCCACGTCATGTCCTTTGACCGTGGCCAACTCACAGGCGAACACCTGCAACGGCACTGTCGAGACAAGCGGCTGCATAAGAGTGGGGGTTTCAGGGACACGGATGATGTGGTCAGCGAATCCGGAGATGGATTCATCGCCCTCTTCCGCGATCGCGATGATCGACGCGCCTCGAGCCCGTACCTCCTGAATGTTGGAAACGATCTTGTCGTGGAGGACTGCACGCCCGCGCGGCGAGGGCACCACCACGATCACCGGAATGCCGTCCTCGATCAAAGCGATTGGCCCGTGCTTAAGTTCTCCCGCCGGGAAACCCTCCGCGTGCATGTATGCGAGTTCTTTCAGCTTCAGAGCGCCTTCGAGGGCCACCGGGTAGCCGACGTGCCGGCCCAGGAAGAGCACGGATGGCGCTTGTGCAAACTCCTGCGCGAGAGCGCGTACCCGTTCCACCGTGTCGAGAACAAGATCGATCTTCTGCGGCATGTCACCGAGTTCGCTCATGATCGCGCGGATCTCGTCTTCAAACATCGTGCCGCGCGCTTGCGCGAGATACAGACCGACGAGGTACGCAGCAATTATCTGCGTCAAGAACGCCTTGGTCGACGCCACAGCAATTTCCGGCCCTGCGTAGGTGTAGAGCACCGCATCGGACTCGCGCGGAATGGTCGAGCCCACGGTGTTGCAGATCGCAAGCGTTCGGGCACCCTGCGCCTTGGCGTGCCGAAGAGCCATCAGCGTGTCCATCGTCTCGCCAGATTGAGAGATCGCGATGACGAGTGAGTCCGGCCCCACGATCGGATCCCGGTAGCGGAACTCACTTGCGAGCTCGACGTCCACGGGTAGACGGGTCCAGTGCTCGATCGCGTACTTCGCAACCATCCCAGCATGCGCTGCGGTTCCACAAGCCACCACAACGACCTTGGTGATGTCCCGCAGGACTGCGTCGTCGAAATCCGTTTCATCTAGTTGGATTCGCTGCTCGGAATTGATGCGCCCGCGCAGGGCATCCGCGACCGCCTTGGGTTGTTCGGCAATCTCCTTGAGCATGAAGAGGTCGTAGCCACCTTTCTCAGCCGCTGACGCATCCCAGTCCACTGAGTAGGGCTTGGCCTCGACCGGGGTCCCAGAGAAGTCGGTGACCTCAACGCCGTTGGCACGCACCACCACGATCTGGTCCTGCCCGAGTTCGAGTGCATCGCGTGTGTGATCGACAAAAGCAGCGACGTCGCTGGCAAGGAAATTCTCACCCTGACCGAGCCCCACCACTAAAGGTGAATTCCGGCGAGCACCTACCACCAGCGTTGGGTCGCTCGGATCCATGGCCACGAGCGTGAAAGCACCCTCAAGACGATGGCACACGGCCTGCATTGCCCGGGGTAGGTCATCATCGACGCTCGGCAATGCTCGCGCCAGCAGGTGGGCAACGACCTCGGTGTCGGTTTCCGAGGCCAGGTGCACGCCGGCGGCCGTCAGTTCATCTCGCAGCTGGGCGAAGTTCTCGATGATCCCGTTGTGGATGACCGCCACCCGGCCGTCGTCGCTCACATGCGGATGAGCGTTGTGATCGGTGGGTCCACCGTGCGTAGCCCAGCGGGTGTGACCGATACCGGTCGTGGACTGCGGCAGGGGGTCTTGCCCGATGAGTGTCTCGAGATTGGCGAGTTTGCCGGCCTTCTTGCGTACCTCGAGGCGACCCTCGCTGATCACAGCCACCCCGGCGGAGTCGTACCCCCGGTACTCCAAGCGGCGCAACCCGGCCACTACTACTTCGAGGGCCTGCTTCTCCCCCACGTAACCGACGATTCCGCACATGGCAGCAAGACTACGCCCGAGGTGACAAGGTAGTGCCGTGCTCACCGTACGGGTCTCGTGTCCTCGTGACCTAAGCCAGCGCTGCGAGCAGCTCCTGTCGGCGGCTCCCAGCCTTACCGGGCTCGCAAAATTTCCCGGGGCCAGCATCGACCCGGCTGGCGACATTTTCGAAGCACAGGTAGAACGCGACGCGGTCAATGACCTCGTGAGCGGTCTTATGGGACTTGGCGTCACAAAAGCCGGATCGGTTCAGATCCTGAGCTCAAGCGCCTGGGTGTCCGAACGCGCCCTCCACGCAGAGGAAACGTCGCCCGATGCCGACAACGTGGTCTGGCCCCAGGTGATTGAACAGGCCTACGAGCAATCCAAGATCACCCCGGCATTCCTGGCATTCATGACGATGGCCACCTTGCTCGCCGCGATCGCGGTCATCACCGACTCGCCGATCCTGGTCGTCGGAGCCATGGTGCTCGGTCCAGAGTTCATGGCGGTCATTGCTCTCGGGTTGGCGCTGGTGCGTAAGCGCCGCTCCCTACTCCACCAAGCCGCGCGGACGCTCATCCTCGGCTTCAGTTTCTCCGTCATGGCCACGGTGGCTTTCGTCGGGTTAGCCCGTGTCACGGGCTTGGCGACACTCGCCGATGTCAGCGCGCCCCGTCCTGGCGTCTCATTCATCTACACACCGAACGCATGGTCACTGATCGTCGCGGTAATTGCTGCAGCGGCCGGTGTCCTGGCTCTGACCACGTCTCAATCCACGGGCATCATCGGCGTTTTTATCTCCGTGACGACAATTCCCGCTTCTGGAAACATCGCCGTCGGTCTGGTCTTCGCCCAATGGAATCAAGTAGTGGGCAGCGCCCTGCAACTCGCGATCAACCTGACAGGAATGGCGCTATCAGGCTGGTGCACCCTCGCGTTACGTCAGCGTATGTCGGATCGGACTAGTCGAGAGTTAGCTCAGCACTCACGACGGCGGCTATGGCGCCGGCTAGTCGCTCGGCATCCTCAGTCGTAGGGGCTTCGACCATTACGCGTATCACCGGCTCGGTTCCTGACGGTCGGAGCAAAACCCGCCCTCGACCAGCAAGTTCGGTCTCGGCATCACGCAGCACCTGCTGCACGACCGCGCTGCCTTCAATTCCGGACTTGTTGACTCCGCCGACGTTCACCAGGATCTGAGGCAACTTGTCCACCGACGAAGCAAGCTCGGCGAGCGACTTCCCCGTACGCGCCATCTGCGCCAACACATGCAGCGCGGTCAGCACGCCATCGCCAGTCGTCGCGAAGTCAGTCATCACAACGTGCCCACTTTGTTCGCCACCGAGCACATATCCACCCGCGCGCATCTGTTCGAGAACGTACCGATCGCCCACAGCCGTTTCCGACACCACGATGCCTGAGGACTCCATGGCCAATTTGAAGCCAAGGTTGGCCATGACGGTGGTAACAACCGTGTTCTCGGCAAGTTGACCTCGATCACTGAGCGCGGTGGCCAAGATCGCCAAGATGTGATCACCATCGATGACAGACCCATCCGCAGCCACAGCAAGGCATCGATCGGCATCACCGTCATGAGCGATCCCTGCATCGGCCCCGTTCTCGCGAACGGCGGCGATCAGGGACTCCAGATGCGTCGAGCCACAGTCTTGGTTGATGTTCCAGCCATCGGGGGTCGCGTGGATCGCCACAACCTCCGCACCAGCTCGCGCGAGGGTCTGCGGTCCAACGTCGAAAGCAGCACCGTTGGCGCAATCAACAACTACCCGCAAACCGGTGAGAGAAACATCCACAGTGCCGGCGAGAAAATCGACGTAGCGGCTTCCCGCTAGCGGATCGTGGGAAATACGACCCACACCAGTCCCGGTCGGCCGCTCCCATCGCTCGCCGATGCGCCGCTCGATGGCGTCTTCGATGTCGTCACCGAGCTTGTGCCCACCCCGCGTGAAGAACTTAATGCCGTTGTCGGGCATCGGGTTGTGCGACGCAGAGAGCATGACCCCAAGATCGGCGTCGAGTGCGGCTGTCAACCAGGCAACCGCCGGGGTCGGAAGGACTCCCACCACTGTGACGTCCACGCCAGCGCTTGCAAGGCCAGCCACGACGGCGGCCTCGAGAAATTCTCCACTGGCTCGCGTATCGCGACCCACAACGGCGCGCGGGCGATGACCGTCGAAAGCCCCGACATCGCCCAGAACATGCGCAGCGGCAACCGCCAAATCGACGGCCAGTTCCGCTGTGATGTCCCGATTGGCGAGGCCTCGAACCCCGTCGGTGCCGAAGAGTCGGCCCACGATCGGCTCTTTAGCGCTTGCTGTACTGCGGAGCCTTGCGGGCCTTCTTCAGACCGTACTTCTTACGCTCCTTGGCGCGCGGGTCGCGAGTGAGGAAGCCGGCCTTCTTAAGCGACGGGCGGTTGTTCTCCTCATCGATCGCGCTCAGTGCGCGCGAGATGCCAAGGCGTAGCGCACCAGCCTGACCTGAAACGCCTCCGCCGTTGATGCGCGCGATGACGTCGAAACGACCCTCGGCACCTAGCGTGACGAACGGTTCCTTGACTTCCTGCTGGTGCACCTTGTTCGGGAAGTACTCATCGAGTGAGCGACCATTGACGGTCCACTGTCCCGTTCCCGGAACCAGGCGAACGCGGGCGATAGCTTCCTTGCGACGACCCGTAGCAGCGCCGGGGGCCGTGGTGATCTCGCGGGCGACAGGCGCCGATGCGGGGGTCTCGCTGGTGTACTCCGAAGGAGTCTCGTCCACTTCTTCGTCTGTGATGTCGACAGTTGCCTCAGACACGGTTTCCTCTTCTTTCTATCCGCGCGGCTACTGCGCGACCTGGGAGATCTGGAACGGCTGGGGGTTCTGCGCGGCGTGCGGATGATCCCCGCCGGTGTAGACCTTCAGCTTCTTGAGTTGCTGACGCCCCAACTTGTTGTGCGGGAGCATGCCCTTCACGGCCTTCTCGATGGCGCGCTCGGGGTTGGACTCGAGCAGTTCCTCGTAGGTGGTTGCCTTCAAACCACCGGGATGACCGGAGTGCCGATAGGCGATCTTCTTCTCGCGCTTGGAACCGGTCAGAGCGACCTTGTCAGCGTTGATGATCACCACGAAATCGCCGGTGTCCACATGCGGAGCGAACGTCGCCTTGTGCTTTCCCCGAAGGAGTTGGGCGGCGTGGGTGGCGAGGCGACCGAGGACAACATCGTTCGCGTCGATGACATGCCAGGTACGAGTGATCTCGCTGGCTTTGGGACTGTAGGTGCGCACAGGACGCCGCCTTCTTTCTCGTCGGGACTGGTTTCGGTGCTCAACCAGGCTGGCTGAGCCGTACTGGACGCCTTCCGGGCGCCCAGGCCGCTACTTCGGGGGAAGTGCGCAGCAAGGGCAAAGGCTACCGGAGGTGGAATTTCTCCCTAAGCCAGGGTGATCCAGACCTTTCTGAGCGGCTCGGTGACGGTCCAGGTGGTCCGTGCCCCCATGGGCAGCAGGCCCACGACCCCGGGAGCAAGCTCGATGCGACCCCCGTCCTCGCAGATGACCGTGCCCGCCCCCTGGAGCACGACGAAGACCTCCTCGATCTCGACATCGGTTGAGGTGCCAACTGAGTGTTCCCACACTCCTACCTCCATGTCTCCTTGGCTGGCAACCGCCGAGACCGCCGTCGTTACTTCGCCAGAGAGCTTCTTGGCGTCCTCAAGCGGCGAGTGCGTGAGCGCGACGCCCGATGCGTCAAAGGACCGAATCATGACCCCGAGGCTAAGGCCACAGGCGTACGTTCAGTGCTCTAATCCATCGAGCGAAACGTTCGAGTCTGCAGTTGCCGCTGACCCCATTCACCCTCGGGTGGGTAGCCGACTTCTTCAAGAACCAGGGGGTGCGCTGGCATTACGGTCACTCCCGCGTCGCGCGCCCGCTTCTCCAACGCCTCGCGTGGGTAGTGGACTGGCCGCTTACCTTGTCCGACCGAGATAAAGGCACCAGCGAGGCTGCGCACCATGGAGTGACAAAAGGCGTCTGCCGTGACGTGCATGACGGCCACGCACAACTCGCTGACGGGATCAATCTGGCGTTCCCATTGAAGGTCGAGGATCTCGCGGATGGTCGAACCATGCTCCTTCAGTTTGCAGAAACTGGTGAAGTCGTGTTCACCGATCAAGTCCGCCGCAGCGGTGTTCATCGCGTCAAGGTCGAGTACAGAATTTATCGCCAACTGATAGCGACGCATCAACGGATCGGGGCCACGCTCGTCGTCGCTGACCGTGTAGGAATAACGACGCCAT
This sequence comes from Candidatus Nanopelagicales bacterium, assembly GCA_030836325.1. Next base: position 10,815 of record JAURQC010000047.1, read on the forward strand.
AGTGCTGAGAAGCGCGCATCGAAATCTATCGAAACGGTGCCCAGATCTCTTACTCGGATATCAGCGGGTAGCGCTCGGTTTATCCGTTTAATGCTTAGGTCAGCACCGGCCGACGCATCAAAGTGAGCCACTTGGCCACGCGCGTGTACTCCCGCATCGGTACGGCCGGCACAGGTCAGTTCCACAGACCCACCCGTGAGGTGTCCGAGTACCCGACTCAACTCGCCCTCGACGGTACGTAGATCCCGTTGCTGGGCCCATCCGTGGAACTCACTGCCGTCGTAGGAGACCCACAAACGGAAACGAGTGGTCGTTCCACTAGGGGAATCGACCACTCGTACTCCTGGAATTCTCCACGAAGAAGTGCCGCAGATGGCTACTTTTCGTCAGCACCCTCTTCGGCTGTCTCTTCGGCTGCAACCTCTTCCACAGCATCTTCGACGATGGCGTCTGTTACCTCGCCCGCGGCTGGTTCTTCGGTTGCGTCGTCGACAGTTTCCTCGGCCACTGCTTCTTCAATCGCCTCAGCAACCGCCGCGTCGGTAGCCACAACTGCGGCTGCCTGCTCCTCGTCGCGCTCCTTGGCGGCCCGCTTGGTGGCACCGGTCGCCTCGGCAACGACCTGCTCGAGCATGGGCTCGACCAGCTCGATCACGGCCATGGGTGCGTTGTCACCCTTACGTGGACCGATCTTGGTGATGCGCGTGTAACCACCCGGGCGGCCCGAGTACTGCGGACCGATCTCGGTGAACAGAGTGTGCACCACGGACTTATCGCGGATGACTGTCATCACCTTGCGTCGAGCAGCCAGGTCACCGCGCTTGGCGAAGGTGATGAGCCGCTCGGCCAACGGACGCAGGCGCTTGGCCTTGGCCTCCGTGGTGGTGATCTTGCCGTGCTCGAAGAGGGCCGTGGCGAGATTGGCCAGCATCAGCCGCTCGTGCGCCGGACCACCGCCGAGACGGGGACCCTTGGTAGGCGTAGGCATTATGTGTCTCCTTGTTGCTTTCCTAGCAGATGGTTTCTCGAACCAGCTGCGCTAGAGCTGCTCGTCCTCAGCGAATGCGGAATCATCGCCCTCGCCTGAATCGAAGGTGTCGTAGTCGTCGTCACCCTCACCATCGGCGAAGTAAACCGCCGCACCGGGATCGAATCCCGGGGGGCTGTCCTTGAGAGCGAGTCCGAGACCAGCCAGCTTGACCTTGACTTCGTCGATGGACTTCTGACCGAAGTTCCGGATGTCCAGGAGATCCGCCTCGCTGCGGGTGATGAGCTCACCGACAGTGTGGATGCCTTCGCGCTTGAGACAGTTGTAGGAGCGAACCGTCATGTCCAGTTGCTCGATGGGAGTACCCAACTGCTCGGCGACGAAGGCGTCGGTCGGCGACGGACCAATGTCGATGCCCTCAGCGTCGACGTTCAGCTCGCGGGCTAGACCGAAGAGCTCGACCAGCGTGTGTCCTGCCGAGGCGACAGCGTCCCGGGGACGGATGCTGGACTTGGTTTCGACGTCGAGGACGAGCTTGTCGAAGTCGGTGCGCTGCTCGACACGAGTGGCCTCGACTTTGTAGCTGACCTTCATGACCGGTGAGTAGATGGAGTCCACCGGGATGCGGCCGATTTCTTGACCCGGCTGCTTATTCATGGTCGCCGGGACATATCCACGGCCGCGCTCCACGACGAGTTCGATCTCCAGCTTGCCTTTAGCGTTGAGCGTGGCGATATGAAGGTCAGGGTTGTGCACCTCGACGCCTGCTGGGGGCTGAATGTCCGCAGCGGTAACAGCACCGGGGCCCTGCTTGCGCAGGTACATCACGACTGGCTCGTCGTGCTCGGACGACACAACGAGCTGCTTGAGATTCAAGATGACCTCGGTGACGTCCTCGGTCACACCTTCGATGGTGCTGAACTCGTGCAGAACACCATCGACCCGGATGCTCGTGACGGCAGCACCGGGGATGGACGACAGCAACGTACGACGCATCGAGTTGCCGAGGGTGTAACCGAATCCTGGCTCGAGAGGCTCCAGAATGAAACGCGAGCGATACTCGCTGATTGGCTCTTCGGTAAGGATGGGGCGTTGACTGATGAGCACTGTGTCTTTTCCTTCCCGCGACGACCGCTATATGACGTCGCGTGCTTGACGATCCTCCGGTCCGCGGCCAGACCGGATGGTGCTTACTTGGAGTAGAGCTCGACGATGAGTTGCTCTTGGACAGGGGTATCGATGACCTCGCGCTCGGGGAGGGAGTGGACGATGATGCGCATCTTCGAGGGAACAACCTCGAGCCACGCGGGCACTGTCCGCTCGCCAACCTCGGCATGGGCAACGACGAAAGGCGTCATCTCCCTCGACGACGGCCTCACCTCAATGATGTCGTTGGGTGACACGCGGTACGACGGGATGTCGACCTTGTGCCCGTTGACCAGGAAGTGTCCGTGGTTGACCAACTGACGGGCCATATCTCGGGACTTTGCGAATCCAGCACGGAAGACCACATTGTCCAAACGCGATTCCAAGATGCGCAGGAGGTTATCGCCGGTCTTGCCTGACTGGCGGTTGGCCTCAACGTAGTAGTTGCTGAACTGCTTTTCGAGGACACCGTAAATCCGAACAGCCTTTTGCTTCTCGCGAAGCTGCAGCAAGTACTCGCTCTCCTTTGAGCGTCCACGGCCGTGCTGGCCCGGAGGGTAGGGACGCTTCTCGAATGGACACTTCGGTGAGTCGCACTTGCTGCCCTTTAGGAACAGCTTCATCTTCTCCCGGCGACAACGCTTGCAGTCTGCGTCGGTGTAACGCGCCATAGTTCTGAGTTCTCCTTATTCCTGCGCGCGATCAGACGCGACGACGCTTGGGGGGACGGGTGCCGTTGTGTGGCACGGGGGTGACGTCGGAAATCGAACCGACCTCGAGCCCGGTCGCCTGAAGCGAGCGGATCGCGGTCTCACGGCCGGAGCCGGGACCCTTGACGAACACGTCAACTTTGCGCATGCCGTGCTCCATGGCTCGGCGGGCAGCAGCCTCAGCAGCGAGTTGCGCAGCGAACGGCGTGGACTTCCGGCTTCCTTTGAAGCCGACCTGTCCGGCCGAAGCCCAGGAGATCACCGCACCTGTGGGATCGGTGATGGACACGATCGTGTTGTTGAACGTGCTCTTGATATGAGCGTGGCCGTGGGCCACATTCTTCTTTTCCTTGCGGCGCACCTTCTTGGCGCCGGCAGACTTGGGGGGCATCTGTGCCTACTTCCTTCTACGTTCCGTGGTCGATTGATCGGGGGCTGTCCGCAGGACGGGACTAGGCCTTCTTCTTGCCAGCGACGGTCTTGCGCGGTCCCTTGCGAGTCCGTGCGTTGGTGTGGGTGCGCTGCCCTCGAACAGGCAGGCCCTTGCGGTGACGCAGACCCTGGTAGCACCCGATCTCAACCTTGCGGCGAATGTCGGCTGCGACCTCACGGCGAAGATCGCCTTCGACCTTGAGGTTGGCCTCTATCCAATCGCGTAGCGCCAACGTTTGGTCGTCGGTCAGATCCTTGGACTTCATGTTGGGATCAATGCCGGTCGCCTCGAGGGCCTTCGCGGCCTGCGAACGGCCGACGCCGTAGATGTAGGTGAGTGCGATCGCCATGCGCTTCTCGCGCGGCAGATCGACACCGATCAAACGTGCCATGGGGCGGTCCTATCTGTAATCGTTCACGGGGTTTGCCGAGGGAATCCGATCCGGTCCGCCTAGACCGGTCTTCGGCCCCGTGGCCGAAGGTGTCGTCCTGACTCGAAAAAAGAATCAGGGGTCGGGAACTCCCTTATGAAAAGGTGTGCAGGTTGTCTCTCCCGCTACACCCGTTACTAGCCCTGACGCTGCTTGTGACGCGGGTTGGAGCAGATCACCATGACGCGTCCGTGGCGACGAATCAGCCTGCAGTTGTCGCAGATCTTCTTGACGCTCGGTTGCACCTTCATGTGCGTTATCCGTTCACTCGCGACGCTTGTGGCGTCTGTTACTTGTAGCGGTAGACGATGCGGCCGCGGGTGAGGTCGTAGGGTGACAACTCCACGACGACGCGATCGTCTGGAAGGATCCGGATGTAGTGCATTCGCATCTTTCCACTGATGTGAGCGAGCACTTCGTGCCCGTTGTCGAGCTCCACGCGAAACATCGCGTTAGGAAGGGACTCGGTGATCGTGCCTTCGAGCTCGATCGCGCCGTCCTTCTTACCCATCTGGAACCCTTCGTTTGTGCGGACCGGAGGCTCCGGTCCACCGACACCGTGTCCTCGCACATCACAAGACAGCCGTTTCCACGGCAAATTCTCGAAGATGGACGGGGAAGCCCGATCTCAGCCCCGAAAGTCTACGCCCACACCCGTTGCTGCCACCACCGGGGGCCACTACGACCTTTCGAAGACCTCAATCCCCTCCTGGACCAGGCGCTGGCGCGCTTGCTGATAGGCCGAATTAAGTCGCTCGGGGTCTCGAACCCGCTCGGACCATGATCCGATCCGCACTCGGTCCGCAGGCATGTCCTGCTCAAAGAAACGCCGGATCCGTGGCCGATCGGGCAGGCCGAGGAAGGCAAGCAGCGATTCATACGTTGACTGCCTATCGCCCACCACCAGGTCCTCCAAGGACACAGTGATGACACGATCTTCGGGGACTTGCGACAACGCCCGGTGAGCCCGGCGCATCCGATCCTCCCACCAGAAAATCGCTGCTTCCGCTTCGACCGGACCCCACGTCTCATTCATCACTGACGCAGCCGTGTCTCGACCATCTCGGACCATGTGCACAAAGAGCGCATCGGGAGCTAGGCCGAAAATTCGGTCCGCATGAACGGCATTCGGCGGGGAAGTATCCACCCAATATCGCTGAGAAGTAACACCTTGCGCAGCCATGAGGTCGGTCAAGAAGGTCCGGCCCGCGTCTTTGGGGGAATGTCGCACATTCGATAGGAGTCGACACACCATGGCGTCTCGCTGTTCGACCGTCATGCCCCGATGCAATCCACTCACGTGTCCGAGACGGTTGACCCGCTTCCACCACCGCGTGCGCATCCGCTTGCGGAATTGCCGGTCCAGTCCCCCTGGAACTAAACCCAGCGCTTTCACTTCCCATGGTGCTTGGATTCCGGGCCCCAGACAAACGTCTAACAACCCAGCCGAATCAGTGATACACCTGACTTCGAGAGGCCGGCTCGCGCGTACATCGGAATGGCAGCGAAGGAGTTTTGCAACGACGGTGGTGCCACTCCTGCCAGTGCCGCCGCTAAAGATAGGTCGTGCTTCTGGCATCGCCAACAGGCTACAGACGCGTGCCCTCAATCGAGGTTAGGACCCACGGACCGTCGTCGGTAATCGCTACCGAGTGCTCCCAATGCGCGGCACATTTGCCATCGAACGTCACGACGGTCCATTGATCGTCGAGCACTTCGACGTTCGCAGTCCCCATCGTGGCCATCGGTTCGATCGCGAGAGCCATGCCGGCCTCCAGACGTGGACCGCGTCCAGGCTTGCCATAGTTGGGAACCGGCGGGTGCATGTGCATTTCGGAGCCGATGCCATGACCCACGTACTCCTCGACGATTCCGTACGGACCGGCATCACGGATACACGTCTCAACGGCATGACCGATGTCGGAGAGGTGGTGTCCGACTCGTGCCTGAGTAAGACCGGCCCACATCGATGACTGAGTTGCTTCGGAAAGAGCGTGAACCGACGCTTGCGCGTCCGGCATCACGATGGAGATGGCGGCGTCACCATGCCAGCCTTCGATGATCGCGCCGCAGTCGACGGAGACGATGTCCGAGGAACCGATGACGCGCTTGCCCGGAATACCGTGGACGACCTCTTCGTTCACCGAAGTGCAGATAACGGCGGGAAAGCCGTAGTAGCCGAGAAATGACGATGTCGCACCGTGGCCGGCAATGCTGTCCCGGGCGATGGCATCCAGATCTGCGGTGGTCATACCCGCGGTAATCTCGTCGCGGATCTTCTCCAGCGTTCGTGCCACCACAAGCCCGGCCTCGCGCATGAGTGCGAGTTCATCGATCGATTTGATCTCGATCGGCTTGGTCTTACCGAACATGTGCCGTGCCGACCACTATTCGACGACTACGACGGTGAGTAGGCGCTCACTGACCTCGTCGATCAGGCCCATACCGTCAACCTTCACCAGAATCCCGCGATCGAGATAGGTGTCGATGAGCGGTGCCGTTTGCTCCGCGTACACCTCAAGGCGGCGTCGGATAACGTCTTCGGTGTCGTCAGTACGGCCCTGCTCTTGGGCTCGCTTCACAAGGCGACCCACGACCTCATCAACATCGACGGTGAGCTCCACCACGACGTCAAGGGGCTGGCTAGCGGACCGGAGCATGGCATCAAGTTCAGCGACCTGCTCGACCGTCCGGGGGTAGCCGTCGAGGAGGAAACCTGGCCGGCAGTCGTCATGTGTCAAACGATCACGAACCATGGCGTTGGTGACCGAATCGGGAACGTACTCCCCTGCGTCCATGTACTGCTGAGCCTGCTTACCCAACTCGGTGCCCTCAGCCACGTTTGCCCGAAATATGTCTCCGGTTGAGATGTGCGGAATACCCAGTCGTGCGGCAAGAAGCCCGGCTTGCGTGCCCTTGCCGGCCCCAGGGGGACCCATGAATACAACGCGCATGCCGACCCCTAGCCCAGGAAACCTTCGTAATTGCGCTGCTGCAATTGGGATTCGATCTGCTTTACGGTGTCGAGGCCGACGCCAACCATGATCAGCAGGCTGGTGCCACCGAAGATGAAGTCGCCGGCGACTCCCAGACCACCGAAGGCGAACACCGGCAATACCGCGATCAAGCCGAGGTAGAGGGACCCGGGCGCGGTCAGGCGGGTGAGGACGTAGTCGAGGTAGTCGGCAGTGGGCTTGCCCGCGCGAATGCCTGGAATGAAGCCGCCGTACTTCTTCATGTTGTCCGCGACGTCAGTCGGATTGAACGTGATGGACACGTAGAAGTAGCAGAAGAATATGACGAGCAGGAAGTAGGTCAAGAGGTACCAAGTCCCCGTGCCCGTACCGTAATTCTGCTGAACCCACTGCGCCCAGGCCGACTGACTTCCCGTCAGTTGGACGAAGAGCGTTGGCAAGAACAGAAGCGACGAGGCAAAGATGACCGGGATGACGCCCGCCATGTTGACCTTGAGCGGGATGTAGGTAGATGTTCCGCCGTACATCCGACGACCCACCATGCGCTTGGCGTACTGCACGGGGATTCGGCGTTGCGCCTGCTCCACGAACACCACGAACGCGATGACCGCGAGACCCACCAGTACCGTGACGGTGAAGGTGAACGCGCCACGGCTGCCGAGGATTCCAGCAAACTGCGCCGGGATGGTCGCGATGATCGCGGTGAAGATAAGGACGGACATCCCGTTTCCAACACCACGTTCGGTGATTAGTTCACCGAACCACATGACCACCGCAGTACCGGCCGTCATGACGATGACCATCACCAAGATGACCCAGATTCCCTGGTTGGGGATGATCGTCTCGTTGCATCCACTGAACAGCGCCCCTGGTGTACGCGCCAGAGACAAGATCGCGGTGGACTGAAGCACGGCAAGACCGATCGTGACGTACCGCGTGTACTGCGTGATCTTCGCCTGGCCGGACTGGCCATCCTTCTTCAATGTTTCCAGCCGCGGGATCACCACGGTCAGCAACTGCAGGATGATGCTGGCGGTGATGTACGGCATGATTCCGAGCGCAAAAACGCTCAGTTGAAGCAGCGCGCCACCGCTGAATAGGTTGATAAGCGCGTACACCGAGTTGTCCTGGACAACGTCGATACAGCGCTGGATAGCTGCGTAGTCCACGCCAGGGGTCGGGAGTACTGCTCCCAATCGGTACAGACCCAGCAGGCCGAGGGTGAACAGGATCTTCTTGCGGAGATCCGGGGTACGAAGGGCAGCCCCAAACGCACTGATGTGCACTAGGTCCTCCCCTCCTCTCGGACGCCTTCGCGGATGTGCTTGCCGGGTGGTGCGCTTTGGGCCCGCCCGATCGGTGACCGAGGGGCCCCACGCTACCTACAGTTCGGTGACCGAACCGCCAGCAGCCTCGATCTTGTCACGTGCACTCGCGGAGAACTTGTCTGCGCTGATCGAAACGGCGACCGAGATCTCCCCTTGACCAAGAACCTTGACCGGCTGACCCGATCGCACCGCTCCCTTGGCCACGAGGTCGCTCACCGCAACCTCTCCGCCCTTGGGGAACAACTTGTTCAGGGTCGCGACGTTCACGACCTGGAAGTCGACCTTGTTGGGGTTCTTGAAGCCCTTGAGCTTGGGCAGACGCATATGCAACGGCATCTGTCCGCCTTCGAAGGACGCCGGCACGGTGTTGCGCGCCTTCGTGCCCTTCGTGCCTCGACCCGCGGTTTTGCCCTTGGACGCCTCACCTCGGCCTTTTCGGGTCTTGGCGGTGTGCGCTCCTGGTGCTGGGCGCAGGTGATGGACCTTAAGTGCCATGTCAGTCAACCTCCTCGACATCGACCAGGTGGGCAACGGTATTCACCATGCCACGGATCTCCGGCCGGTCTTCCTTGACGACTACGTCGCCGATTCGCTTGAGGCCGAGAGAACGCAGCGTGTTGCGCTGGCTGCTGGTCCCACCGATCTCAGACTTGCGCTGAGTCACCTTCAACTGTGCCATCAGGAACCCGCCCCTGCCTTGGCCCGAAGCATCGCGGCCGGAGCAACATCCTCAAGCGGCAGACCGCGACGAGCGGCGACGGCTTCGGGCGGTTCGAGCATGCGCAGCGCCGCCACTGTGGCGTGCACGATGTTGATCGCGTTGTCCGATCCCAAGGACTTGCTCAATACGTCGTGGACTCCCGCGCACTCCAGCACCGCACGCACCGGACCTCCGGCGATAACACCAGTACCGGGGGCAGCCGGACGAAGAAGTACCACTCCAGCGGCGGCCTCACCGGTCACCGGATGCGGGATGGTTCCTTGGATGCGAGGAACGCGGAAGAAGTGCTTCTTGGCTTCCTCGACACCCTTGGCGATGGCAGCGGGAACTTCCTTGGCCTTGCCGTAGCCCACGCCCACCATGCCGTCACCGTCGCCGACGACCACCAGTGCGGTGAAGCTGAAGCGACGACCACCCTTGACGACCTTCGCGACACGATTGATAGAGACCACGCGCTCGAGGTAGTTCGACTTCTCCTCGCGCGGCGTCCGCTCCTTGCGGTCGCGGCGGTCGCCGCTTCCGCGTCGGTCGGTTCCTGACATGTTTTCCTCTTTCGCTCTCGGTCGTCTCAGAAGTCCAGGCCAGCTTCGCGGGCACCCTCGGCGAGGGCAGCCACACGTCCGTGGAATCGGTGGCCTCCACGATCGAAGATCACCGCCCCAACACCGGCAGCCTTTGCGCGCTCAGCGACCAACTGGCCGACCTTGCGAGCCTTTGCGGTCTTGTCATCGCCAGCGCCACGCAGATCCGACTCCATCGTCGAAGCCGATGCAAGGGTATGGCCGGCAGCATCGTCCACAACCTGGGCGGTCATATGACGCGCGGACCGGGTCACCACTAAGCGGGGCCGTTCGGCGGTGCCGGTGACCTTCTTGCGGACGCGGATGTGACGACGCTTGCGCCCGACGGCAACCTTGTTGCCCGAGCCCAGCTTGACGCCGTAGGTACTCGTACTCATCGCTACTTGCCTGCCTTTCCGGCCTTGCGACGGATGACCTCGTTCTCGTAGCGCACGCCCTTGCCCTTGTACGGCTCCGGCTTGCGCAGTTTGCGAATGTTCGCGGCGGTCTCTCCGACGAGTTGCTTGTCGATGCCGGTCACCGAGAATCTGGTGGGGGTTTCGACGGCAAACGTGATCCCATCGGGGGCTTTGACCGTGATCGAATGGCTGTAGCCGAGGGCGAACTCAAGGTCTTGCCCCTTGGCCGTGACGCGATAGCCGGTACCGACGATTTCGAGAGTCTTGGTGTAACCCTCGGTCACGCCTGTGACCATGTTGCTCACGAGTGTCCTGGTCAGTCCATGTAGAGCCTTGGCGCGGCCTTCGTCGTTGGGGCGCTGCACGACGAGCGTGCCGTCCTCTTCAGCGACGGTGATCGGCTCGGCGACGTCAAGGCTGAGTGATCCCTTGGGGCCGGTGACGGTGACAGATTGACCCTCAATCGCCGCGGTGACTCCCGACGGAACAGGGATCGGCAGTTTGCCAATGCGTGACATCTCGCTCCTCCCTACCAGACGTAAGCGAGGACTTCCCCGCCTACGCCCTTCTTTTGAGCCTGTCGGTCGGTCAGCAGACCGTTCGACGTGGACAAGATCGCGATGCCAAGACCACCGAGAACGCGCGGGAGCGCGGTGCTCTTGGCGTATACGCGCAGCCCAGGCTTGGACACGCGCCGCAGGCCAGCGATGGAACGTTCACGCGATGGGCCGTACTTCAACTGCAAGGTGAGCGTCTTGCCCACCTCTGCGTCGGCAACGTCGTAGCCGGCGATGTAACCCTCTGCTTTCAAGATCTCGGCGATGTTCGCCTTGATCTTGGAGTGGGGCATCGCGACTGCGTCGTGGTACGCCGAGTTTGCGTTACGCAGACGAGCGAGCATGTCTGCGATTGGGTCTGTCATTGTCATGGCCTACCGGCCTTCCTCGCCGTGGTTTCCCCAGCATCTCGCCAAGGACCTGCGGCGTCGTTACCAACTGCTCTTAGTGACTCCGGGTAGCTCGCCGGCGTGCGCCATCTCTCGAAGGCACACACGGCACAAGCCGAACTTGCGGTACACCGAGTGCGGGCGTCCACACTTGGTGCAGCGGGTATACGCACGAACCTTGAACTTCGGCGTCTTCTGCTGCTTTTGAATTAAAGCTTTCTTTGCCATGGCCTAGGCCTCCTTGAACGGGAAGCCCAGCAGCCGAAGCAGTGCGCGCCCCTCGTCGTCGTTAGTCGCAGTGGTCACGACCGTGATGTCCATGCCACGGGTGCGGTCGATCTTGTCCTGATCGATCTCGTGGAACACCGACTGCTCGTTCAGACCAAACGTGTAGTTGCCGTGCCCGTCGAACTGCTTGGGCGACAACCCACGGAAGTCTCGGATACGCGGGAGTGCGATCGACAGCAACCGATCCAGGAACTCCCACATGCGATCGCCGCGTAGGGTCACGTGCGCCCCGATCGGCTGTCCTTCGCGAAGTTTGAACTGCGCGATGGATTTGCGGGCCTTGGTGACCTGTGGCTTTTGCCCAGTGATCTCGGTGAGGTCGCGGATTGCGCCTTCGATGAGTTTGGAGTCCCGAGCAGCCTCGCCTACACCCATGTTCACCACGACCTTGGTAACCGTGGGCACCTGCATGATGTTGGCGTAATCGAACTCCGAACGCAGCGAGGAAACGATTTCCTCGCGGTAGCGGGCCTTCAAACGCGCTTTAGTGTCAGTGCTCATTACAGGTCCTTCCCGGTGCGCTTGGAAACCCGCACGCTGCGCTCGGCCTCGTAGGTCGAACCGTCCGGACGACGCTTCTCAACCTTCTCCTTGCGGTAGCCAACACGGGTCGGGCGACCATCTTCCGGATCGACGACCATGACGTTGGAGACATGGACGGGTGCTTCGGTGGTGACGATGCCGCCGGTCTTTGCGCCGCGGGCGTTTTGTCCCACCCGGGTGTGCTTCTTGATCCGGTTGACGCCCTCGACGATCACTCGATCGGACTCGGGGTAGACCTCGATGACCTTGCCGGTGAGACCGCGGTCCTTGCCGGAAATGACCTGGACCGTGTCGCCCTTACGGACGTGGAGCTTGCTCATGACTACAACACCTCCGGGGCGAGCGAGATGATCTTCATGAACTTCTTGTCGCGCAGCTCACGACCGACGGGGCCGAAGATGCGGGTACCCCGAGGCTCGCTCTCACCCTTGAGGATGACAGCCGCGTTCTCGTCGAAGCGGATATAGGAGCCGTCTGGACGACGACGTTCCTTCTTGGTGCGGACGATGACGGCCTTGACGACCTCGCCCTTCTTGATACCGCCGCCGGGGATCGCATCCTTGACGGTGGCGACGATGACGTCTCCGACTCCGGCGTAACGTCGTCCAGAACCGCCGAGGACACGGATGCACAAGATCTCCTTGGCACCTGTGTTGTCGGCGACTCGCAATCGCGACTCTTGCTGGATCACTTCTTCTCTCCTGATCGTCTGCCGGTTCTCGGTCCGAGCCTGGCGGAACCAACCCGGCCGCTGTCGGCGGCCGGAACTTCTACTTGGCCTTCTCCAAGACCTCGACCACGCGCCACCTCTTGGTAGCCGACAGCGGGCGAGTCTCCATGAGCAGTACGCGGTCCCCCACGCCTGCAGAGTTCTGCTCGTCGTGCGCCTTCAACTTGCTGGTGCGACGCACGACCTTGCCGTACAGCGGGTGCTTAAAGCGATCCTCGACTGCTACAACGACGGTCTTGTCCATCTTGTCGCTGACGACGAGGCCCTCGCGGACCTTGCGGTATCCGCGGGCTTCTGTCTGTGTGGCACTCATGCGGCACCTTCCTCACCGTCGTTGGCGACGTCGGTCGTTTCGAGCATCGGGGTGATGCCTAGTTCCCGCTCGCGCAGAATCGTGTAGAGACGGGCGATGTCCCTACGGACAGCGCGCAGCCTGCCGTGGTTCTCGAGTTGACCAGTCGCACCCTGGAAGCGAAGGTTGAACAACTCCTCCTTCGATTCACGAAGTCGGGCCACCAACTCTTCTTGCGTCAGGTTGCGCAGCTCTCCGGCTGCTGTTCCGACTGCCATTAGTCCTCACCTGCTTCGTCGCGCCGGATGATCCGACACTTCATCGGGAGTTTGTGCACTGCGCGCATGAGGGCTTCGTGTGCGAGTTCCTCGTCCGGGTAGGACAACTCGAACATGACACGCCCGGGCTTGACGTTGGCCACCCACCATTCGGGAGAACCTTTGCCCGAACCCATGCGGGTTTCCGCCGGCTTCTTTGTCAGCGGACGGTCGGGGTAGATGTTGATCCAGACCTTGCCACCACGCTTAACGTGACGGGTGATGGCGATACGTGCGGCCTCAATCTGACGGTTGGTCACGTAGGCCGGCTCAAGAGCCTGGATGCCGTACGTGCCGAACGAGACCTGGGTTCCACCCTTCGCCGCGCCAGACCGCTTGGGATGGTGCTGCTTGCGGTGCTTGACCCTGCGGGGAATCAACATGATCAGCCCTCCTGTCCGGCTGGCGCTGTTTCAACGGGCGCTGCATCGGCTGATGCATCTGCAGCGTCAGCGACCGCTTCTGCGGAAACCTCAGCGGCAGCCGCCGGGGCTCCTTCGTCATCACGACGGGCGCGACGGGGACGTTCGGGGCGCGCCCGTTGTCCACTGAGTCGAGCGGCAGCGGCCGCCGCCTCACGCTCAGCGCGCGAACCCAGAGCCTCGCCCTTGTAAATCCAAACCTTGACTCCGATGCGACCGAACGTGGTACGCGCCTCGTAAAAGCCGTAGTCGATATCCGCACGAAGCGTGTGCAGCGGCACCCGTCCCTCGCGGTAGAACTCCGTGCGCGACATCTCGGCACCACCGAGGCGACCGGATACCTGCACCCGAATGCCCTTGGCGCCGGCCTTCATCGCACTCTGCATTCCCTTGCGCATGGCGCGTCGGAACGACACACGACTGGAGAGCTGCTCGGCAATACCCTGGGCGACCAATTGCGCTTCGATCTCGGGGTTCTTGACCTCAAGGATGTTCAGCTGCACCTGCTTGCCGGTCAACTTCTCGAGGTCCCCGCGGATGCGGTCGGCCTCGGCGCCACGACGGCCGATCACGATGCCCGGGCGAGCAGTGTGAATGTCTACACGGACCCGCTCACGGGTGCGCTCAATCTCAACCTTGGCGATGCCCGCCCGCTCCATGCCTTGGCTGAGCAACTTACGGATCTTGACGTCCTCCTCGACGTAGTCGCGGTATCGCTGACCCTTCTTGACGTCGTCGGCGAACCAGCGAGAGGTGAAGTCGGTCGTCACGCCCAGCCGGAAGCCGTGCGGGTTTACTTTCTGTCCCACGATCAGTCCTCTTCCTTCGCGGCGGTCGTCTTCTTGGCAGTCTTCTTCGCAGTCGTCTTCTTCGCAGTCGACTTCTTAGCCGTCGACTTCTCCGCAGTCGACTTCTTAGCCGTCGACTTCTTCGCAGTCGACTTCTTAGCCGTCGACTTCTTCGCAGTCGACTCTTGGGAAGTCTCGCTCGCCGACCCCGCCGCGGTGTCTTCGGTGACCGGTGCCGGAGCGGAGGCGGCCTTGGCCTTCGGTGCCGGGACCGCCTCGACCACAGCGGTACCGTCGGAGACGATCACCGTGATGTGGCTGGTGCGCTTGCCGACCCGGTAGGCGCGTCCCTGGGCCCGCGGCCGAATGCGCTTGAGGGTCGGACCCTCGTCGACAAACGCCTGGGCGACCACCAGGTCACGAGAGTCCATCCCGTGATTGTTGGTGGCGTTGGCAACTGCGCTGGCAAGCACCTTGCCCACGGGTTCACTCGCCGCTTGCGGCGCGAACCGCAGCACGTCCTGGGCGTCGCTGGCCTGCATCCCGCGGATGAGGTCGATGACCCGGCGTGCCTTCATGGGCGTGACGCGGACGTACCGCGCTTGGGCCCTGGCTTCCATTGCTTTCCCCTTGCTCGCTTGTCGTGTGTTTCGTTGAGTTGCGTTTGGTGCCCGGTAGACCCGCGCTGCCTAGCGGCGCTTGGACTTTCGGTCGTCTTTGATGTGGCCTTTGAAGGTCCGGGTGGGGGCAAACTCACCGAGTTTGTGTCCCACCATGTTCTCGCTGACGAACACCGGGACGTGCTTGCGTCCGTCGTGCACCGCGATGGTGTGGCCGAGCATGGCCGGCACGATCATGGATCGGCGCGACCACGTCTTGATGACGTTCTTAGACCCGGACTCGTTTTGAGCATCGACCTTCTTGATCAAATGCTCGTCGATGAACGGGCCCTTCTTCAGGCTGCGTGGCATCTGCTGATCCCCTAGCGCTTCTTGCCGGTCTTGCGGCGGCGGACGATGAACTTGTCGCTGGCCTTCTTGGCCTTGCGGGTGCGACCCTCGGGACGACCCTTCGGGTTGACCGGGTGACGGCCACCGGAGGTCTTACCCTCGCCACCGCCGTGTGGGTGATCGACCGGGTTCATGGCGACACCACGAACCGTCGGACGCTTGCCCTTCCAGCGCATGCGGCCAGCCTTGCCCCAGTTGATGTTGGACTGCTCGGCATTTCCCACTTCACCGACCGTCGCGCGTGAGCGGAGGTCGACGTTGCGGATCTCCCCCGAGGGCATACGCAACTGCGCGTAGGGACCGTCCTTGGCGACGAGCTGGACACTCGCACCGGCGGACCGGGCGATCTTGGCTCCACCACCGGGCTTGATCTCCACAGCGTGGATCACGGTGCCGACCGGAATGTTGCGCAGCGGCAGGTTATTTCCGGGCTTGATGTCAGCACTTGGACCAGTCTCGACGCGGTCGCCCTGCTTCAGCTTCTCAGGGGCGATGATGTAGCGCTTCTCCCCATCGGCGAAGTGCAAGAGCGCGATGCGTGCTGTGCGGTTTGGGTCGTACTCGATGTGCGCGACCTTGGCGGGCACGCCGTCCTTGTCCGCTCGCTTGAAGTCGATAAGTCGGTACGCACGCTTGTGGCCACCGCCCTTGTGGCGAGTGGTGATCTTGCCCGAGTTGTTGCGGCCGCCCGACTTGGATAGGGGGCGCAGCAGCGACTTCTCCGGCTCCGATCGCGTGATCTCGACGAAATCGGCAACGCTCGAGCCGCGACGACCGGGGGTCGTGGGCTTGTACCTACGGATTGCCATGGTGTGTCCGTTCCTTCTTTTCCGTCAGCTCACGCCGGTCAGGAGACCGGCCCTCCGAAGATGTCGATGCGATCGCCGGTTGCGACCGTGACGATGGCGCGCTTGGTTGCCGCACGGCGTCCCCAGCCGTGTCGCGTCCGCACCCGCTTACCTTCACGGTTGTTGGTGTTCACACCCGTGACCTTCACACCGAAGACCTGCTCGACTGCCAACTTGATCTGCGTCTTGTTGGCATCGGGGGCGACGATGAACGTGTACTTGTTCTCGTCGAGAAGGCCATAGCTCTTCTCGGAGATGACAGGCGAGATCAAAACGTCCCGCGGGTCCGCGATCCTCATGCCTCAACCTCGCTTTCCGCGGCGACGGCCTTAGCGCCCCTGCCAGACACCGGTCCAGCGAGAAAAGCGTCGAAGGCGGCCTGGGTGAACACGACGCGGTCATTAACCAGGACGTCGTAGGTATTGAGTTGGTCAGGAGCAACGACCATGATCTGCGGCAAATTGCGCAGGCTCAGCCAGGACGACTCCTCGTCTCGGGTCACGACGGCGAGGAAATCTCCCTCAAGACCAATAGCATTGAGCGCAGCTGCCGCCGCCTTGGTCGATGGCACATCTCCCGCGGCGAACGTGGTCACAACGTGCACACGGCCGTCACGAGCGCGATCAGACAGCGCACCGCGCAACGCAGCAGCCTTCATCTTCTTGGGTGTGCGCTGGGCGTAGTCGCGCGGCGTAGGGCCGTGAACCGTGCCGCCGCCGGCGAACTGCGGTGCTCGGGTCGAACCCTGACGGGCGCGGCCAGTGCCCTTTTGCTTATAGGGCTTGCGTCCACCGCCGCGCACCTCGGCGCGGGTCTTGGTGTCGTGCGTGCCCTGACGAGCCGCAGCGAGTTGAGCGACGACAACCTGGTGGATCAACGGCACGTTGACCTGAACGTCGAAAACCTCTGCAGGGAGGTCGACCGAGCCGGACTTCTTGCCAGCCGGATCGAGAACGTCTACCGAAGTCATGCGCTGACCTCCTTCATGGCTTCCTTGACAGCCGTCGTGATCAGCACGAGGCCACCTTTAGGACCGGGCACTGCGCCCTTGAGCAGAAGCAGTCCCTTCTCGGCATCAACACCGGCGATGGTCAAATTCTGGGTGGTCTGCTGGTCCGAGCCCATGCGGCCGGCCATGCGCAGACCCTTGAAAACACGCCCGGGGGTGGCGCAGCCACCGATGGAACCCGGCGAGCGATGCTTGCGCTGCACACCGTGCGAGGCGCGCAGCCCGTGGAAGCCGTGCCGCTTCATGACACCAGCGAAGCCCTTGCCCTTAGTGGTTCCGGTGGCATCGACTCGTTGGCCCGCTTCGAAGGTGTCGGCCCCGAGTTCTTGACCGAGCGTGTACTCCGAAGCATCGTCGGTACGAAGCTCCACCAGGTGGCGACGCGGCGTAACCCCGGCCTTCGCGAAGTGACCGCTCATGGGCTTGTTCACCTTGCGGGGGTCGATAGCTCCAAAACCGAGTTGCACGGCGTTGTAGCCGTCGGTCTCCGGCGTGCGCACCTGGGTGACAACACACGGACCGACCTTGACCACCGTCACGGGGATCACGCGGTTGTTCTCGTCCCAGATCTGCGTCATGCCGAGCTTGGAGCCCAGCACACCCTTGATCGTCCTAGACATGGCCTTTATCCCCTACAGCTTGATCTCGATGTCGACACCAGCCGGCAGGTCGAGGCGCATCAGCGAGTCGACGGTCTTGGGCGTGGGGTCGAGAATGTCGATAAGGCGCTTGTGCGTGCGCATCTCGAAATGCTCACGGCTGTCCTTGTACTTGTGCGGCGAGCGGATGACGCAGTACACGTTCTTCTCGGTAGGCAGCGGGACCGGCCCGGCAACCTGCGCACCGGTACGCGTGACCGTCTCGACGATCTTCTTCGCCGAGGAATCGATCACCTCGTGGTCATAGGCCTTGAGCCTGATGCGGATCTTCTGTGCCGCCATGGTGGCTTGCCGTCCTTCTTCTCGTTCTTGCGTCAGTGGTTCGTGCGGGCTTGCTGTTCGTGCGGGTCTTGCAGGTGCTGTGTCTCGTGGTGGGCGGTGGGTCTCACCGCCCACCACGAAGCAGCGGGGGGTCCTTACTTCAGGATCTTGGTGACGCGACCGGCACCGACGGTGCGGCCACCCTCACGGATCGCGAAGCGCAGACCCTCGTCCATGGCGA
>JAURQC010000048.1 GCA_030836325.1 Candidatus Nanopelagicales bacterium
ACCGCGATCCCGATCGACCTACCCGACTGCGAAGAGGAGACGCCCACGCTCACCTGCCATGGCGTTCTCCAACGGCGTGGATGGTCACCGGCTACACCTCGATGATCATGTTGATCGGCTTCAGCGGTCTGGCCTGGGTCACTCCCTACTACGTCAGTCTCGGCTACCAGGATCAAGACGCGGCCAACTTGCTCGTGCTGTTCCAAGTGGTCCAACTAATCGCGATGCTGACGCTGCCGGCCATCACCGATCACACGAAGGATCGACGCCCACTCTTGGCGCTGTCTCTCGGACTCGGCCTTCTTGGCATCGCAGGGCTCGTGTTCGCCCCAACTCAACTCGCTATACCGGCCGTTGCCCTGTTTGGCCTGGGCCTCGGCGGCAGTTCACCACTGGCACTCGTGGTGCTCGTGGATTACGCCGGATCTCCCAGCAATGCGGCTCGACTTGGCGCGATGATGATGCTGATCGCCTATCCGATCGGGGCGATAGGCCCACTGATCTTGGGAGCGGTGAAGGACGCCACGGGCAGCTTTTCATCCGGTTACGCGATCGTGTGGGTGCTCGGAATTCTCACGTTTTTGACAATTCCAATATTTCGACCTGGGCGACATATCGATGATCACCTGGCAACCACCCTTGCGGGCGACGACGATGGAGAACTACCGATCCCCCCGGTTTAGCGAGTCGATAGCGTCCAATGTCGCTTCTTGAACGGCGTGCCACGCGCTCTCATCCGAGGTATCTCCGCACGCGCGCCGGTACACGACTGCCCCACTCATCTCAAGATCACCGTGTCCGGCTCCGGGAATAACGACAACATTGCTCTCGCCGCGTTCACGCAGGAAATCGGTCAATCGACCTTGTCGATTGCACGGGCTCGGCGGCGCCATGACAGCACGGATCCCCAAGCCGCGAATCTCCGGCCAGGCCTTCTCAATCAAATGATTCGGACTGTCGTTTCCATCCACGAACACCAAGCCTCGGACGTCAACACCGTCCTTGATGAGCAATGGCGCGATCCAAGAACCGGCAGCAGAGCCCGCTGAATGGCCAACGATCACAACCGGGCCACCAAGGTGACCAGAAGCCACCAGACGCCGGGCGACATGACCCAAGTGCCGTCGCTCGTTCATCAGCACCGGCAACCACCGCGGAGCTAGAGCAGGTCGTAGGCACGACCACCCGCGGCGTTGGCACGCTTCACTGAAAGCAGTGAGGTGCTCCGGACCGCGGGTGAAACCGTGTAAGGCAACGACGGTGAGCAATGACTCTCCCGCCACAATCAACTAGATGTTGGAAACAGGACGCAATGGGAATCCGGCTGCCTCGTAGCACGCGTCAATGAATTCGGCTTGCGTCACAGCATCGTCGGCATCGGTGAAAATGGAGGCGTCGTTTCGAAGGTGGTCGGCAAACGCTTCAAGCTGATACGTATACGTGGTCTTCTTGCCCAGTTCCTCAACTCGTTCACTTCCATCGACCTTCACGGTGATCCGGTCGTCCAGGGCCGCCACACAGAAGTTGTGGGCGAATGCTTCGCCCTTACTACCCGTGATCCGCATCGTGAAGTCCATTTCGGGAACCACGAAACTGGATTCGAAGTGCGCTGTCAGCCCTGACGGGTAGACGAGATCTGCTTCCAGGGACTCATCGACTCCACCGGAACCCTCGCGCTCGATGGCTGTTGCCGAGACGACGGAGGGTTCACCACCGCCAACGGCACCAAGGGTCCGAAGGCCATGAATCGCGTAGCACCCAACGTCCATCGTGGCGCCACCCGCGAGGGCAAAATCCCAGCGTGGATCAGTCGGATCGGTATTGGGAAAGGACATGTGGACGTCGACATGCGTCAGTTCACCTAGTTCACTGGACCCAGCGATCTCCAGCATGCGATTCATGACCGGGTGGTAGCGGTAGTGGAAAGCCTCCATGAACTTCACGTCAGCCGCCTTTGCTGCGTCGCGGACCGCCCGCGCTTCTGCAGCATTGCTCGCCGAAGGCTTCTCACTGAGCACGTGCTTGCCGGCAGCGATGGCGCGTAGGTTCCACGGACCGTGCAAACCATTCGGTAGCGGGTTATAGATCGCCTCGACTTCCGGATCGTCAATGACCGCTTGGTAGGAGTCCAGGACGCGCTCGATGTTGCCTTCGGCTGCAAATTGCTCCGCCCGGCCACGATCACGCGCGGCCACGGCTACGAGTCGATGGCCGGTGAGACGGGCTGGGTCGATGATCGCTATTCCGCTGATTCGAGCGGCTCCGAGAACTCCGATACGCAATGGCTCCATGGCCGAAACCCTAGACTTCCGCCCACCCGGTCAAGCTCCAGGGAGGCACAGTGGCCCCATCCCAACCGCGCTTGAGCAGCCTGAAATCCTTCGACTTCTCTACTACCGATTGGCGCGATTCACTGCGCGGAGCCCTGGTTACCGCAATCGTTACGGCCATTCCGGTGCTCAACGGCGATCCGAAACTCGCCATACCGTTATCGATCGGTGCAGTCTTCGCAGCGGTGAGCGAGGCTGGGCAACCGTTCGGCTCTCGGTGGAAGACCATGCTGTGGACAACCGCAGGTCTGATGGCTGCGGCCTTCCTCGGTCAATCCCTGTCCGACTTGACCCTGCTTGCCATCATCGTGACGGCCCCCGTGGCATTCCTCACGGGTGTCATCGGCGCACGCGGACGCCGCGCAGCGGTGGGTGGCCTGCTAGCCCTCGTCATCTTCTCTATCTATGTGGGCATTCCCGTGCCACTGCAGGACGCACCCACGACGGTCCTTCTCGTCGGCCTCGGCGGTGTGACGCAAACGATCGTCACCATCGCTATGGGTGTTCTCCGCGGTCAGCATCGAGAACCGTCTTCAGTAGAGCCCAAGAAGTCAGGGTGGAACCGGCCGTTTGTGATCCACGGAATTCGACTCGCGATCGTGATGGTGATCGCAACGGCCATTTCCGAGAACATCTCGCTCCCGCATCCGTATTGGCTCCCGATGTCCGTGGCGTGGATGAGTAAGCCGGACACCGATGGCACTGTCGATCGAGTGATGCATCGCCTGGCGGGGACCGTGCTCGGTCTGACTGCCATGGGAATCATCGACGTCATCTTCAGGCCGAGCGGCGGCTATTTGGTCGTTTCCCTGATCGGTGCGGCGATCACCATCGCATTCATCTGGGTGAACTACGCAGTGGCCGTGACAGGAGTGACCGTGTGGATTGTTGCGATCTTCGCGATGGTTGGGGATCCCGTCAGCAGCACGATAGATCTACGACTGCTGGCGACCGTTGCGGCAGCGGCCCTGGTCCTTGCAGGCGCCTTCGTACCCACGCTGTTGCACCGCGTCGTCTCACGACGCAGGACACCCACCTAGTACGACGGTGTCGCGTTAGTAGTCGCTGCTTCCGGAATACGACGACGAGCGACGAAGGGCAGGGTCAAGATTCCGACG
>JAURQC010000049.1 GCA_030836325.1 Candidatus Nanopelagicales bacterium
ATGAGGGCGACGAGGTCGGCCTTTACAGCCGCGAGATCGAGTGACTCGAACTCCTCGGCGTAGTCGAAGCCTTCGCCCATGGGATCGGCGACGGGTGGGTTTTGCTGGAGGACCTTCAGGTTCAGCTGGTTTGGCCACCAGTCTTCGTTCTGCTGACCGACGCCCACGGAGCCGTGGTCGATCGGGCACTTGCTTTCACTTGCCATCGTTGCCTCTCCTATCGGTGGTGTTCTTCAGGTAAGGGAAGTGGTGTGCTCGGTTGAGCAGGTCTGGCATCGACCCCAGTAAACGACCTCAGCTTCGTCGATGGCGAAGCCTTGGTTGTTTGCTGCGGTCAAACATGGGGTGTCGCCGACGGCGCAATCGACGTCTGCGAGCTCGCCGCACGCGCGGCACACCACATGGTGGTGGTTGTCCCCGGTTCGTGTCTCGTAACGGGTCGCCGATCCCGCCGGCTGGATGCGCCGGATGATGCCGGCCTCGGACAAAGTCGTGAGGGAGTCGTAGACGGACTGGCGGGAAATCGATCCGATCTGCGAGCGGACCGTGTCCAGCACGGTGTCGGCGGTGGAGTGGGGTGATTGATCGACCGCAGCGAGGACCGCGAGGCGCTGAGCAGTCACGTGCAGGCCGTGCTCGCGGAGGGCTTCGGATCCGGTGTTCATCGAGGTCAGACTATGTCCAGATTTGGACTTCTTCAACTTGATGCCGACGAGGTGTCAGAGCCCCGGATCAATGGCTGCTCCCACCTAGGCTGACGACGTAAGCAGCGTGAGGCTGCTGAATTCAGGAGGAGCCGATGTCTCAGACAACCAGCCAACCGGCGTACCCCGCTACCTTGCAGATTGACTATCAAGAGAAGTTGAACCGCGTCACGACTGTGTTTCGCACTATCTTGGTCATCCCTATTGCGATCATCCTCAACATCATCACCGGTGGCGGTGAATCGGTCTTTACGTGGGCCGACGGCGCCGGTGAGACTGTCACCGACACCACATCGGGTGGAGCGGGGATCGTTGGTGCGCTCTTCCGCGTTACCGTCTTGCTGTTGCTCTTTCGTAAGCGCTATCCCAAGTGGTGGTTTGACTTCGGGCTCGCGTTATCTCGTTTCTTCACTCGGATTTCGGCCTACGTGTTGTTGATCACCGACAAGTACCCGTCCACTGAAGAAGAGCAGAACATTCATCTAGATGTGCCCTACCCCAACGCTCAAACTGAATTGAATCGTGGGCTACCGCTGGTGAAATGGTTTTTGGCGATTCCGCACTACTTCGTGCTCTTCTTCTTGTGGGTTGCCGTATTGGCTGTGACGGTCGTTGCCTGGATTGTGGTCATCATCACCGGGCGATATCCCCGGGCGCTGTTCGATTTCACCGTGGGAGTTATGCGCTGGACATGGCGAGTGCACTCCTACGCGATCTTGCTCGCGACTGACAAGTACCCGCCGTTCAGCTTGAACTGATGGTCATCCGCGGTCGGCTCGCTCTTGAGCGAGCCGACTGAGCAGCAGTGCAACATCATTCGGCGATTCCACTCGCCACAAGGCTGCGGATTCACCGTCTCCGACCTTGATCCCCACGTCCTGACCGCTGAGATCGGCGAAGACGGACTCATCGGTGAGGTCGTCTCCAATGAACAAGACGGTGGACGCGTCAAATCTCTGGCGTAGGGCGCGAACGGCATCGGACTTTTGAGCGTGCGCCACGCTGAGTTCAATCACTTCCTTGCCGTGGCGTCCGAGAACGCCCGGGTACCGTCCGGGACCCATGACGATCTCTCTAATCAAGGTGGCGCCGGCCTTAGGCTCGCACCGGCGGACGTGCACAGCGATGCTGCCTGGCTTGGTCTCTATGTGCGCGCCAGGGACCTGCGACACGAGATCTTCTGCAGCGGCGGTGCACTGATCGAGCAACCGCTGTTGCGCAGGGTCGAGCGACAAGGCCGAGTCGACCTCTGCTCCGTGGCTTCCCACTAAGTGAATGTTCTCGGGCAGATGGGATACCGATCGAAGGTTGTCCAGTGAGCGCCCGGAAACAACTGCAACGGATGTATACGACAACCCGGCAAGTTCGGTGAGCGCGGCGACTGCTTCAGGAAGGGGTCGCGCGGAATCGGGGTCGGTAACGATAGGGGAAATGGTGCCGTCGTAGTCGACGCCGACTAGAAGGTGACGGGACTCGGCCAACTGGTGAATGGGGATCTTTGCTTGATCACGATCGTCGGCGACAGCAGCCCGGGCACTGGCAACACCTGTTCTCAGCGCCGCTAGGAAATCTCGCGCCCATGTCTGGGCGTCGGTGTCGAAGACGGTGGCTCGCATGGCGGTCATCCGTCGCTCACGTTCGTCAGGGGATGCAAGTGCCGCATCCACAATGGCCTCGCTCACGCCCGTTGTGTCATAGGGATTGACCAGCCACGCTTGGAGAAGTTCGCGAGCTGCGCCTGTGAATTCGCTGAGAACCAGAGCGCCGGTGTGGTCGTTTCGGCTTGCTACGTATTCCTTGGCCACCAGGTTCATTCCGTCCCGCAGTGGGGTTACAAGCATTACGTCGGCCGCGAGGTAGAGCGCGATCAACTCGTCGCGTTCTAGTACCCGGCGTAGGTAGTGAATCGGCGTCGCACCGAATGTGGCCAGTGACCCGTTGAATCGACCAACGAGTAATTCGATGTCGTCCCGAATCTGTTGGTACTGAGAGATGTTTTCCCTGGACGGCACGGCAACCTGCACGAAGACTGTGGTCGCTGGGTCAAGGCGCTCATCCTGGAGCAGTTCGGCGAATGCTTTCAGGCGAATGTCGATGCCCTTGGTGTAGTCGAGGCGATCGACTCCCAAAAGAACGATGTCGGGTGAGCCCATCTCTTCACGCAGTTGTCGCGCCCGCTCGATGACTTGAGGTGAGGCAGCCATCTCTGAGAAGCCTGTGGCATCAATTCCGATGGGGAAGGCGCCAACAGACACTCGGCGGCTTCCTACGCGAATTGTCCCTTCATGAGCGGCAAGGCCGAGGAATCGTTCACATGAGTACACGAATGCTCGGGCATCGTCATGCGTGTGAAATCCAATGAGATCGGCGCCGAGGAGACCATCGAGGATCTGTCGGCGCCAGGGGAGTTGTGCAAAGAGTGCACTCGGTGGGAATGGGATGTGCAAGAAGAAACCGATGCTGAGGTCGGGTCTGAGGCCGCGCAACATGCTGGGAACTAACTGCAGTTGATAGTCATGCACCCAGACTGTGGCACCGGGCTCGGCGATCTTTGCGACCCGGTCCGCGAAGGCTCGGTTGACGCGCTCATACGCGCGGAAATGGTGACGGTGGTAGGCCGGTGTAACGACGGCATCGTGGTAGAGCGGCCAGATCGCCGAATTGGAAAAGCCTTCGTAGTAGTCGTGCATATCGCTCGCATCAACGCTGACGGCTTCTAGTCGCAGGTTGCCGTGATCAATGTCGAGTAGTTCGTTGCCTGCGCCGACCCAGACGGCCGTTTCGGATCGGAACACCGATTCCAGTGCGCTGACAAGACCACCGGGGGCAAGGCGCCAACCCGTAATCGCCTGATCGGGGTCTCCGTCCAGGTAGATCGGTTCAACCGGAAGGCGGTTGGCAACGACGAGTAACTGGGGCATTGTGCGCGTCGCCTCCCGGGTGGACGCCTTTCGGGCCTGCTAGCCCCCTAAGCATAGGCGTCGGACTCCCAGAACGAATAAGACGAATTATCGGATTGGCAGTCAGTGCGCTGGCACACTCGCGAATGTCGATATCAAAGGAGATCGCGGTGATAGCGGTTCGAGACAAGGTGGGCTTCATAGGGCTAGGAAACGTCGGCTCGAAACTCGCCGGCACGCTGGCCCGCAATGGAGTGTCACTAGCCGTTGTGGACACCGATCCGGATGCCGTTGCCGTGCTCGTTGCTCAAGGGGCCGTGGCCCTGGAATCGCCGTCACAAATAGCTGCTGAGTGCGATGTGATCATCACATGCCTGCCGTCGCCAGCGATAGTCGCTGACGTGATGGAGGGCTCGGATGGAGTCCTGGGTGGTTTGCGGTCAGGCTCGGTGTGGATCGAGATGAGCACGACGGACGCGGGTGAAGTCGCTCGGTTGGGAGATGAAGTACTTGCGCGCGGCGGCATGGTCGCGGATTGCCCGGTATCTGGTGGGTGTCATCGTGCAGCCACCGGAAATATCTCCATCCTTGCTGGCTGTGATCGTGGGACCTTTGAGCGTATCCTGCCCCTGCTGACCATCATGGGTCGTCGGGTTCTGCACACCGGAGAACTTGGGAGTGCTTCGAAGATCAAGGTTGTGACGAACTACCTCGCGACCGCGAACCTCATCGCTGTGACCGAAGCTCTGGCGACCTGCGCAAAAGTGGGCATTGATCTCACGGTCGCGTTTGAGGCCATCAAGGCATCGTCGGGCAACTCCTTTGTCCACGAAACCGAGAGTCAGGTCATCTTGAACGGATCTCGGGACATCAACTTCACGATGGATCTAGTGAAGAAGGATGTGGGTCTTTTCGTGTCTATCGCCCAGGAACTAGGTATGCAGTTGGAAATGGGTTCCCTAATCCTGGAGATCTTCGACGACGGCATCGCAAAGTACGGACCGCGAGAGTGGTCCCCGAACATCATCCGTCGGCTGGAAGACGAGTATGGAATCGATGTGCGTGCGGCGGGTTTCCCCACCGAGATAGTGGACGATGAGCCCGAGGAGCGCGGTAGCGAGGTGGTGATTCGTCGTTAGGCGCTGTTCAACACGGTGCGAAGCGCATCGGGAATGGCAGTCGGCGAGCCTGAGGAATCCACGTTGACGTATCTGGCGACTCCGATGAACACCTCTTGATCGGCCCTCGAAAGTACGTACCGCAGGACAAGGCTGGTCTTGCCGACTTTGTCGCAAACGACGTCCAGGTCAAGGACGTCGTCAATAGTGCTGGTAGCGATGAACGACGCATCCATGTGGGCTAGGGCGCCATCGAACGGCACCGCATACAGATCGGCTGGCTCGAAACCGAGAGCGCGGAAGTACTCCGTGAATGCCTCGTCACAGATATCCAAGTATCTGGCGTTCAGCACCACTCCGGCGGAGTAGACGTCCCGGTAGCGAACTCGATAGTGCCCTACGTGCATGGCTAGCGGGTCATCACAATCTTGCCGCGAACTGTGCCGTCAATCATCGCAGCGAACCCTTCGCGGGCGTCGTCCATCGCGACGGTTCGATCGATGACCGGCGAGACGTTGTTCTTGGACATCAGATCGATCAAGTCCGCGAACTCTCGCGCTGTTCCCATGGTTGATCCGGCGATGGTCAGTTGTAGAAAGAACACACGGTTCAGCTGAGATGGAGGCATCGCTCCAGATGTTGCGCCGGAGACAACGATGGTTCCCCCCGGACGCAGCGACTTCAGCGAGTGGTCCCACGTGGCTTCACCGACCGTCTCGATGACGGCATCTACTTTGTCGGGTAGGCGTGCGCCGGTCTCGAAAGCCTGGTCGGCTCCGATGCTGATTGCCCACTCACCCTTTTCGGCGTCGCGTGAGGTCACCCACACACGCAGCCCCATGGCCTTTCCCAGCACGGTCGCCGCGGTGGCTACACCGCCACCGGCACCTTGGACGAGAACTGTTTGGCCCGCTTGTGCATGGGCTTTGGTGGTCAGCATGCGGTAAGCGGTCAAATAGGCCGTCGGTAAGCAACTTGCCTGTTCGAAACTGAAACCGTCGGGCAGGGGGATGAGATTGCTTGCTGGTACTCGAACCCGCTCCGCGAAGGTTCCCGGATATACCTCACTAAGCAAGGATCGCTTTGGATCGAGCGTCTCGTCGCCGTCTACTGGGTGGCCGATGACAGCATGAATCACCACGGGTGTGCCGTCGGGGCCGAAGCCGGCGGCGTCGGTACCAAGGATCATCGGCACCTGCTCCTCGCGCAGCGCCTGTCCTTTGAGCGCCCACACATCGTGGTGGTTCAGGCTCATGGCTTTGACCTCGACGTCTACCCAATCCTCGGGCGTTTCCTTGGGTTCGACGTCGCCAATCCCTAGGACGGACAGGGGATCATCACGACTGATTCCGGAGGCGTAGATTGCGTGCATCAGACGACGCTAGCGGAATTTGGGGTTGTGCACACCCTCGATTGCTTCTACTCTCAGCCCGCCGGATTCTTGCCTTGCAGCGTCGCCCGTACTGAAACCTCCACCGGTGCCTGGAACGGAAACAAGCGAATCGTCCGTTTGTCCACCAACAATTGAGCGAACTCGAAGTTCGGTTTCGAGATCGTTCCGCCTGGCACAGGGGATCCGATGACTGCAATTTCCCTCGACCAAGAACCGCTTCTCGTTGAGGAGAGAATCGCTCACCGCGACGTTCGCGGACTTATCGATCCCGATTGCATCGTCGTGATTGGAGCGAGCGAGCGGCGACGATCGATAGTCGCCGAGGCGATCGCTGGGGGTGGACGAGCTTTCCTCGTCCACCCATCCGGAGAGTCGATTCTCGGGGAGGACGTCTTCACGTCGGTCTCAGAACTTCCGGAGATTCCTGATTGCGCCTTTTTGCTCGTCGGGCACGCCGCGATCGTCGAGGTAATGCGCGAAGCGCTCGAATTCGGGATCCGAGCGTTTGTGCTGCCTGGTCTCGGGGCGGAAGCAGGAGTGCACGCGGCCGATGCAGTCCAGCAGGTCATGGAGCTCGCCGATACGTACGACGCAGCCGTTCTGGGTCCGAACTGCATGGGCATGGCGGTGCCGAACGGTGGATCGATGTGGGTAGCGAACGTGCCCAAGACCTTCCGGCGTGGACATGTCTCGGTTATTGCGCAATCCGGTTCTATCGCTGATGCCATGTTGAACTGTGGTCCACGGATCGGATTCCGGGCAGTGTTCTCGACTGGTTCGGAAGGTAACCGAGATTCGGCCGATCTCTTGATGGGTCTCGCTGAGGACCCGCAGACGAAGGCCATCGGATTGTTCGTCGAGACGGTTCGTCGTCCCGAGGCGTTTGCTGACGGACTTCGGGCGTGCGCAGAAGCCGGTAAGCCCGTTGTGTGCATGAAGGTTGGACGCTCTCGCGTTGCTGCTCAGGCTGCTCTGGCGCATACGGGTGCGATGGTCGGTTCGAGCAAGGCGTTCACGAACTTTATCCACCACCACGGTGGCATTGAGGTGACGGACACATCCACATTCATGGAGGCCTTGGAGATTCTGGGTCAACCCAAGTGGCCGTCGGGAATCCGGTTGGGTGCGATTTCGGAGTCCGGTGGCGAGTGCGGGATGTTGGCCGACGCAGCCGAGCCCACGGGCCTGGAATTCCCGCCCATGCCGTACGAGCTGGTGGCCTCGCTGCAGGAGCGCTTTCCAAACTTCTTGAATCCGGCGAATCCGCTTGATGCCTGGATGGTCGATGAGACCGAGGTCGTGTTCCCTGAATCGCTGGAACTGATGGCCCTATCGGGCGAGTTCGACGTCCTTCTGGCGCAGGTGGACCTCACCCAATACCGAGGTGATGCGGAGAACGATTGGTGCATGGCCATCGTGCGTGGCTTGGCGGAAGCAACCAAGGATCGACGGATATTCCCCGCGGTCACTACCGTCCACGTCACCGATCCTCCACGTCGGATCGCCAGCTACGCCGCGGCGAATGGCGTCGCGCTCTTGCGCGGCACTCGCGCGTCCGTGGAAGCCCTCGCCGCAGTCTCGATGTGGCATCCATTCACCGCAAAGGACCTCGATCCACATGAAGAGGTCGACGTCTCCGATCTGCTGCGCCCGGGAGCCCTCAGTGAACATGAATCCGCCGAGATCATGGAGCGGTACGGGATCCCGATGGCTGACCGACGCCTCGCGGAAGGACCCGACGAAGCCGTCGCGGCCTCCCAAGACCTTGGCTTCCCGGTTGTTGTGAAGATGAACGGCCCCGCGCACAAGGCGAGCGTCGGCGGAGTTGCTCTCGGCCTCAACTCCGCCGAGGAGGTGTCCGTTGCAACCCAAGCGTTCGGTGGCTCCGTACTCGTTGCGCAGGAAGTTGCGGCTGGACCCGAAGTGATCTGCGGCATGACGCGCGATCCGCACTACGGGCCGGTGATCGCGGTGGGCATCGGAGGTCGGTATGCGGAAGCTCTTTCCCTGACGGCGACCTCGCTCGCGCCCGTCACGCACGATCAGGCGGTTCGACTCGTTCGCAAGGCCCCCGGGCTGGCGAAACTCACCACCGAGGAGACCTTCGACGCGATCGTCTACACCGTTCTCGTCCTATCGCGGCTCGCGATGGATCACCCCACGATCGTGGAGGCGGACATCAATCCGCTGATCCTCGGCCCCAACGGAGCGATCGCCGTTGATGCCCTCGTGGTTGTCGAAGATCCCGATCGCGTCTAATTCATCAAGGACAGTAGTTCAGCCCGATCGGGGAGTGCCCGAGCAACCAACTCAAGCAGTCGCGTCTCGTCCACGGGGGAATCTACGTAGTCCGAGGCCTTTTTCAGCACCTTGTCCCTAGCTTCTGCTCGTTTGTCTTGCGGTTTGGCGCAGGCGGAGGACCAGTCGCGGTAAAGCTCCCATGCGAGCTCTCGCTCTCGCAGAACGCGATTCATTGTGTCCATCTGCTCATCGGAAGCTTGAAGGCGCCACGTCTCGCTGATCGCACGGGGGAGAACCTCGCGATAATCGTGACCTCCTTGGGCGAAGACGCCAGGTGTCGGGGTGAGGGCATTGAGCATGTCGATGAAGGTCATCAAGAAGGTCGCGCCGGGAACCCATTGGGTGTGCTGCGGGGCACCGATAGGTCGGTTGGGCCCCAGCCAGTCCGGTCGCCGCCAGATCAGTTGGCTGCCGAACTTCGGAATCGGATCGTCGCCATTTTGGAGAAGCAGGTAGCGAATCTGATCGCGTTTGCCACCGGGGAGGTCCAGCCAGTCTCGAATGGTCCGGGGAAGATAAATGCCGTCTGGTCCCACGTCAGGTGCTTCGGTGATTGAGCGGTCCCCCCACAGCTCCTTGCGCCACGTTGTGGCACTGGGAGTTCCGATCCACAGAGCGCGGTCGACTTTGGCACCAGGGAGTCCGTAGGTCCAGGTTCCTTCGAACATGCCTTCGCTCACCTGAGAGCCGAGAGATTCACCGAACAGATAGAACTTCGGCCGGTCGGTGGGGTTCATCGCGAGAAGCCGTTGCGTGATCCCGTCCACGACCATCCGTGTCTGGTCCACACCGGTGGAAACATCGCCAAGAGAGAAGCTCGACGGAAGCACGGAGTACTGGATGGCTGCTGAAGCGCAATCGCCACCGGTGAGGAACTCGAAAGTTTCGGTGGCCACATAGTTGACGTAGCCGGATCCAGTGGGAGAGAAGAGCGCGAAGTGGCTGCGCTCCAGTGCTCGCGTTCGGTCGATTTCCCGCAGGAGTACGGCCACTCGATCGTGCGGATCCTCGGCGATGTCCAAACTGGCGTAGACGCGGATGGGTTGTTGAGCATCTGATGTCCCCATCGCCGAATCGATCGTCGATGGCTTGAGTGCCGCCGACAGCCAACGGGCTCCCTCGCGTGTCTGCTTCATCCAATCCAGACCCGATTCCGGGCAGCCGGTGATCTCGGGGATGTCCGGGGGTCTTTCCATGCCGGGCTCAACAGCGCCGCCGCCCTTGGTGAGCATGGCCGAGACGCGATTGAGCGCGATGTAGGCGAACCCGGCACTGAGACCAAGTGCGGTGATACGCCCCAGCGCCCGGTGGTCCTCTGGCTTACCGCCGAGGGTGGCGCTCGCGACTCGCGCCATCCCATGGGTGAGCAGGGATTCACCCCGAGCGATTCCGTATGTGGCCGCCGCGACGCCAACGCCGATTGCCGCCATCTTGGCCGGTGCCACTTCTCGCACCGAATCTTCGAAGAACCGGTCTTGGCCAGGGGTGTGGTGCTTGTCGGTTTTGTCTTGGCGAATCAAGGATCCCGGTGTTGCACGCCATGGCGTCAGGCTCGCCCAGGAGGCAGCAGTCGCCGCAGCAGCAACGGCAACTCCCCAACGACGACCTGTGGTTTTGCGTCCGGTCAACGATGACGCGGCACTCGCGACGGCGCCAAGTGCTGCGTTACGGCCAACCAAACGGATAGCAGCACGAGCTCGTGGCTCATGCTCACGCCAGCGAAAGCCCGCGAAGGTAGCTGCACCAAGCGCGGCGATGCCCGCTGCCACGACGAGGCGGGGAGTGGAGTCTGGATCCTCCTGGCCGCTAATGCGCGCAGCGAGTGAGTCCACTACGGCGTCGCCGGAGGAGTACAGGCCATAGGCGAATGCGGTGGTTACGCCGCTAATGACCGCCTGGTCTGTGCTGCCGCGTGTGAGCAGATTCGGTTGGAAACTGCGACCAAGCGCGATGCCGGCGCCGATCAACCCGGTGCGAGCCGGATGGTCCATGCCGCGATTGACCTCGAGAGGTTGAGCCGAGATCGCTCCCCGATCCGATGATGTGGCCATGGCCGCAGGTTAATGGCGGTTGCCCTAGAACAGCGGCAGATGCACGAAGCAGCGTGATGGCGCTAGTCTCGTGATGGACCGCCCGAGGACCGGCGCCGCGGCACCGTGAGGGACACATTCGGGATCTAGGGGCAAGGTGTCCGCATCTATCTCTGAATCAGACCTAGCGCCGTCGTCGAATTCCCTGAGCGAAACCCTGGGCATGCACCCAGCGGTCGAGGCTGTCCCCGGCAGGGATCTCGCTGCCAATTACAAGCGCGTGCGGGACCTAACCGAACAACTCGCGGCCCCACTGAGCCCAGAGGATCAGACCGTTCAAACGATGCCCGACGTGAGTCCGACCAAGTGGCATCGAGCCCACGTAACGTGGTTCTTTGAGGCCTTTGTGCTCGCCGACCATCAGCCCGGTTTTGCGACCTTCCAAGACACCTACTGGACGCTGTTCAACAGTTATTACGAGACGGTCGGGCCGCGTTATCCGCGTCCAAATCGGGGGCATATTTCCCGCCCCGGCGCTTTCGAGGTGGGCGAGTATCGAGCCCACGTGGACGATCGCATGCTGGATCTGTTGGCGTCGATCGACGATCCCATGACCGAACTGGATTCACTGGTCACGTTGGGCTTCCACCACGAGCATCAACATCAAGAACTCTTGTTGATGGACATCAAGCATGTTTTGTCGAGGAATCCCCTGGAGCCTGTCGCCTATCCCGGACATGGGCTGGCGTCGACGTCCGTGCCGAAAGTCCAGCCGAAAGCCCAATGGATCGAATTCCCCGGAGGTGTTTTCGACACTGGTTTCTCATCCGATGGTTTCCATTTCGACAACGAGATGCCCGCTCACTCGGTGCTCCTTCATCCATTCCGACTCGCCGATCGGCTCGTGACCAACGGCGAGTGGATGGAGTTCATTGCCGATGGTGGCTACCAGCGTCACGAGTTGTGGCTCTCCGACGGTTGGGCACGCGTGAATAACGAGGAGTGGAAGTCACCGTTGTATTGGAAAAACGATGGCGGTCAGTGGCTCGAACACACGCTGCAGGGGACACGTCCCGTTCGTCCCGAGGAGCCCGTCGTCCACGTGAGCCATTACGAAGCCGATGCTTTTGCCGCATGGTCCGGTAAGCGGCTGCCAACGGAATTCGAGTGGGAACACGCCGTCCGCGAGACCGGGGTGTTGCCCCCTTTGAGTACCTCGACCGACCAGTGCACGGGCATCACCGGATTCCATCCGAGTGCCGACTCCGGAGGATCGGGTCTACGGCAGGTCTTCGACTCGGTGTGGCAGTGGACTTCGTCGGCGTACTTGCCCTACCCGGGTTTCGCTGCACCCCAGGGGGCGATCGGTGAGTACAACGGCAAGTTCATGTCCGGACAGATGGTGTTGCGCGGTGGAGCATCGGTAACGCCGATCGGTCATGCGCGTCCGACCTACCGCAACTTCTTCCCGCCCCACTCACGTTGGGCTTACTCCGGAGTGCGCCTCGCGGATTAGCTGTAGACAAGACCACCGCAGGTGAATGCCTGCGGCCACGACGGACATTGGGCATGCTGGTCGCCTGAGGAAAGGGATCGGTTATGGCTGACAACGACGTACACGACCTGACGGGGCGTGCGGCACTCATCACCGGGGCATCGCGAGGTATCGGACGCGCGATTGCAGAGGAGCTGGCGGCTCATGGATGTGCTGTCGCGCTTGCGGCTCGCACTCCCGATGCAGTGCAACAGGCCGCTGATGTGATTAACCAATCGGGTGGTCGAGCCATTGCCTTCGCCGCGGACGTAACCGACGACGGAGCCGCCGAACGTTTGGTGGCCGAGACGGTCGCTGCCTTCGGTCGATTGGACATCTTGGTCAACAACGCCGGGGGTAACAGTTTCTCGGTGCCCGTTGCCGCAATGAGGCTGTCGGGGTGGGGCAAGACGATGTCATTGAACGTAGAAGCGACAGTGGCGCTCATTCAACAAGCCCTTCCACACCTAGCAGCATCAGAACACGGGGCGATCGTGAACGTTGGTTCGGTAGCGGGCCTGCGAGGAGCTCCGCTGATGTCTCACTACGGAGCCGCCAAGGCGGCCATTTCGTCACTGACCAAGAGCGTCGCCCTCGAAGCTGCCCACCAGGGGGTTCGCGTCAACTCGCTGGTACCCGGATGGATCGAGACTGACTTAACTGATTTTCTACGCGTGGATGAAGGCACCGAGTCCTCGGTATTGAGCCGAGTGCCGATGGGACGTTGGGGTCGAAGTGAGGAGATCGCGCACGCAGCGTTGTTCCTGGCAAGCGATGCATCGTCCTTCATGACCGGTCAGGAGCTGGTGGTTGACGGCGGCCTTTCGGCCATGCCCTAGGGACCCGCGGCCTTTCGGCCATGCCGTAGAGACCCGCAGCCCGAGTATCGTCAAACGATGGACTACGCAGAGCTTTACCCCTGGCCTGAGGGTGCGTGGTTGCGCACGATGATGGTGATGACGCCCGATGGCGCCACCGTCGGTTCCGATGGGCTCAGTGGATCGATCTCCGGACCAGCCGACAAGCGGGTCTTCATGGAGACGCGTCGACTCAGTGATGCCGTACTCGTGGGAGCCGGGACCATCCG
Organism: Candidatus Nanopelagicales bacterium; assembly: GCA_030836325.1. The sequence goes on from JAURQC010000049.1 coordinate 13,068, forward strand.
CGCCGAGCGCTATACGCCGATGGTGGCCAAGCCGGGGCGGCAACAGGCGCGAGCTGATGCCGGACTGGCACCAGCCCCGCAGGTGGTGATCGTGAGTGGTCGACTCGATCTGCCATGGGAAGAGCGGATGTTCTCTGAGTCCACCCTCCCGGTGATCGTTGTGACAACTGAGTCGGTGGATCCCGCGGCAATCGCGCAAGCGCGTGAGCATGCCGAGGTGTGGCAGGTGGGAGTCGATTCGGTGGATCTAACGTCCCTCGTGACGCGGATGCATTCGGCAGGGCTTCGCCGAATCGTGTGCGAGGGCGGGGAAGCGCTACTCGACGGCGTGGTGCGCGCGCAACTCGTGGATGAGATAGATCTGACGATTGCCCCGCTGCTCGCCGGAGCCGGGTATCTGGATCATCCAGGATCCGAAGCACAGTTCGTCGTAAGCGCCGAGGAAACCGAGCGATTCGTGCACTTTTCACTCGCGCACACATTCATGGATGAGGGCTTCACGTTCTGCAAATTCCTACGAAAGCCTCCAGATAACGAGTTCTTCGTCTGACACACACAACGAGGGCCTCTTTGGCATACTCGCCACATGGTTAGCGGAGAAGCTGAGCAAATTTTGCCTGGTGCCGACTCGACCGATTATCAAAACTATGTTCGTACGTCTGAACTCCTCTCCCTGCAAAAGCCGGTCGATGAACGAGCGCACCGTGATGAGTTGCTTTTCACCGTGACGCACCAAGCCTCGGAATTATGGTTGAAGCTGGCACTCGAGGATTTAGCCGAGACGCGCACGCTCATCGAACTCCAGAAGGTCTTGGCTGCCCGTCGCATGTTGGCACGAGTGGTACTCGCCATAAAGCTCTGTGAAGAGAACTTGGACATGTTGGAGTTAATGACTCCCTGGGAATATCAAAAGGTGAGAACGGCTCTGGGGCACGGATCTGGCTTCGATTCGCCAGGCTTCAACTCTTTGCGCGCAGACTTGCCAACCATGTGGGCACCCTTCGAACAATTGCTGCGATCTCGCGGTATCGAACTCATCGACCTATTTTTGAACCATGAGGACCATGAAGACGTCTTGGCCTTGGCTGAGGAGTTGATGAACGTTGACGAGGCGCTCTTGGATTGGCGTGCCCGTCACGTTCGAGTGATCGAACGGTCCATTGGTTTCGATGTAGCGGGAACGCAGGGAACGCCGGTGGAAGTGGTCGCGAACCTTCGAGATCGCAAGACCTTTCCGTTGTTATGGAAGGTAAGGGCAGAGCTTTCCAGATTGGCCGAAGCGGAGTTGGACTTTCCGTAATGCCGTCGCGCTCAATCTCCTGAAGGTCGCCGCAAGATTTCCGCGACATGGATGGGATACACCTCGGGCCCAAAGTCCTTTCCTTGAGCGCCAGTATCGGCAAGGATGGAAGTGGTCGGCGATCGTAACGACCGAGGTTGAGCGAAAGGAGCCTCCAGTGCCCAGTCGGGAAAACGGGAATGGAAAGTCACGCGCAGAGCGGGACGCAGCGAAACACAAGCCCCACCGCACGGAGGAACGCTTCTACAAGGCCAAGCACGACGCTCAGCACGCTTGCGAGGATCTGCGCGCGAAGACTCAGCGCTCAAATATCCACGATGCGGTCCGAAAGGAGTTGCTTACTGCTTTGGGTTCAGCCGAGTCGCAGATCAACGAGGTCACGCCCACACGTTCCCATCCGGGATCGCAGTTGCGTGAAATCACCAAACAAGTTGGCCACCTACAGGTTGCCGAGAACTGGTTGGCCGCAGCGGACAGAGTCATGAATCGACTGGGTCCCGATGGCCCGCGATCTCCTCGCACCGTACTCGAGGAAGCTGTTGACACGGTGATGTGGCATGTACGAGCCGGCGAGTGGGACGGACGGCTCACCGCGGCCGTGACGCAACTGCAGCAGGCCGTCCAGGAGGCTGAGGCGCACGCTGCGATTCGGCAGGCGGGTTGACCGACTGGCTGCTTCTCACCGGAGGCGCGTCGTCACGACTCGGTCAGGACAAGGCGAAAGTCGAGGTAGCCGGGCGATCGTTGTTGGAACATGCTCGCGCTTCGATTGCGGCATCTGATCCATATGCGACGGTGCACGTGCTCGGGGTGGACTACCCCGGCGGGCCGGCAGCGGCAGTGGTGGCGGGCTTGCCTCTGTGTGATTCCGACATCATCGGGGTGCTCGCGGTCGATATGCCGTTTGCGCATATCGCCCTCGCTCGGGTTCGTGATGCAGTCCGACGCGATCCCGAGGCGGAAGCGTGGATTCCGATCGATGATCGTGGTCGTCAACAGTGGCTGTGTGCCGCGTACTTGCGTAATGCACTCGACGAGTCAGCCCGATCCCGGTCTGACTGGAGTGGTGAGCCGTTTGGTCGCCTCGTAGGCGAACTCGAATCCGTCGATGTCCCGATCGATCTCGGCGTTAGCCTTCTGGATGTGGATACTCCCGCCGACCTGGATCGAGCCCGCCGAGCATCCACGCAACGCGAGCAGTGAGGACCCTTTCCGATGAATGCAGAGCAGTCAGCGCGCCTAAGGCGCTGGATTGAAATGGTGAACGCCGACCTGGATGTGCCGGCTCTTCCTGACATTGAAACGATCCTGGATGTTGCTAGGGACGCAGCCCACAATGTTGAACGGCCAGCTGCGCCCATCACCACTTATCTCTTGGGCTACGCCGTCGCCCAGGGAGCGGACCCGCGAACCGTGGCCGATGCCATGTCCCGACTTGCTCAGGGATTCGATGGCTGACCTTTCCTGGTGGCAGGCCCGCGTGCTCGCGGGCGGTGCGCTCGACATTGGCCCGCAAGAAGAAGTCTCGCTCGCGGAGTCTCTGGGACGGACCCTCGCATCGGACGTGCAAGCCCTCGCTGATCTACCCGGATTCGCCACTGCAGCGATGGACGGGTGGGTCGTTTCCGGCGACGGCCCGTGGACCGTCATCGGAACGATCGATACGGGTAATCCGAGCGACCGCGAATTGTCTGGATCTGAAGCCATGCGCATCGCAACAGGTGGCGCTATCCCCTCAGGCGCAACCGCGGTCATTCCCTGGGAAGTGGCGCAGGTCAGCGGTGGTGTCGTCTCGGCAGACGTGCCTATGAAGTTGCACATCCGGCCTCGAGGCGAAGAGTGCCGTGTCGGAGATGTACTGGCGCACCGCGGGGACATTGTGAATCCCGCGCTGCTGGGTTCGCTGGCGGCGGCTGGGCTCGATAGCGTCCTTGTGTTCCGGCGCCCGCTCGTCTCCGCGCTGGTTCTCGGAGATGAGGTTGTCCGTTCGGGGACTCCTGGGGCAGGGCAAGTTCGCGATGCGCTGGGCATTCAGATTCCAGCTTGGGTCCGAGCCCTCGGAGGTGCTGCGACGACTCCGCAGCATGTTCGCGATGATCCGAAAGCACTGGACAGCGCCCTGCGTGCGGCCATCTCAGAATCCGACCTGGTCGTCGCGACGGGTGGCACCGCCCGAGGTCACCGCGATTTCCTGCGGTCGGTTATGGAGTCACTTGATGCACGTTTCCTTGTCGACGGCGTGGCCGTTCGCCCAGGGCACCCCATGATGCTCGTCGAGATCGACGGCACGCCGGTCGTCGGATTGCCGGGTAATCCGCTCAGCGCCTTGGTTGCGATGGTCAGCCTTCTTGAGCCTGGAATCGAGACGTGGTTCGGTCGCGGGGATCGCGATCTGCCGAGGGTGCAGATGGCTGAAGCAGTTCCAACAACTACCAAGGAACTGACGCGCTTGATGGTTGGCCGCCGCGAACTCGGAGGCTTTCGGCAGGTCGAACATGTCTCCTCGGCGATGCTGCGCGGAATCGCGCACGCCGATGGCTGGGCCGTCGTGCCTGCGGAGGGAGTGGCGGCAGGAGAGACCCTGCCGTGGATTCCGGTGCCGTGGGTGCGCCGAAGCCAGATTCATTCCGACTAGTGGCGTCCGATTAATTGCGCCTCAGCGTCGCGCAGTAACGAGGCGTCCCGCGGCACGCTGCAGTTTGGTGGAACCGGTGAGTTCCTCGGCCATGAATTCGCGGAGCAGATCAATGGCCTTCACCACTTTCTTACTGCGCAGCGAGTAGTAAACGCTGGCGCCGTCACGATCGGCCTGCACGACATTGCGCTCGCGCAGGACCGCGAGGTGCTGGCTGGTGTTGCTCTGGGACAAATCAAGCGCTTCCGCGATCTCGTTGACCGTCAAGGGGCCGTTGCGAAGTTCATTGATGATCAAAAGACGCTTGGGATCGGCGATGGCCTTGCAGATCCGGGCGTGCAGTTCGTGGATCTCTAGCTCAGTCTGCTTGTCCATGAGACGCCAACCTACCCAATCGTCGTGAAGTGAAGTACGTTCCTATGTTGTAGTTGACGCAGCGCACTGGTTCTTGCCGATTTCCAGTGTTTCGATTTCTTCGGCCGAGACTGTCTTTCCGGAATTGACCTCACGGATGGTGTCGTAAAAATCTGGGGCGCTGGGAAGTGTGCCAACGATCTCCTCGACGAACTTCACCAGATCCTCTTCGTTAAGCAGTGTTGACTCGAAGACTTGACCAAGCGTCGTCTTAACCATTCCGTCCGCACCCATCTCGTCAACCGTCGACCAATGGGCGGGGAGAACGATGGTCGCAGGATCCAGTGGGCGTAGCTTCTCGTTGACCGTGAAGTAGAGCTCGCGTGCGAGTTCATCGGCTTTGCCGGTGAGGTCGGGGCGGCCTACGCCGCGTACGAACACGGTGTCGCCGGTAAGCAGCAAGTGACCGGGAATATGAACGCATGTGGTTCCCGGAGTGTGGCCGGGCATCTTGATGGCGAAGGTCGCGACCGTGTGACCACCGAGATCGATTTCAGTTCCGTCCTGAAGGGGTGTGTTGGGCCACGGAATCGAACCGCCCGCATCTTCCAAAGGCAGGTGGTACTCGGCTCCGACCTTCTCCGCGAGTTCAGGGCCGCCGCTGATGTGATCAGCGTGGACGTGGGTGTCGATCACGTGCGTGATGGTCATGCCTTCGGATGCCGCCAACTCGATGTACGGGTCGGGGTAGCGTGCGGGATCGACCACGATCGCGTCCTTGCCGGGTACCCCGATCATGTAGGACAGACATGCTTTCGACGGCCGCAGGATCTGCCACCCAACTACTCCTTCGGGCAGGCACTCAAGAGGCATCGGCACCAGGAGCTCGGCCCAAGCCGCGGTACCACCTTCGAGACTGAGAGTCTCGACCCCGGCATCGGCAAGCATGTCCAAGAGCAGGGCGCTGCCGTTCCCATGCGCGCAGACGACCACGGACTCCGGAGGAACTGTTGGGGCAAGGTTGTCGAAATCCTCGACAGCCATCCAGATA
>JAURQC010000003.1 GCA_030836325.1 Candidatus Nanopelagicales bacterium
AAGCGAAGGTAAGACTTCGTGGAGGACCGAACCCACCTAGGTTGAAAACTGGGGGGATGAGCTGTGGATAGGGGTGAAAGGCCAATCAAACTCCGTGATAGCTGGTTCTCCCCGAAATGCATTTAGGTGCAGCGTCACGTGTTTCTTATCGGAGGTAGAGCACTGGATGGGCTAGGGGGCCTACAAGCTTACTGAACCCAACCAAACTCCGAATGCCGATAAGTGAGAGCGTGGCAGTGAGACTGTGGGCGATAAGGTTCATAGTCGAGAGGGAAACAGCCCAGACCACCAACTAAGGCCCCTAAGCGTGTGCTAAGTGGGAAAGGATGTGGAGTTGCATAGACAACCAGGAGGTTGGCTTAGAAGCAGCCACCCTTAAAAGAGTGCGTAATAGCCCACTGGTCAAGTGATTCCGCGCCGACAATGTAACGGGGCTCAAGCACATCGCCGAAGTTGTGGCATTTACACCGATAACCCGGCCGTAAGGTCCAGGTGTGTAGATGGGTAGGGGAGCGTCGTGTGGCGAGCGAAGCGGCGGGGTAACCCAGCCGTGGACGCCACACGAGTGAGAATGCAGGCATGAGTAGCGAAAGACGGGTGAGAAACCCGTCCGCCGGATGACCAAGGGTTCCAGGGCCAGGCTAATCCGCCCTGGGTAAGTCGGGACCTAAGGCGAGGCCGACAGGCGTAGTCGATGGACAACGGGTTGATATTCCCGTACCGGCTGCATCGCGCCAATGCCGAGCCCGGTAATGCTAAGCGCCCGAATCCACGGATCTCTTCGGAGTGAGGTGGAGGAGCGCGCGACCCAAACCGGTAGTAGGCAAGCGATGGGGTGACGCAGGAAGGTAGCTCATCCGCGGCGATGGTAGTCCGCGGGTAAGGCTGTAGGGACAGGTGTAGGCAAATCCGCACCTGATATTCCTGAGAGCTGATGCCGAGCCGATTGAGGTGAAGTGAGTGATCCTATGCTGCCGAGAAAAGCCTCTAGCGAGTGTGTAAGCCGCCCGTACCCCAAACCGACACAGGTGGTCAGGTAGAGAATACCGAGGCGATCGAGTGAACTGTGGTTAAGGAACTCGGCAAATTGCCCCCGTAACTTCGGGAGAAGGGGGGCCGCGGCTGGTGATGGGACTTGCTCCCTGAGCTGGCTACGGCCGCAGAGACCAGGTGGAAGCGACTGTTTACTAAAAACACAGGTCCATGCAAAGTCGCAAGACGACGTATATGGACTGACGCCTGCCCGGTGCTGGAACGTTAAGGGGACCAGTTAGTTCTTCGGAGCGAAGCTGAGAACTTAAGCGCCAGTAAACGGCGGTGGTAACTATAACCATCCTAAGGTAGCGAAATTCCTTGTCGGGTAAGTTCCGACCTGCACGAATGGCGTAACGACTTCCACGCTGTCTCAACCGCAGACTCGGCGAAATTGCACTACGAGTAAAGATGCTCGTTACGCGTGGCAGGACGGAAAGACCCCGGGACCTTTACTACAGCTTGGTATTGGTGGTCGGTTCGATTTGTGTAGGATAGGTGGGAGACTTGGAAGCCCGGACGCCAGTTCGGGTGGAGTCATCGTTGAAATACCACTCTGATCGTATTGGCTGTCTAACCTCGATCCGTGATCCGGATTAGGGACAGTGCCTGGTGGGTAGTTTAACTGGGGCGGTTGCCTCCCAAAAAGTAACGGAGGCGCTCAAAGGTTCCCTCAGCCTGGTTGGCAATCAGGTGTCGAGTGTAAGTGCACAAGGGAGCTTGACTGTGAGACTGACAGGTCGAGCAGGGACGAAAGTCGGAACTAGTGATCCGGCGCCGGCATGTGGAAGCGGCGTCGCTCAACGGATAAAAGGTACCCCGGGGATAACAGGCTGATCTTCCCCAAGAGTCCATATCGACGGGATGGTTTGGCACCTCGATGTCGGCTCGTCGCATCCTGGGGCTGGAGTCGGTCCCAAGGGTTGGGCTGTTCGCCCATTAAAGCGGCACGCGAGCTGGGTTTAGAACGTCGTGAGACAGTTCGGTCCCTATCCGCCACGCGCGTAAGAGTCTTGAGAAGAGCTGTCCCTAGTACGAGAGGACCGGGACGGACGAACCTCTGGTGTGCCAGTTGTCCTGCCAAGGGCACGGCTGGTTAGCTACGTTCGGAAGGGATAACCGCTGAAAGCATCTAAGCGGGAAGCCCACTTCAAGATGAGGACTCTCACTGGTTTACCAGGTAAGGACCCCAGCTAGACGACTGGGTTGATAGGCCGGATGTGGAAGCACAGCAATGTGTGGAGCTGACCGGTACTAATAGTCCGAGGACTTGCTTACTTCACTAACTCGCGTCCACTGTGCGGTTCCCGAGATTCGGTCGGGAAACCACCACATCTCAATAGAGTTTCGGCGGCCATGGCGAAGGGGAAACGCCCGGCTCCATTCCGAACCCGGAAGCTAAGCCCTTCTGCGCCGATGGTACTGCGAGGGGGACCTCGTGGGAGAGTAGGACGCCGCCGGACATTCTTTACAAAGGCCACCTTCGGGTGGCCTTTGTTTTTTCACCACACGCGTGTAGGAAGGTATGGCCGTGGAGCAACGACCCGATCGTCGAGGTTCGTCAGGGCAGTCCGGTGCGGGGGGCGGTAGGCCTCGGGGTGGCAAGCCCGGTGGTCCCGGGGGGCGCCCGACTGGCAAACGTGGGTCTGGGAGAGCCGGTGGACCCGGTGGCTCGGGTAAGGGTCGTCCGCCGGGTAAGGGGACTCCGCCTCGCGGTGGTACGAGTAGCCCGGGTGCTCGCTCGGGTGATGGTCGGGAATCGCGCGACTCGCGGCGACCTCGTTCCGACGCTGATCGCGCACCGCGAGGACCACGAATTCCCGAGGGTGTTGATCCAGAGGATCTTGACCCGTCAGTGATCAACGAGCTGCGGACCTTACCCGAGGAACTTCGCGACCGTGTGGGTTCGCTGCTTGTTGCTGCTGAGTGGGCGCTCGAAGACGAGGAACCCGAGAAGGCACTGGAGTTCACGAAGGAGGCCAAGCGGCTTGCGGGCCGGGTGGCCTGCGTCCGTGAGGCACACGGGATCACGGCGTATCGCAACGGTGACTATTCCGATGCATTGGCGGAGCTTCGCGCGGTGCGGCGGATGAACGGGGATGACTCGTTCACGCCGATGATGGCCGACTGCGAACGCGGACTTGGTCGGCCCGAGCGGGCGCTTGAGGAACTACGGGCTTATCGCCCTAGGGACACGTCCTCGCGTATCGAGTCGGCGATCGTCGCCGCGGGTGCTCGAAGTGACATGGGTCAGCACGACGCGGCGTTGGTGTTGCTGGATATTCCAGAGATGTCGTCTCTGCCGGCTGGTGGGGAGCGAGCCCGACTGCAGTACGCATACGCCGCGACCCTCGAGGCGCTAGGTCGCACGGACGAGGCTCGAGAATGGTTCGCCAAGGCAGCGGCCTCCGACGTGGATGACGAGACGGACGCAGCCGACCGCCTCACCCCCTAACCTCCCGCGAACTTGCAGTCTGAGGGCGCGAACTTGCAGTCTGAGGGCGCGAACTTGCAGTCTCAGGGCGCGACCTTGCAGTCTGAGGGCGCGAACTTGCAGCGGCTAGGCGTTGGCGTCGGACTTCTCGAGCCAGCGCCAGATTCCGGATACCTGGGCCTGGGTGCTTGAGAGTTCCTCGAACTTTTTCGCTCGATCAGGGTCCGCGTAGAACTGCGGGTGCCGCTGCTTGTCCTTCTCGTGAACCATCGCGACGGCGTGTTCGAGGTCTAGCCCGGCGTGATATGCCTGAGAGACCTGCTCAACCCAGTAGTGCAGTTCGGCTTCGGACTCGGCGAACACTCTCTCCACGTCGGTCACCGGTCCAAAGTGGCTGAACAGCAATCGTGCGGGTGCGGCTTGGCGCATACGTCGTAGTGAGTTCAGTGCAAGATCCAGATCGAAATCCGGCGGTGGGGTGGCCGGTCGCACCTCTTCGGTATCCGGAATGAAGACACCAGCGGCGTCTCCGGTGTAGAGGTCTCCAGTCTGCGAGTCGACCAGGGCCACGTGATGGGAAGCATGACCGGGGTTATGGAAGGCATCAAGCCGGCGGCCATCGCCGAGGTCGATTGACCCCGTTCCCGCCAGGGTGTTCAGGCGTTCGGCGGGCGTGGGCAGCAGCGGACCGAAGAGTCTTTGCATTTCTGGCCCGAATACCCGCATAGCGCTAGCGATTAATTTCGTGGGGTCGGCGAGGTGCCGCGCACCGCGTTCGTGCACGACGACCTGGGCGTTGGGGTAGGCCAAAGCTATGTCGCCGACACCACCGGCGTGGTCGAGGTGGATGTGGGTGACAACCACGGTCGCGAGGTCGGGGGCATCTACGCCTAAGGCGTCGAGAGCGGCGATGACGGCCGGAGCCGAAAGGGCTGTTCCGGTTTCAACTAGGCACGGTCGCGAGCCGCGGATGAGGTAGCTCGACGTGATACCCGTGTGTCCGGCCATCTGCGTGTCGATGGAGAACACCTCAGCACCGAGGTCTTCAATGATCGGTGATGGAGGCGAGTCGTCTGGGCCTACGTGGTCCCGACTTTGGCTATCCACAGCAGCATTCTTGCGCGGAATCGCGTCCACTGTCTTCGACTAGGAATGGAACGCACTGCATCTGACTACTTGTGTAGATCTTGGCGAACTGCCGCGACGGCGGCTCGCAAACGATGCAGGAGGAGACATGGGAGCGCATGAGGGTGCACAGACAAAGACCACGTCCCGGGTGGAGGTGATCGGTCGCCTAGGAGCCCGCCATCAGACGCGGGAATTGCCCAGCGGGGACGTCATCACGACGTTCACTGTGATCGTGGACCGGGTGGCCGGGAAGGCGGCGGGTGGTGAGCGCTCCGGTTCTCGGGTCGATTCCATCGCGTGTGTCACGGGGAAGGCGCGGGTGCGAGATGCCGTCGAGAAATGGGAACCGGGCACCGTGGTTGAGATCGACGGATCCCTGCGTCGACGTTTTTGGCGGTCACCCGGGGGATTGGGGAGCGCCATGGACGTCGATGTTCGTGCCATGCGAAGGGTGCGGGAATCGACGTAATGGTCGGTCATGCGACGATGCGGACGTGACTGTTGACCCCTTGGAAGCGGGAACTCCCGAGGGCGACCCTTATGACTGGTTCCAACGTGCCCAGGGCTTGTTGGCTGCAGGGAACCCGGATGCCGCGATCGTTCTGTTGGAGCGGGTGCGGCGGGCTGAATCGAGTCCATCTGTGACCGAGGCCCTAGGCCGCGCGCTGTTCGAAGCTCGCCGCTACGTGTATGCGGTGGAAGTGCTGACTGAATTGGTCGAACACTCCCCGGACGACGACTACGCGCACTACGCGCTCGGGATGGCGCTGTGGCGGCTGCAGAGGTTCCCGACGGCGCGAGACCACCTTTCGATGGCGTTCGTAATGCGGCCGGAGCGATCGGAGTACGCCCAGGCTCTGAGCCAGGTCAAGGCCACGCTGCGGGCACGAAAGCAAGCAGGGATGCCTCTGGAGGGTCCGATCGAGGCTGATTTCGGTGGTTCCGACAGTGAGGCCGGCTCTCTTCCTGGTCAGTCGTGATGGAACATTCAAAGAGCTCTGATCGGACGCCCGGTGTGGGGAGTTCGGACCCGACTGGAGGGCACAGCGCGCGAGCATCAAGTCTGTGGGACTACGACGGCTTGATCTTGGATGCGGATGGCGTTATCTACCGAGGTGCCGAGCGCGTGCCCTACGCCATCGAGACACTCGGACCGGTTACTCAGGCCATGCCGTGGTGCGTCCTGACCAATAACGCAGCTAACTCTCCGAGTGTCGTCGCCGACAAACTTTCCGGGTTGGGGCTGGAGTCCAGCATCGAGAATGTGGTGACGTCGCCGCAGGGAGCAGTCGCGTACCTCCACGCGCGGGGTTTTCCGGCCGGTAAACATGTCATGGTCGTCGGTGGTCCAGGCATCGAAGAGGCGCTGCGTGATGGCGGCTTTGTTCCCACGCGGGAGAGACATGACGATGTGATTGCCGTCGTGCAGGGGTTCGGTCCCACTTTGGGATGGTGTGATCTTGCCGAAGCCAGTTATGCCATTGCTGATGGTGCGCTCTGGGTGGCGACCAATCTTGACCGGAACATCCCAACGGAGTTCGGACTTGCTCCCGGTAACGGCGCCCTCGTTGCCGCAGTGAGCGAGGCCGTGGGTCGATCACCCGATGCCGTGACTGGCAAGCCCGAACCACTGTTGTTCGAGTTGGCGGCCGAGCGGATGTCGTCATCGCGTGCCTTGGTGATCGGGGATCGAATTGATACCGACATCGAGGGAGCCAATCGTGCGGGGATGGATTCCCTGTTGGTTCTGACCGGGGTGGTGTCGGTGACCGATCTCGTTGATCTCGCTGATGCTGATCCACTGCGGCGACCCACATTGCTTGCCGCCGACCTTCAAGCGTTGAACGGCCCCGCTTCGCACGTGCTTATCTCACCGGATGCGCCTGACTCCGCAGACCCTTTGGGTCAGGTGCGACGATCCTTGGCGCGGGCATGGTGCCAGTCACATCCAAGCGATGCAGCACGCCTGGAACTGACCAACACATGCCTTCAGGCGGCGTCAGAACTAGCCGGCTAGACCGGGTTGCGTCGCGCCAGATCGACGCGCTGGGCGCACTAGGCTGGAATCAAAGGAGGCGATGGAAATGATGGAAGCACTGCGTGGCTATGTACAACTAGCCACCGGGTTGACCGAGGTGACCGCAAGCAAGGCGCGTGATGCTGCGATGGCATTGGTTAATCAGGGCATGCAGATGACGGGGAAGACCCCGGACGTCATGGAGTCTGTTCAAGACATCGCCGACGATCTCCTCACCACCTCCAAGCAGAACCGCGAGATGCTCGTTGGCATGATCCGCACCGAGGTGGACCGAGCTGTGGGTCGCATGGGATTTGTGCGGGAGGATGAGTTGGCCGCGCTGCGGGCGCGGGTCGAGCGACTTGAGCGTGAGAAGGCCGCAACCGCGCCAACTGCGCCCTCTCCAGAGGCCGCGCCGAAGGATGCGGGAGATGCAGATACGCCACCGGTAAAGGTAAAGAAGAAGGTGGTTCCCGAATGAGCTCCGACAACTGGGGCGAAGGATCGCAGGAGCTAGCGGCCGAGGACCTCGACGCCGGCGCTGTTGAGCAAGACGTTACTGAGGTAAGGGCCGTGGAGACCGATGCCTTGGACATCGTCACCGAGGAAGATGCGGTCCGGGCGGCGGAGTCGGAAGAGGTCGAATCATCCGACGATGAAACTTCGCTCGAGGACGACATCATGGTCTTGGAAGACGGAGTTTCTCCCGACCTCCCAGATGCGGTGCTCCCGGTCTGGGAACCCACGGGGAACCCTGCTGTCGATGCCGCCCTCGAGGACCTTCACGCGCTCGCCGATATCGACGTCACCGAGCATGCTGCGGTCTACGAGAGGGTCCAGTCTTCGCTTCGCGCGACCCTCGATGGGCTGGTTGCCGAGGACGAACCGGCGCCGTAGGGACAATCGGTGACCCGACGTCGGCTCGACGCGGAGTTGGTCCGCCGGGGACTCGCTCCCTCTCGCGAACAAGGTCGACTTGCCATCGATGAGGGTCGGGTCAGTGTCGCTGGCGTCACCGCTACCAAGGCTGCGACGCAGGTCGATGAGGCGGCGGCGATCGAGATACGAGTCGAACCCGAATCGGACTACGTCTCACGAGGCGCGTACAAGCTCATTGGTGCGCTTGATGCTTTTGGTGCAGGTGGCGCTGCCGGCGCTGGCGCCTTGCCCGGACTGTCGGTCGACGGAGCGTTGGCGCTCGATGCGGGTGCTTCCACCGGTGGCTTTACTCAGGTGCTACTCGAACGCGGTGCACAGCGGGTGATTGCCGCCGATGTTGGCTACGGACAACTCGCGTGGCGCCTGCGTTCTGATGAACGCGTGAATGTGCTGGAGCGGACCAATGTGCGGCATCTTGATCGTGCTGGGCATGAGTTGCCGTATTCACCGAATCTGATTGTCGCTGACCTCTCATTTATATCCCTGACCGTTGTGCTGGCGTCGTTGATCGCCGTAGCCGCAGACAGAGCTGATTTTGTACTCATGGTTAAGCCCCAGTTTGAGGTCGGCAAAGAGCGAGTCGGTTCGGGTGTGGTGACCAGCCCACGGTTGCGAGCCGAGGCGGTGACCACTGTTGCCGATTGCGCGCGGGACTTGGGTCTAGAGATTTGTGGTGTCGTGGCGAGCCCGTTGCCAGGCCCTAAGGGGAACGTCGAGTACTTCCTGTGGATGACCAAAGTTGCGCGTGACGTGGGGGCGGCGAGCGAGGATGATGTCGGGATGGACGAAGATGCCCTGCACGCGGCCATCCTTCGAGCCGTCGAGGAGGGACCGCAATGACGTCGAATGCCCCGGTGCGGGTCTTCGTGGTGGTGAACACCGCGAGCCCCGATGCGCGTTCGATTGCGACGTCAGTGGTCCAGGCCCTGCTTTCGGCTGGGGCTCAGGTCGGTGGAGTGGAGGAGGACATCACTAGCCTGAATCTGGATACCTCCGACGCGATCGATGTGTTCGTCGATGAGGCCGGTAGTGCTCGCGGTGATGTGGTTGTCGTATTCGGCGGTGACGGCACCATCTTGCGCGCGGCTGAACTTGCCGAACCGGGAACTCCGCTGTTGGGAGTCAATCTCGGTCACGTCGGTTTCCTTGCCGAAGCCGAGCCCGAAGACGTGAGTTTTGTCGTTCAGTCTTTGGTTGAGCGTCGATGGGAAGTCGAAGAACGCACCCGGCTGAACGTCGCGGTGCATCGTGGTGGCCAGCACGTCGATGGCACTTGGGCGTTGAACGAGGTGAGCCTGGAGAAGGCTGCCCGCGAGCGGATGATCAACGTTTTGGTAGAGGTGGACGGCCGGCCACTGTCGCGGTGGGGCTGCGACGGAGTCGTATGCGCGACACCCACCGGGTCTACTGCCTATGCCTTCTCTGCTGGTGGGCCGGTCGTCTGGCCCGAGGTTGCGGCGCTGTTGGTGGTGCCACTGAGCGCGCACGCGCTCTTTGCGCGTCCATTGGTTGTGTCCCCGACCAGTTCGATCTCGCTCGACGTGGATCCCGGCTCCGCCGCCGTGCTGTGGGCCGATGGACGACGCACCATCGATGTGTTGCCTGGGGATCGACTGACGGTGACCGCCGACCCGGTACCTGTGCGTTTCGCACGATTGGCGCCCGCGCCGTTCACCGATCGGCTTGTCGCGAAGTTCGATCTACCCGTCGAGGGGTGGCGCGGACGGCAACGTTCGTGAGCGCAGGTAGCCGGCGATGATCGAGGAGTTACGCATCCGTGGCATCGGAGTGATCGCCGATGCCCAACTGGACTTTGCGCCCGGGTTCACGGTCATCACCGGAGAAACCGGTGCCGGCAAGACCATGATTTTGTCGGGTATCGAGTTACTGCGCGGTTCACGAGCCGAGACCGGACAGTTGCGCGACGCCGACGGTCAGGCCGAGGTCGATGCCGTCGTCTCTTTGGATTCAGGCGTGCGCGAGGTCGTGGCGCGAACTCTGGACGAACTTGGTGTGGAGATCGCTGACGACGACGACGCCCTCATCGCTCGACGGACCGTCTCGGGTCGAGGACGCTCACGGGCACACTTGGGAGGTCGCCCGGTTCCGGTATCGGCGCTGAGCGAGGTGTGGTCGTCGTTGGTGTCGGTGCACGGTCAGTCCGATCAGGCGCGGCTTCGCGAGAGTGCCCCACAGCGCGAATTGCTCGACCGGTTCGGAGGAGCACCGCTGCGCGAAGCAGTCCAGGACTATCGAAGTGTCTGGAACGAGTGGCGATCGGTAGAACGGGAGTTGGCCGAACTTCGAGCTTCGCTTGCTGGTCGCGAGCGAACGGCAACCTTGCTGCGGTTGGGAATCGCTGAGATCGAAGACGTTGCTCCTGAAAGTGGCGAAGACACCGCGTTGGACGCTGAAGCGTCGGTGCTCGAACACGCGGGTGGTCTGCGCGACACAGCGCTCGGGGCACGCGGGTTGCTGAGTGGATCGGGGGAGGACGTCGACGCCGCCGCCGTACTGAGCATGGTGACTCGGGCTGGGGAACAACTTGCGGCGATGTCGGACATCGACGAGCGATTGGCTGAACTTGCCATGCGCCTGAGTCAGGCCGCGACTGAGATTGCCGATATTGATGCCGAGTTGGGTGACTACCTGCGAACAGTGGACGCGGACCCGGTGCGTCAAGCCTGGGTCGAGGAGCGTCGATCGAAATTGGGCGCGCTGCGTAAGTCCTATGGCGCCACCATCGACGAGGTCCTTGCCTGGCGCGCCGATGCCGTGGCTCAGGTTGAGGCCGCTGATGGGGGTGCGGATCGGGTTGAAGAACTAGCGCGGTTGGAGTTTGAGGCGGCCGAGCGAGCCCGCGAACTGGCGGCTCGCCTTTCGGAACTGCGGAAGGTAGCGGCGCAGGAATTGGCGGCTCGCGTCGAAGCCGAACTCGAGCATCTGGCGATGCCCGATGCGAACCTGAGCGTGGAGGTGGTTAGTGACCTCGGCGATCTTCATGTGCACGGGGCAGATGCGGTGCAGATCCTGTTGGCTCCACACCCCGGTGCGACCCCGAGGCCGATCGGCAAGGGTGCTTCCGGGGGTGAGTTGTCCAGATTGGCGCTGGCCTTCGAGGTGGCCCTCGTTGGCGAGAGCCCCACTCCAACAATGATCTTCGACGAAGTAGATGCCGGAGTTGGCGGCTCGGTGGCCGTGGAGGTGGGTCGACGGTTAGCGCGGTTAGCGCGTGATGCGCAAGTGGTGGTTGTGACGCATCTGCCCCAGGTTGCTGCATTTGCAGACCACCATTTGGTCGTCGCCAAGGATTCCGACGGTTCAGTGACCTCGGCGAGCGTGCGCTCGGTATCCGGAGAGGAGCGGGTCGGCGAACTCGTGCGGATGCTCAGTGGGCTCGAGGGTTCCACGACTGGTGCGGCGCACGCAGCGGAACTGCTGGAAGTTGCGCGCGGAGAGCGCGATAGCGGCACGCCGCGACGCGCAGCGACGTCTGGGACTGGGGCGCAGTAGTCTGGTCTTCCGTGGATATCCCGCGAAGCGCGTCATCGGAAACCAAACACCTTTTCGTCACTGGTGGAGTGGCGTCGTCGTTAGGCAAGGGCTTGACGGCTTCGAGTCTGGGCAATCTGCTCAAGGCGCGGGGGCTGCGCGTCACGATGCAGAAGCTCGATCCCTATTTGAACGTCGATCCCGGAACGATGAACCCCTTCCAGCACGGCGAAGTATTCGTCACCGATGACGGTGCAGAAACCGACTTGGACATCGGTCACTACGAACGCTTCTTGGATACCGATCTCCACGGTTCGGCCAACGTGACTACCGGTCAGGTGTACTCGACGGTGATCGCCAAGGAACGACGCGGTGAGTACCTCGGCGACACTGTCCAGGTCATCCCGCACATCACTAACGAGATCAAATCTCGAATCCGTCGGATGGCCGGACCGGACGTTGACGTCGTCATCACCGAAGTCGGTGGGACAGTCGGAGACATCGAGTCCTTGCCGTTCTTGGAGGCCGTTCGGCAAATTCGGCACGAAGTCGGTCGCGACAACGTCTTCTTCTTGCACGTGTCGTTGCTTCCGTACATCGGTCCGTCAGGAGAGCTAAAGACCAAGCCAACCCAGCACTCGGTCGCCTCGCTGCGCAATATCGGTATTCAGCCCGACGCCATCGTTTTGCGCGCTGACCGGCCTGTGCCCACGAGCATCAAACGCAAGATCTCGATGATGTGTGACGTCGACGCTGAGGCCGTGGTGGCTGCGGTCGATGCTCCGAGCATTTACGACATCCCCAAGGTCTTGCATGGTGAGGGTTTGGACGCATACGTGGTGCGTCGTTTGGGTCTGCCGTTCCGCGATGTGGATTGGACCGATTGGGACGACCTTCTGCGTCGGGTGCATCAACCATCAAATGAGGTCACCATCGGTTTGGTCGGTAAGTACATTGATCTTCCCGATGCCTACCTGTCGGTGACCGAGGCGATCCGCGCCGGTGGATTCCACAACGATTGCAAAGTCCATTTGCGTTGGGTGTCCAGTGATGACTGTGCAACCCCCGAGGGTGCTGCTCGCAATCTCGCCGACCTTGATGGAATTTGTGTTCCCGGTGGATTCGGTGTGCGTGGGATTGAAGGAAAGCTCGGTGCGCTGACCTTTGCCCGCGAGAATGGACTACCGACCCTGGGCCTATGCCTGGGTCTGCAGTGCATGGTGATCGAGTACGCACGAAGTCTTGCCGGGCTCGAGAACGCAAACTCTCTTGAGTTCGACGAGTCCACACCGCATCCGGTAGTTGCCACCATGGCGGATCAGCGAGATGTCGTCTCTGGTGATCGGGACATGGGTGGAACTATGCGTCTGGGCTTGTATCCGGCGAAGTTGCTTCCCGGGAGCCAAGCCGAGCGCGCGTACGGGCAGCCGTACGTGGACGAACGTCACCGGCATCGTTACGAGGTGGCGAACGCCTACCGGCCTCAGTTGGAGGAGGCCGGACTGGTGTTCTCTGGAACCTCGCCCGATGGTCGGTTGGTCGAATACGTCGAAATTCCTGCTGATCGTCATCCGTTCTACGTTGCGACCCAAGCCCATCCAGAATTCCGGTCTCGGCCCACGCGTGCGCACCCGTTGTTCGCAGCGTTGATCGAAGCTGCCATCACTCGACAAGGGGAAATGGCAGCGACATCGGGTTCGCAAAACACCTCGACAGTGTCGTAACCGGTAATGCCTCCCGAGGGCCTGCCTCAACCCGATGAGCGCTGGACGGGTCCGGTGGCTGATGAGCCCGATGACTCCCGACCGATTCTCGCCCGCACCACGGAATTCGACGGTCGCGTGTGGTCGGTGGTACGCGACCGAGTGCAGTTCGATGAGCGCGACGCCGTTCGTGATGTCCTTATTCACCCCGGAGCGGTCGCGGTGATCGCGGTGGACGATCAAGATCGTGTTCTGTTGATTCGTCAGTACCGGCATCCGGTGGCGATGTATCTGTTCGAACCGCCCGCCGGACTGCTCGACGTCGAGGGTGAGCTGGCCCATGTGACCGCAGTTCGCGAACTGGCGGAGGAAGCCGGTGTAGAGGCGGCGCGTTGGAACGTGCTGGTGGATCTGTTCAACTCGCCGGGTGGCTCTAGTGAGGCCATTCGTATCTACCTGGCACAAGACTTGCGAGCCCTGCCTGGGGGTCGTCTGCATACGGGTGAGGCCGAGGAAGCCCACCTGCCGCAGGCGTGGGTCCCGCTGGACGAGGCGGTTGAGCTCGTGATGGGCGGTCAGATTGGTAGTCCGTCCGGAGTGGCTGGCATCTTGGCCCTGGCAGCGGTGCGACACGGGAGAGAGGGACTTCTCCGACCGGTGGGTGCTCCGTGGGATCCGCGCACGTGGCTTGAGGCCAATTCACGCGTTCGATCGGTCTAATGTTGGCGTCGATGACGCTCGGTGCGGCATCGACCCGAGCAGAGCCTAGGAGGCGACGTGCGAATCGGTATTCCCACGGAAGTCAAAAACAACGAGTTCCGGGTAGCGATCACGCCCGCCGGTGCGATGGAGTTGACTCGCCACGGTCATGACGTCGTAATCCAGGCAGGAGCCGGTGGAGGTTCCTCGATTTCCGACGAGGAGTACATCGCAGCGGGTGCGCGCATGCTCCCTAGCGCCGATGACGTCTGGGAGTACGCGGAGATGATCTTGAAGGTCAAGGAGCCGATCGCCGAGGAGTACCCCCGAATCCGTGATGGTCAGGTCGTCTTCACTTACCTTCACCTTGCTGCCTCGCGTGAGTGCACAGATGCGTTGCTCAGCGCCGGTGCCACCGCCATCGCCTATGAGACTGTAGAACTGCCGGACGGCAGTCTGCCCCTCCTGGCCCCAATGAGTGAAGTCGCTGGACGTCTAGCACCGCAGGTCGGTTCGCACGCGCTCATGCGGGTTCACGGCGGTCGCGGCGTGCTCATGGGCGGTGTGTCCGGTGTGTACGCAGCCAAAGTCGTCGTCATTGGTGCGGGTGTTTCGGGAATGAATGCGGCAGCGATCGCGCTCGGAATGCAGGCCGAGGTTCTGCTGTTGGACAAGAACATTGCACGACTGCGACAGATGGATGCCATTTACCAGGGTCACATGCAAACCGTGGCCTCCAACGCCTTTGAAATTGAGCGCGCAGTACTCGATGCCGACATGGTGATCGGGGCTGTCCTCGTTCCCGGAGCCAAGGCGCCGACGCTTATCTCCAACGAGCTCGTCTCGCGCATGAAGCCCGGCTCGGTGCTCGTGGACATCGCAATTGATCAGGGAGGCTGTTTCGAGGACTCTCGACCGACAACGCACGACGATCCCACCTACCGAGTCCATGATTCGGTGTTCTACTGCGTCGCCAATATGCCCGGTGCGGTGCCGCACACCTCCACTTACGCACTAACGAATGTGACACTGCCGTACGCGGTGGCACTTGCGGACAAGGGATGGCGCCAGGCGTTGCGGGAGGATCAGGCCCTGGCCTGGGGTTTGAATACGCACGCAGGATCACTCACGTACGAGGCAGTCGCGCAGGCCTTTGATCTGCCATTCGTGCCGCTGACCGAGGTGCTCGCCTAAACGGTGGCGATCACTATGTCCGAGATCGGTGTTGACGATGCGATCGCCGGATACCTCGATCATGTCAGTGTGGAGCGCGGACTAGCCGTCAACACCGTCTCCGCCTATCGCCGGGATCTGGCTCGATACTCCCGATGGTGTCGATCGCGGGCAATCGAAGAACTCGATCGGATCACCTCGGCGGATGTCGCGAGCTTCGCCGCGTCGTTGCGTAACCCCCGCGACAGTGATCTCCCCGAGGAGTCGGCCTTGAGTGCCTCTAGCGCCGCCCGGGTGGTCGTAGCCGTTCGTTCGTTCCACCGATTTGCCGTCCTAGAAGGTTGGACGGCCAGTGACGTTGCCACGGACGTTGCGCCACCTTCCATCCCGCGGCGGCTCCCCAAGGCGTTGCCCTACGCCAGCGTCGAGGCAATGATCGAAGCGTCGGGTGATCCGGCGACGACGGTTGGGTCGAGGGATCGCGCTCTGCTGGAGGTCTTGTACGGGACGGGAACACGAATCTCGGAGGTCGTGGGACTTGATGTGGACGACGTCGATCTCGACACCAGCACGTTGCTGGTGACCGGAAAGGGCAGTAAGCAGCGGCGATTACCCTTCGGTGACGCTGCGCACCGGGCCTTGACGGACTACCTCACCCGCGGTCGCCCGGCATTGGCGTCAGCGGCCACCGGTGCGCGCAGGCCCGGGGCTGCGCTGTTCCTGGGCGTTCGTGGTTCCAGGCTGTCCCGTCAGGCTGCGTGGGAAGTGATCCGACGCAGTGCCGTGGTCGCTGAGGTGGGAGACCACGTGGGTCCACACACGCTGCGACACTCGTATGCGACCCACCTGATGGAGGGTGGCGCGGACGTTCGTGTTGTTCAGGAACTCCTCGGCCACGCCTCTGTCACAACGACCCAGATCTACACCCTCGTCACGGCCGACGCGCTGCGTGAGGTGTACGCCGCCAGCCACCCTCGCGCGCAGTAGGCTCGCCGCGAGATGGAGGAACTCCGATGACTGACGAGCAAGAATCTTCGGCCGTCGTGGGCTCGGCAGCCGAACCGCCAGCGCCAGAGCCGGTGACCACGCACGGGCCAGCCCGCGTCATCTCGATGGTGAATCAAAAGGGTGGGGTGGGCAAGACCACCTCGACCGTCAGCCTAGGGGCGGCCCTGGCCGGGTATGGCCGTCGAGTACTGCTGGTGGACTTCGACCCTCAGGGCGCGTTGTCGGTAGCCCTGGGCTACAACCCCAATGAGATGGACCTCACGATCTACAACCTCCTTACCGACCCGAACTGCCACCTCGGTGACGTCCTGGTTCACACCGACGTCCCCGGGATGGACCTGCTACCAAGCAACATCGACCTGTCGGCGGCAGAGATTCAGTTGGTAACCGAGGTCGGGCGTGAGTATGTGCTCCAGCGCGTGCTTGAGCCGGTCATGGCCGACTACGACATCATCCTTATCGACTGCCAGCCTTCGCTCGGCCTGCTCACCGTGAACGCACTGACGGCCAGCACCGACGTCATCATTCCGATGGAGACCGAGTACTTCGCGCTACGTGGCGTCGCACTGCTCAAGGACACCATCGACAAAGTTATGGGAAGACTCAATCCTGACCTTCGAATCCTCGGCGTGCTCGCGACCATGTACGACCCCCGCACCCTGCACAGTCGTGAGGTACTGGAGACAGTCACCAAGGCCTTCGGCGACCAGGTGTTCACGACCGTCATCAACCGCACGGTGAAGTTCCCTGATGCTGCGGTGGCAGGGGAACCCATCACGTCATTCGCCTCCAGTTCCTCGGGCGCCGAGGCCTACAGACGACTCGCGAGGGAAGTTCTCGTACGGTGACGGTCTCCACGGATACCCCCGGGGAGTCGGTTGAGGTCGACCAGGGCAGTGCTCATGCATCTGATCCAATCGATCCGACCAACCCGGCCAATCTCCCGGCGTCGTCGGAGGGGTTCTCGGTCAAAGTTGGTGACTTCGAGGGTCCGTTCGACCTGTTGTTGTCACTTATCTCCAAGCACAAGCTTGAGGTCACCGAACTTGCCTTACACCAAGTTACCGACGAATTCATCGCCTACATCAAGGGCAAGGGTTCGCAATGGGATCTCGATGAGGCGTCGAGTTTCCTCGTTGTCGCGGCCACGCTGCTTGATCTCAAGGCTGCGCGACTGCTGCCCAGCGGTGAAGTAGAAGACGAGGAAGACCTCGCACTCCTTGAAGCGCGGGACTTGCTGTTCGCGCGATTACTCCAGTACCGCGCCTACAAGGAGGTGTCGGGCCTGCTCGCTGAGCAAATGGAGAACGCGAGCAAGCGGCTTCCGCGAACGGTGTCCCTGGAGCCGCAGTTCGCCGCGCTACTTCCCGAAGTTCTCATCGGCCTTGGCCCCGACCAATTCGCTGCAATGGCGGCGTTGGCACTTGCCCCGAAGGAAGAAGAGCAGGTCGGTACAGGTCATCTGCACGTGCCCAAGGTCAGTGTCCGTGAGCAGGCGGCGGTGATTATTCAACGGCTGCGTCGGTCCCGAACGTCCACCTTCCGCGCGTTGGTAGCTGATGCGGATTCGCTTCTACTGGTGGTGGGGCGATTCCTGGCATTGCTTGAGTTGTACCGCGAGCACGTAGTGTTGTTTGACCAAGTCGCACCGCTGGGCGATCTCACGATTCGTTGGGTGGGCTCCGACGACGGCGAAATCGACGTCACGGATGAATTCGACGTTGAGCGCGAGGTAGACGTGGAAGGCGTCCCTAGCGCCCACGAGGCGGAAAACGGTGAGACGGATACCGCTGGCGGAGACGGATTAGGCGGGCAATCAGAATCGGAAGGGCAAGGGCAGTGAGCGAAGACATTGAGGCCGTCGAGCAGGCAGACGCCGTGGATATCGAGAGCGTTGACATCGAAGAAGGCGTGAGTACTGGAGAAGACCCTGCCGAGGACGAGCCAGAAGCGCTCGGTGCGCCGTCACTGCGGGCGGCCCTTGAGGCTCTTCTCTTGCTTGCGGACGAGCCGATGTCCATCATGACGCTGGCAGAGGCAACCCGTACTCCGGTTGACGAAGTCGAGGCGATGGTTCAGGAGTTGGCGGCGGAATACACCGAGCAGGAGCGCGGTTTCGACCTTCGCGAGGTCGCCGGTGGCTGGCGGTTCTACACCCGCGCCGAGTGCAGTCCACTCATCGAGCGATGGGTGCTCGACGGTCAGCAGGCACGATTGACGCAGGCGAGCTTGGAGACCCTCGCGGTGATCGCCTACCAGCAACCCGTCTCGCGCGGGAAGGTCAGCGCGGTGCGGGGCGTGAACGTCGATGGTGTGATCAAGACGCTGCTCACCCGAGGCCTGATCGAAGAGGCCGGCCACGACGGTGAGTCTGGATCGATTCTGTACCGGACCACGTCCTATTTCCTCGAACGTCTCGGTGTCTCCTCCCTTGCAGAGTTACCGCCGCTCGCCGACCACATTCCAGATCTTGGCGATCTCGAAGAGGTCTTGGACTCCGTTGGTGGCTGAGCCTGACGAGGCTATTCGTCTGCAAAAGGTGCTCGCCCAAGCTGGCATTGCGAGCAGGCGAGCCGCCGAAGCGCTGATCGTTGAGGGGCGTGTGAGTGTCGACAACCAGGTAGTGACCGAACTTGGGACACGGGTTGATCCCGCAACCGCGGTCATCCACGTCGACGGTGAGCGGGTACCGACTGCTCCCGGGATCGCAGTAGTGGCGATGAACAAGCCCCGTGGCGTTGTGACAGCTATGTCCGATGACCGCGGACGGGAATGCATCGGAGACCTCGTCGCTGATCGGGAAGAACGCCTTTTCCACGTCGGTCGGCTCGATGCTGATACCGAAGGTTTGCTGTTATTAACCAATGATGGAGAACTTGCCAACCGCTTGGTGCATCCCAGTCACGAGGTAGCCAAGACGTACCGGGCCACTGTCAAGGGTCCGATTAGCAAGCAAGCGATGCGGGACCTGCTGAATGGAATCGAGCTCGATGATGGCCCGATCGCGTGCGACAAGGCACGGGTGATCCAGCGCCTGGCAGATCGAAGCTTGGTCGAGGTGGTGCTTCATTCCGGACGCAACCGGATCGTTCGTCGACTGCTCGATGCCGTGGGGTATCCCGTCCTGGATCTTGTTCGTACATCCATCGGCCCCATCCATCTCGGTCGTTTGAAGCCCGGTCGGATGCGCGACATCGAGGGGGGAGAACTTCGGTCTCTTTATACGGCCGTGGGAATGTGAGTATCGGATAGCCATCGCTACGCTCAGGGCCGCAGGAAGGGAAATTCATGAACGACGTTCGCATGTGCGGTATCCGTGGGGCCATCTGCCTCGAACACGATGACGCGCAGGAAATGGCCGATGCCGTTAGTGAGTTGCTGGGTGAAATGCTCAAGCGCAACGGTGTTGCCGTCGAGGACGTAGTCAGCGTGATTCTCACGTGCACGCCGGACTTGACATGTGCTTTCCCGGCTGCCGGTGCGCGGGCCTTTGGTCTCGTGGACACCCCCTTGATGTGTGCGCAAGAGATGGACGTCCAAGGAGCGCTGCCCCGAGTGGTTCGCATCCTTGCCCACGTCGAGACGACGATTGCCCGTAGCGACATAAATCACGTATACCTGCGCGGGGCAGAGGTGCTCCGCCAGGACCTACAGCCATGACGCACGACGCAGATCCTGAGGTTGCCGTCCAAGGCCCCGTTCTTGTTGTTGGCACTGGACTGATCGGCACGTCCATAGCCCTAGCGCTCGTGCGGGCCGGTGTGGATGTGGTGCTCGAGGACGTGAACGCTTCGGCACTCCAAGAAGCCGTGTACCGGGGCGCAGGATCGGTGTTGACCGAGCAGGAGCCCTCCATCGTGGTAGTTGCCGTTCCCCCGACCGTTGCGGCTGCTGAAATGGCCGAGGCATCCAAGCGCTTTCCCGACGCGACCATTACCGACACCACATCGGTCAAAGGTCGCGTCTTGGACGACGCGATCAGACTCGGTGCCGATTCGCATAGGTTGATCGGCGGGCATCCGATGGCCGGCCGCGAGACCTCAGGGCCCTCCGCCGCGCGTGCGGATCTGCTCGACGACCGGCTATGGATCCTCACCCCGACGGGACACGAGGGTGAAGAGCACGTCGCTCGCGCTCGACACCTGGTGGCCACGTGTGGTGCGAGGGTCGAGGTGATGGATGCCGCAGAACACGACACAGCGGTCGCCCTGGTTTCGCATGCACCACAGATCGTCGCGTCAACGCTGGCATCGGTTTTGGCCGATGAGCCCGTGGAGCGTATTCGCATAGCTGGACAAGGGCTTTTGGACACTACCCGGATCGCGGCCTCGGATGCGGATCTATGGCTGCAGATTCTGCAGGCGAACGCCGGACCGGTGTCCGGAGTGCTGGAATCGGTAATGACTCGCCTCCGGGAAGCAGCGTCGTCGTTGGCGCCTGGACTGGCTGAGGAGTCGCGAGGTCTGCGCGAGGTGTTGGAGTTGGGAAAGGTGGGCCAAGCGCGGTTGCCCGGCAAGCACGGAGCGGCGGCCACCCGGTACGCCGTGGTGCCGGTCATGGTTGAAGACAAGCCAGGGGAGTTGGCGCGACTCTTCGTCGCGGCTGGCGAACTAGGTATTAACCTCGAGGACGTGCGAATCGAGCACGTGCTGGGCCGGCCTAGCGGATTGGTCGACTTGTTTGTTCGCCCCGATGTCCACGATGCGCTGATTAACGGCCTGGTGGGATCGGGATTCGACGTCCGGGCGTAGCCCTTGAGTGGCCCGCGTACGCTTGCCGATCGTGTCCCCTGCACTCGTGATCGCGATCGACGGCCCGGCAGGATCGGGGAAGTCCTCCGTGAGCAAGGCCGTCGCCTCCCGTTTGGGGCTGTCGTACCTAGATACGGGTGCGATGTATCGCGCCGTGACGTGGGCTGTGCTTCATGCTGGGGTTGATCCCGACGACGTCGGGGCAGTGGTGGCATTGATGGAAGGCGAGAGCGCACCCGTCATCGAGTCGGGAACCGACCCCACCAACCCGACGATCCTGGTCGATGGAACCGACGTTGCCGCACCGATTCGCGGCGACGAGGTGACCGCGGCAGTGAGTGCGGTTAGTGCCGTCCCGGTAGTGCGACAGCAGCTCGTGCAGTTGCAGCGCAAGCACGCCGCCGAGAGCGGCCCCGGCATAGTCGTGGAAGGCCGCGACATCGGATCGGTAGTGCTTTCCGACGCACCACTAAAGGTTTTCTTAACCGCTGATCCCAGTGTGCGTGCTCAGCGCCGAGCCGCCGAGACAAACGCGAGCGATGCCGGTTCGATTTCGGCAACCGAGAGCGCGCTTCGAACGCGTGATGCCAAGGACTCCACCCGCGCAGTCTCACCGCTCACCCGCGCTGATGGCGCTATAGAGATCGACACCACCGACCTAAGTTTCGATCAAGTTGTCGACGCCGTAGTCGCCCTTGCAAGCGAAGTCGCTTAGTCATGGGAATTGCCCGTGCGGCGCACGCCCGGAACATTGTGGGTCCACTTATCCGGTCGACGTACCGGATTCATGCCAAGAACCAAAACAATGTTCCTGCACACGGAGCAGTGGTAATCGTGTGTGAGTGGAACAACATTGCAGCTCCCAGTGTCCTCAAAGCTGCCCTTCCGCGACCGTTGCACGTATGGGCCGATGGCCCAGCGGGTGTTCCTGGGCCCCTTTTGTCCATCACGGGAGACCTGGCAATGCCTGTCACCCGAATCGGCGTGGATGTGGTGCATCGAGCTACGGAGTTGTTGCGTGCAGGTGAGGCCGTTGCGGCCTTAGGCGTCGACGACCTTGGTTATGCGTTAGCAAGCACTTCGGCTCCCATACTGCCTGTTCTCGTCCAAGCTCCAGCCACCAAGCGCCCTACCGACCCTCCGGCGCGCAAGTCCTCCATCGAGGTCCAGGTCGGAGACCTTCAACCCTTCCCCGAACACCTACGCACCGACGTCGTCACGCGAGCATCGGTTCTAGCGGCCGGTGAGTGGGCCCGGCAGGTTCTCGTCGATTCCAGGAGAGCGGCATGAGTAGCGAGTTTCCCGAGACCCTAGGCAGCGAAGACTTTGCCGACGACGACGTCGCCGTGTGGGAGATTGATGAGGAATCGGCTTCCGACCAGCGCGACGACGGAACTTACGACGATGTCCTCGCCCAACAGGCTGAGGCGGCAGCGCGTGCCGAATTCGGCGACATCGATGCCGAACTATCTGACATGGAACGCGCCGCTGGCTCGGCGCAACTACCCACCCTTGCCATTCTCGGCCGACCAAACGTGGGCAAGTCCACCCTCGTCAACCGCATCCTTGGTCGCCGGGAGGCGGTAGTCGAGGACGTTCCAGGAGTGACTCGTGACCGCGTGTCCTACGACGCAGAGTGGAACGGCAAGCACTTCTTGGTGATGGACACCGGCGGTTGGGATACCCGTGCTCGCGGGTTGGGTGCCCAAATTGCTGGTCAGGCCAAGCGCGCGCTTGCTGAAGCCGATGCGGTCTTGTTCGTGCTCGATGCCACAGTCGGCGCAACGGACGCTGATGAAGAGGTAGCCAGAGTCCTTCAGCGCGCTGACATCCCCGTGAAGGTCGTGGCCAACAAGGCCGACGATGCCGACGCCGAACTTGCGGCGGCGGCCCTTTGGTCTCTCGGGCTCGGTGAGCCGTTTCCGACGTCTGCTCTTCATGGTCGTCGCGCCGGCGACCTACTCGACGAGATCGTCGACATGCTGCCTGAAAAGGGCAAAGGCATTGGCCGTGAGGGCGGCCCGCGCCGCGTTGCCCTACTCGGACGCCCGAACGTTGGGAAATCGTCTTTGTTGAACAAACTCGCAGGTAGCGAGCGCGTGGTCGTTGATGACGTTGCCGGCACCACAGTTGACCCAGTTGATGAACTTGTTGACATCAAGGGAACCTGGTGGTGGTTTGTGGACACCGCGGGTGTCCGACGCAAGGCGCGCCAGTCCGCGGGTCATGAGTACTACGCCACGCTTCGCACCCAGACTGCGCTTGAGCGGTCGGAGGTTGCGATCGTCTTGATCGACGCTTCCGAACCGGTCAGCGAGCAGGATGTTCGGATCCTGTCGATGGCCGTTGACGCCGGTCGCGCGCTCGTTTTGGCGTTTAACAAATGGGATTTGGTCGATGAGGACCGCCGGCGCTACTTGGATCGGGAGATCGACCGAGACCTGGCCATGGTGGCCTGGGCACCGCGGGTAAATGTCTCAGCGCTCACCGGCCGACACATGGACAAGCTCACCGCTGCACTGGATGAGGCGCTCGTGGGCTGGGAAACGCGGGTGTCCACCGGTCGGCTCAACAAGTTCTTCGCCGATCTCACTGCCGCCCATCCGCACCCGGTCCGAGGCGGGAAGCAACCCCGCATCCTGTTCGGCACGCAGGTCGGAGTCGGACCGCCGTCGTTCGCGTTGTTCACCACTGGGTTCCTGGAAGCCGGCTATCGACGCTTCATCGAGCGACGTTTGCGCGAGGAGTTTGGGTTCACTGGCAGTCCGCTTCGGCTGATGATGCGGGTGCGCGAGAAGCGGCGTCGCTAGTTCTCCTCGATGACCTCGACGAGTGTGTACTGGAGGCTTGAAGCATCCGCGGGCGGATCATCGACCTCGGTGATCTCGACGTCGATCACATAGGAGGTTCCCTCCCGATAGCTGAAGCCGGCGATCTCGTCGTAGAAATACTCGTAATCGCCGCCTTCTGATCGGGCCACCTGCATACACATCATCGGGGCAACGCCCTCGCACTCGACGAGTTCGGGCCCAATCCAGAGACGGGTGGTCTCAGTCGAAGTGCTGCAACCGACGAGGGC